>JAFTMS010000017.1 GCA_017452265.1 Bacteroidales bacterium | reverse complement strand
TTTGCGAAACTTTATCCACCGCACTTTCTCTATTTACGTTACCCTATCCCTAAATCCCTTTCCTCGGGAAGCTGCTCGCTGCAAAAGCCCACTGGGCTGTTTGCTTATCGCTCGCGACCAACCTCGACCAAGGTCGAAATATAAGGTCTTTCGCACTTGCGAAAGTTAAGTTTTTCGTTAAATCGTACAAAATTAAGAAAATGTTAGTTATTTTTGCTGAATATTGCAGATAAAAATCAGATGTCCCGGCTTCGTCCGTCATGACGTCATAAAAAATAACTTACAGTATGCATATTGCAATCGCAGGTAATATAGGCAGTGGCAAGACTACACTCACAAAGATGCTCGCAGCCCATTACGGATGGACTCCGAAATTCGAGTCCGTGGACTATAACCCGTATCTCGCAGACTTCTACGAGGATATGGAAAGATGGTCCTTCAATCTTCAGGTGTACTTCCTCAACAAGCGCTTCAAGGATGTCGTTGACATATCGAAGGAGCCGGGAGTGATAATCCAGGACCGTACCATCTACGAGGACGCGCGTATATTCGCGCCGAACCTCCACGGCATGGGGCTCATGAGCACCAGGGACTTCGAAAACTATTCGGACCTTTTCGACCTCATGATGTCGCTTGTGAATCCCCCTGACCTTCTCATATACCTCAGGAGTTCGATACCGAACCTCATCGGCCAGATCCAGAAGAGAGGCCGCGAGTACGAGAAGAGCATCCGTATCGATTATATCACAGGACTGAACGAACGCTACGAGAACTGGATCAAGGATTATAAGCATAATCTCCTTGTCCTCGACGTGGACCGCATCAAGTTCGAGAACCGCCCGGAGGATTTCCAGGAGGTCGTGGACAAGATAGATGCCGAGCTGTTCGGCCTTTTTCCGAAAGAATAACTTTTAACCATATGAGTGGCTTCTCCCATGCCGGGGGAGGCCACTTGTGCTAATCTGAAATAAATTATGGCAGAAAGACTAACCATCATCGACTTTGTCGAGAAGTATGTAGCCAAGTATTCGAAGAACCCTTTCCTTTGGGAGAAGAATCTTGATACAAACACGTGGGAATCTACCACTTATGAGGAAACGTTGAAGAAGGCCAAGCGCATTGCAGCCGGCCTCATGGCTCTCGGAGTGCAGAAGGGCGAAAAGGTGTCCTATCTGAGCGAAGGCCGCGACATGTGGGTAATCGGAGAGCTCGGCGTGCTCTATGCAGGCGCTGTGAACGTGCCGCTTTCAATCAAGCTCGGCGAGACCAACGACCTCGTGTTCCGTGTGAAGCATTCGGAATCGAAATACATCATCACATCGAAGTTCCAGCTTGCCAAGATCAGGGCCGTGCTTCCTGAATGCCCGATGGTCGAGAAGGTCATCATCTTCGACCAGGTGGACGACATGAAGGAGAACGAGATGTACATCGGCGACATCATCGAGATGGGCGACAGGTTCCTTGCGGAGCATGAGGACATGTTCATCCAGAGATATCAGTCGATAGGCCCGGACGATTACGCGAACATCAGCTATACATCCGGCACGACAGCGGATCCTAAGGGTATCCTGCTGACACACAGGAACTACACGGCAAACGTGGAGCAGGCTCACTCTGTCATCGGCGTGGAGCCTGAGGACAGGATGCTCATCATCCTTCCGCTGGACCACTGCTTCGCCCATGTCGCAGGATTCTACACCATGATGTCCTATGGCGCATCCCTCGGTATGGTTCCGTCCGGAAAGTCCGGCAAGGAGGCGCTCAGGAACATATCCCCGAGCATACAGGAACTGAAGCCGAGCGTGATGCTGTCGGTTCCGACGCTCGCAAAGAGCTTCAAGAAGAACATCGAGACCGCTATTTCGAAGAGGGGCCCGGCTGTGGAGAAGCTCTACAACTTCGCGCTCAGAAATGCTATCGCATACAACAAGGAGGGATACAACAAGGGAACGGAGTTCGTGGACATCTTCCGCAAGCCGCTCATGCTTCTCTTCGACAAGTTCATATTCAAGTCTGTACGTGAAGAAGGCCTCGGCGGCAATATGAAGTTCTTCGTGGGCGGCGGCGCGCTTCTGGACATAGACCTCCAGAGGTACTACTATGCCATCGGAATACCTATGTATCAGGGATATGGCCTTTCTGAGGCGACCCCTATCATTTCCGCAAACTCTCCTGCAAGGCACATCTTCGGCTCGTCAGGAAAGGTCGTGCAGCCGATGGAGATCAAGATTCTCGATGCGGACGGAGTGGAGCAGCCTTACGGCTCTAAGGGCGAGATCTGCATCAAGGGTGAGAACGTGATGGCAGGATACTGGAAGAATCCTAAGTCCACTGCGGATACAATCGTGGACGGCTGGCTTCATACCGGCGATATGGGCTATATGCGTGATGCCGAGATGCTTTACGTTGTGGGCCGCTTCAAGTCGCTCCTTATCGCAGCCGACGGCGAGAAGTATTCTCCGGAAGGAATCGAGGAAAATCTCGTCGAGAATTCGAAATATATCGACGGCGCCCTCCTGCACAACAGCCAGGACCCTTACACAATCGCCCTCGTAACCCCTAACAAGGAGGCGCTCAAGGCATATGCAAAGGAACTCGGACTCGACCCTGCATCAAAGGAGGCAAAGGAGAAGATGCTCGAGAAGATCCAGGATGAAGTGAACATGTATCGCAAGGGCGGACGTCTCTTCGGCGCTTTCCCTGAAAGGTGGCTTCCTGCGGCAGTCTGCGTGCTTCCGGATCCGTGGACCGAGCAGAACCACTTCCTCAACAGCTCGATGAAGGTGGTCCGCGGCCGCGTGGAGGAAGCCTACAAGGCCCACATGGAATACGCCTACACCCCTGAAGGAAAGAACATCATCAACGAGATGAACCTTGCATCACTTTAAAAGATGGAATTTTTAGAATTAGTCAACAAAAGACAAAGCGACAGAAAATATGCTCCCAAGCCCGTAGCTCGGGAGCATATTCTCAAATGTCTTGAGGCAGCCCGTCTCGCCCCTTCAGCCTGCAATTCCCAGCCGTGGAAATTCATCGTGGTCGACGACAGGGCCAAACTGGCGGAAATGTCGGAAGCGGCAATCGGGCTGGGTATGAACAAGTTCACGGTGCAGGTGCCTGTGCTGGTGGCTGTGGTTCAGGAGAACATGAATCTATCGGCAAAGGCCGGCAGCATAGTCAAAAGCAAGGACTACAGCATGATGGATCTCGGAATTGCCGTCGAGCACTTCTGTCTGCAGGCTGCCGAACTTGGACTCGGAACCTGCATCATGGGCTGGTTCGACGAGAAGAAGGTGAAGAAGCTTCTCGGCGTGCCCCGTAGCCGCCGCATCCAGCTGCTGATAGCGCTTGGGCATCCCGATGCCCCTACCCGCGAAAAGATCCGCAAACCACTCGAAGCCATCGCTTCGTGGAATGGTTATTAAGCGTAAAATGTAATAGCCTATATATCAACCTTTTACCCAAAGCACGTGCTCCCCTTTGGCGGCACGCACTTTGCGCAAGGAGCTGACGTACAGGTATTTAGGTTTTTCAAATAAGCTACTTTATATGGGAAAGTCAGTCTTGAAGATAAGTGAGCGGCAGGTGCGGCCGCTTGTTTTCGCGGCAAGTTTCGTATTCCTGTGTCTCGCCGTGCTTTATTTCGCTCCGGTGAAGATTCCGCACAAGATTTCATTTCCGCTGGCCACTCTGACCGTTGCCGGGCTGTGGCTTCTGCCGTGGGAGATGTGCCTGGCGATGTTCTTTTCGTTTCTCGGAGATTATGCCGGTTCGTGCAGCAGCTTCATAATGCAGATGCTCTTCTTCGCGCTTGCCCACGCATGGATGATATTCTTCTTTGTCAGGAGGTATCTGGCAAAGGTGGAGCATGACAGGAAACTGACGGGAAAGGCAAAGGGATATATGATAATGGTGCTGCTGTGCGCCGGAGTGCTGCTTGCTGTCGCCCTGACGAAGGTGGCCCCGTGCGCGCCTGCAGGAATAATCCGCACAGGCGTATGCATATATGCAACAATGATATGCGCAATGATGGTGACGGCCCTCATGCAGCGCAGTTCGCTTTACGCTCTCGGTGCCGTCCTTTTCGTATTCTCGGACTTCATCCTTGCATGGAACAGGTTTGTGGAGCCGATTCCGGGGCAGAGATACCTCATCATGGTCCCGTACTATCTCGGGCAATGGCTGCTTTTCGTGAGGTCCACACCTTACAGAATCAGAAATCAGGTGAAGCTGATGAGGTTCTGACTTCACTATATATCAAAAAATATGGCCGGTCTCGCAAAAGGCCGGCCATATTTCCCTATGTGTCAGGCTGTTATAACTCCCAAGCAAGGGCAGATGCACCGAGGATGGCAGCATCGGACTCCTTGAGCTGTGAGAAAACGATCTTCACTTTGCCGCGCCACAGAGGGAGCACATTTGCATTCATTGCTTCCTCGATCGGGCTGAGAAGATACTCCTTCGCACGTGCAAGACCGCCGAAGAGGACGATTGCCTCAGGCGAGCTGAATGCGATGAAGTCTGCGAATGAACGTCCGAGAATCTTTCCAGTGAACTCGAAGATCTTGAGAGCGAGCTTGTCGCCGTCCTTGGCTGCCTCATATACATCCTTTGAAGTGATGTTGTCCAGGCTGCGGAGAACTGAAGGCTCGTCTGAAAGCTCAAGCCACTCGCGTGCGGTACGTGCCACACCCGTTGCTGAAGCGTAAGTTTCAAGACATCCTGTCTTGCCGCAGTTGCATGAGCGTCCGTTGTTGCGCACTGCGCATACGTGTCCGAGCTCGCCTGCGAATCCGTCATGGCCGTAAACGACCTCACCATTGATGATGATTCCCGAGCCGACGCCTGTTCCGAGGGTAATCATGATGAAGTTCTTCATGCCCCTTGCGGCGCCATAAGTCATCTCACCCACAGCAGCAGCATTGGCGTCGTTCGTAAGAGCCACAGGAAGGCCTTCCATAGCCTCTGAAAGCAGTTTTGCGAACTCGACGGTGTTTGTACCGCCCCATGAAAGGTTCACGGCGTTCTCGATCGTACCTGTATAATAGTTTCCGTTCGGGGCACCTACGCCGATACCTTTGATCTTGCCTTCTGTGCCAGACTCCTTGATGATCTTGTTGATGGCCTCGGCAAGTTCTGCGATGTATGGCTCAATGTCCTGATATGTGTCCGTGCGGATCACTGTCTGCGAGAGGACTGTTCCTCTTGCGTCTACGACACCGAGTTTGGTGGTCTGTCCTCCGACATCGATGCCGACTACAAATTGTGAGTTCATTATGCGCGTTGGTTTATATATTTACGATAAATTATGCTTTCTTGACCTTTGAACCCATGAGGGCGAACCAGAGGATGTATACGAGAGCGACTACGATCACCCAGTAGCTGGTCATGTATGAAGTCATGTCCGCAACAGCACCCTGGAGAAGC
Organism: Bacteroidales bacterium; assembly: GCA_017452265.1. Classification (GTDB taxonomy): domain Bacteria; phylum Bacteroidota; class Bacteroidia; order Bacteroidales; family UBA932; genus Cryptobacteroides. The sequence continues at coordinate 54,704 of JAFTMS010000017.1, read as the reverse complement.
GGAAGAACGCCACCGCCGAAAACCATTGTCATGAAGAGACCGGAAGCAAGTGATGTATGCTCACCAAGACCCTCAAGCGAAAGGTTGAAGATCGTACCCCACATCACTGACGTGCAGAGACCGCAGAGCACAAGAAGAAGGGCCGTAAGAGGAACCTGAGCCATTCCGAAGCCAGACTCTACTGAGAATACCGGCATCGAGGTTGTGATGTTTTCTGTAAACATCGCAGCAATGACGAGGATAATAGCAAGACCAGAAGTGGCAGTAAGCTGCGTACGGCTGGAAATCTTACCGCTGATGAAGCTTGATATGAAACGTCCGCAGAGCATGAGAAGCCAATATGTACCGGCAACAACTCCTGCGGTCGCAGCAGCATTGGCTGTGCCTAATGTGTCTGTAAGGTAAAAGTTGAGTGTTCCCGGGATGCCCACCTCGACACCTACATAAAGGAAGATCGCGATGACTCCGAACACAAGGTGCTTGTACTGAAGGAGGAACTTCACGGGAGTGCTTGACTTAGGCTGCTCAGGCTCAACGAAAGGAATGAACAGGAGTATGATGAATGTCGCAGCAAATACACCCATGGCGATGTAGAGCACGAGGTTCACGTCTGTGATGACGGTGTTCTTCGTCACAGAGCCGATGAGGGCGCCGACGAGTATCGGAGTAAGCGTACCCATGAGTGAGTTGAATGTACCTCCGATCTGCACGAGCTGGTTTCCTCTGTTTCCGCCGCCTCCGAGAAGGTTAAGCATAGGGTTCACCACTGTGTTGAGGATACATACGGAGAATCCGCAGATGAATGCTCCGAGGAGGTAGATGAAGAAGTTGGCAGGAAGACCTGCAAGGCTTGCTCCGACAGCCATCTGGCCTGAAAGGAACTGTGTGAACACACCGAGAAGACCGATTCCCACAGCGAGAAGAGTGGTCTTCTTATATCCGTATCTGATGAGGAGGCGTCCGGCAGGAAGTCCCATGAAGAGATATGCAAGGAAGTTCATCATGTTACCCATCATACCCCATGTGTTGGAGCCTTCGATGCCCGGAGCTTGCTTCCAGATTGTTCCGATAGGTGCAGCGAGGTTTGTGACGAATGAGATCATTCCGAAAAGGAACATCATCGTAAGAACCGCTACCCAATTGATTTTGTTCTTGTTCATTTGTCTTGAGTTTTTATGTTAATAATTATATAGTCAATGGGGTTTGAACTGATTTTTGCAAATCGGCGCTAAAGTTACGAAAAAAAACGACATACACCCTCAAAAGTATGATTTTTCAGAAAAATGGCCTGTATGTTGCATAAATTTAGCAGGCGTCCCTCCCCAAGGACGCCTGCCGTATATAAAACGAACTTAACAAATAGACACGAAAAAATTTCTGATGTCCTCTGCAAAGGTAATGATTTAAAATCAAACTCCAAATTTTTCGTAATTTTTTTAATGAAATTTCTACGAAATGGAAAAATATTGCTGTCGATACGGCTATTTTAGCATGATTTAGCAACTTGCTGTCTTATGAATTCCTGTATTCGCTCGGTGTCTGGCCCGTCCTTGCCTTGAAGAATTTGTAGAACACAGACTGGTTAGGAAAGTTGAGCCTGTAGACTATCTCCTTTATGGTCATATTGGAATATTTAAGAAGATTTTTGGCCTCGAGGATCACGTATGAATCTATCCATTCTGGGGCTGAACGTCCCGACGCCGTCTTTATGAGCTTCGACAGATATTTCGGCGTCAGGCAAAGCTTGTCGGCATAGAATCCCACATTGCGCTCCTTCGTGTGGTGCTCGGCAACAAGCCTGATGAACTGTTCGAAGATCATCTTGCTGCGGCTGGACTGCACGGGAACATTCTTCCTCTTTTCCGTCATGCGGCTCGTCCAGACGCCTGCGATCAGATAGAATACTGAAGACAGAAGCGAATGCATCACCTCCGTCTTGTACTGGATGTCCGCTGCCATCACGTTTGCGAGAAGTTCAAGATATTTTCCTGCAAGAGCTGTCTCCTTTTCCTCAAGCCGCAGGCACGGGTTCTCGAGAATCGGCATCGCATCGCTGAATATCCTGTTCATGTCCATCCTCATTCCCGAGAGGTACTCCTTGGACATGGCCAGAATCACATAGCGCATGTCTTCCGGTTCCATGCCTTCCGAAAGTTCCGACACCTTTATTATATTGCCCGGCAAGCTGAGCAGAAGTGTGTTGTCCCTCATTTCGAATTCGTTCATGTTCATTGTGATGCGGACTCCGCCTTTTACGCAGAAGATGGCGAGGTAGCCGTCGAAGCGGCAGGGATATGCGAATGTATGCGGCTGCTTCATGGATTTCGTGTCGATGATGAAGAACTCGTTGTCCACTCCGAGATATTTGTCTTCGGGCAGATACTCCCTTATCCGCGAGATGCTGATGTTGTTGAAATGATTTTCCATTTGTGTGCAATTTTTGCCCTTTTGACATTCAAAAAGCAATCCAAACATTGTAATTCGGTGCAATTTTTGACCTTTTGATAATATTATCCGTAAAAGGTGCAGTAACACGTCATGGCGAACCGCGTCGAATCACGCATCGCGACTCACGTGATTACGAGGCACACCGACTCACGCATCGCGACTCGCGTCATTGCGAGGAGCATCGATCCAGACATCGCGACTCACGTCATTGCGAGGAGCGCCAGTGACGTGGCAATCTTTCCGGTTCGGTCTGAGATTTGAAATACAGCCCGCAACGGACTTAATATATACATATATGATCTACACATTACCCCCGCTCCCTTATGCGCCTGACGCATTGGAGCCCAAGATGAGTCGGGAGACCATCGACTACCATTACGGCAGACATCTCCAGACCTATGTCGACAACCTCAACCGCCTGACCATAGGCACTCCCCTCGAGGATGTCCCGATCGAAACCCTCATCCTCACGGCCACGGGCCCTGTCTACAACAATGCCGCACAGGTGTGGAACCACACATTCTTCTTCAACTCCCTCACCCCATCACCGACAGACATTCCGGCAGAACTGAAGGACGCGCTCAGCCGTGACTTCGGCTCAGTGGACGTGTTCAAGGAGAAGTTCAAGAAGGCTGCGGCTGATGTCTTCGGCTCGGGCTGGGCATGGCTCGCACAGGACGGCAAGGGAAGGCTGCACATCATCGCAGAGTCGAACGCGGGCAATCCGATGCGCGCGGGATACAAGCCTCTGCTGACGATTGACGTGTGGGAACACGCCTATTATGTTGACTACAGGAACCGCCGCGCAGCCTACATCGACAACTGCTGGGAGCTGATAAACTGGAACAAGGTGGCGGAAAGGATGCACGAGGACACACCGGTGGCTCTGATTGTGGACCTGACGGAAGATGCGGCCGTCGTGGAAACGGACGGCAAAGCTATCAGGAAGGCTGTCGAGGAAGCCGCTGCGGAAGATGCGGAAACGGCTGACGAGGAGGCAGAGGCCTCGGATGCGACGGTTCCGTATGCTGCGGCCACGTATGCTGCGGATGCGGCACTTTCAGCCCAAGCCGAGCCGAAGGACATGCGGCGCTATGTCTGCGTTCTGTGCGGCTACATCTACGATCCGGCCGAGGGCGATCCTGAGAACGACATACCGCCCGGCACCCCGTTCAGCGGACTGCCCGACGACTGGACCTGCCCTGCCTGCGGAGTCGGCAAAGAGCACTTCGAACCGGAAAGATAAAATCCCGCGAACTGCAAATCACTGATTTTCAGCAGCTTGCTTAAAGTGCGTGCTCCCCCGCGACGGCACGTACTTTATGTAACCGGCTGGCTGTCAGGTGTTTGTATTTTACACCTTTTCCCGTATGTGCAGAAATTTGCAGATCTGACGGCCTGTCGCATTGGTATGTTTCTGCAGTTCGTCATACAATCTGACTTTATCGTCCAACGGCAGAGCGACAACCTTTCCGATTTCGTGTCTCGCCATCCTGCCCTGCAAATATTCCGTCATTTCAGAAAACGACTCAAGTGAAAAGTCATCTCTTCTTTCCTTTATGTCATAATCATCACCCGTAGTAACCGACATTGCTGCAAGCATGGCGTCATATGATTTGAAATAGGATGCCAGTCCCTTATGGTCAATGGCGGAATATCGGGATATGACATAGTCTGTGAGTTGTTCTTGTTCGCGTGTGCAAAGTTTACCTCCAAGACATATAAGCTGGGAATATTTGAGCGGCAGATTCAGGGCAACCATGATGTCGACCGCTTTCAATGCCTTCTTCAGTTCGCACGTAGCCTTACTTTTCCTCAGCGGCTCAGAAAAAGGACGCGAACTCAATCCATATTGAAGGAAATTCCACCTTGACTCATCGGCCTTTCGGCAGAAATGCTTTTCCACAGGATTGTTACCTATATATATGATGGCGCTCCTCAGACGCTTTTCCTCCCATTTGGGGGCGCTGCCGAAATTCTTCTTGAAGAGTTTGCCGGTACGCCCGGTGAAGGTATTGTATTCACGGACAAACCAAGCCGTGTAGTGGTCAACGAAACGACTGAGCTGCTGCAACGTCTCCGCTTCTATCAAAAGATGTATATGATTGTGCATCAGACACAATTCAAGTACTCTTACACCATCATTCCGGGCACACACCGACAGGATTGTAAAGAAAACCAGACAGTCTTCCCTGCAATAGAACAAATGTACACCATTAATAGTCCTCTGGTAGACATGGTTGATTGCACCATGATAGAATTTTCGCTTCTTTCTCATAATCATTATAGGTTTATAATAATCGTTCATAATCGTTCCATCCGTTAAACGGTCATTGGCAAATCTATGGATACTTGTCCGCCGGGATGATAAGAAAAAGAAAAATGTGGCGAATAAATTTTTGCATTCTCTTCGTTTTGTGGTTTTTTGATTATATTAAAGGGGCGCTGAGCGTTTTATCGGACGCTGAGCATCCTGGTTTGCGTAAAATGTAATATATTGAGCAGCAAGAACTTGCCGAAAGTGCGTGCCGCAGATGGGGAGCACGCACTTTGCGTAAGTGGTTGCTGGATAGTGCGTTGTGTTTTGGTTCAAGTGGTTCAAGTGGCTCAAGTGGCTCAAGTGCAAAGCCCTGTGTCATGATTTGCGGTTAACTAACTATGACTATGCCCAGAATTGGCTGCTGAACACTTTCTAGGATACGTAACGCCATATGTTAAACGCTATGTCGCAAAAAACTGACAGGCAGGTAGTTGCGAGAAATCGCCTGCGTCATGTGGAGCAGGCGATAATGTATAAAGCGCTGAGATACTGATTGATATAAGTTTCGTTTGAACATATATTTCTCGCGTCCGCTCACCCGCCCGTCCGCTCGTCAGGCCATCTGTTCCTCTGCACATCTGCTCGGCAGCCTATCCTCGCAAGAGCGTGGTACAAAAATCGGCTGATTTATGTATCACACGTCATGACGACTCCTCCTAAAACGCATCAGAAGGCATACTACTATATAGTGTGATACAAGAAATGGAGTTTTCTTGTACCACATGCCTGACGGTCGGCAACTGCGTATTGTGTGCAGGGCCTGCTTAATGTTGATAAAACAGGATATGCCGGAGGCATTATGCGAGGTGAGATGTAATGCGCTGGTTTGCAGGAGGTTGTGGAAAGTGCGTGCTGCCAATGGGGAGCACGCACCTTGCGTAAGTTGTTGCTGGATAGTGCGTTGTGTTTTGTGGTCTGGTGTGTTTTGCAAGTGGAGGTGCGCGAGCATGAGGGGCATGAGGGGCATGAGGGAGCAGGAGGGGGGAGAGCCAGGGGAGACATAAGGGGCAAGGGCAGGAAGCCAGGGGATATAGGAGGGAAGCAGCGGACAGGAGAGACTGGGGACAGGAGGGACAGGAGGGACAGGAGGGTCAGGATGGTCAGAGGAGTATGAAGGCTATGCCGGATATTAAATCGTAAAGCCAAGAAAGGATTTCAGCCTTTCAAACGGGCTTTTGACAGAAATTGTACGAAATGAGATGATAAATTACAAGTTTTAAAATGTAAGTCAAAATGGCGTTTTTGTAAATTTTCGTTTTTATAACATCGCGGCAGGCTGAAAATCCAAACGACTGTGCCATAAGAAGTAAGAAATAACCATTTGGAAGATAAATAAAACATTTGGGATTGTAATTAAAAATTGCAATCTTTGCAGGCTATGTGGCTTTTCGCGAGCCACTTAAAAGCACGAATGTTCAATATTTATGTATAATAACTAAAAGTAAGACAACACAATGAAAAAAATGAGACTGTTTTTTTCCATGTTGGCAGCTTTGATCACATCTGTAGCTTTCGCGCAGAGCCTGACGGTCACCGGACTGGTCACGGATGCGTCGACAGGTGAACCGGTTCCGTTCGCCTCAATCGTAGAGAAAGGTACGATGAACGGTATAAGCTCAGACATGGACGGTCAGTATTCGATTACGGTACAGAAGGGAGCCGTTCTGGTCTTCTCGTCAATCGGTTATAACGACCAGGAAATCAGTGTTGACGGCAAGGCGGTGATCAACTGTGACCTTGCTCCTGACACGGAAATGCTTGAAAACGCCGTCGTAGTGGGCTACGGTTCTGCAAAGAAGGTCGGAACAATGGTCGGTTCCGTAACGACTGTGAAGTCCGACGGAATCAAGAATGCACCGTCATCATCAGCCCTCGACCAGCTTCAGGGCCAGGTCGCAGGACTCGCAGTCATGACGACTGGTGGTGTGGCGGGAGACGACAACGTTTCCATGAAGCTTCATGGTCAGGGCTCCCTCAGTACATCCGGTGAGCCGTTGTTCATCATTGACGGTATCCAGACCACGTCCCGTGCGATACAGGCAATGAACCCGAATGATATTCAGAGCATCACTGTCCTTAAGGATGCATCCGCAACTTCCATTTACGGTTCACGTGCAGCAAACGGAGTCGTTTATGTGACGACAAAGTCTGGCTCATATGATGCAAAGGCAACTGTCTCAATCCGCAGCCAGGCCGGAATATCAACTTTGGCGGATATGACTTTGTATGAGAACATGATGTCAGGCCCTGAACTCAAGGACTTCTGGGTAAAGTCAGGCCTCATGACTCCGGAGCAGATAAAGACGACTTATACGGACAAAGGCTTTGATGCAGATACGAAATGGTACATGTATATGCAGCAGTTCAACAATCCGCAGTTCCAGAACGACGTGTCTGTTGAGGGCGGCGGAAACAAGGTTGCATATATGATCGGTGCATCGCAGTTCCATCAGAGAGGTACTGCCATCGGTAACGTGTATGACAGGTATACGGTGCGCTCAAATGTGCAGGGACGTCCGAAGGAGTGGCTGAAGATTGGAGCAAACCTCAGCCTTTCATATGACATAAAGTCTGTGAATCCGAACTGGGGCTCTTCTTCAGGTGTGTCAAATTATATTTCCGGAGGTCTGTCATATCTGATGCTCCCTCTCTATTCAGCTATAGATCCGGAAACCGGAAAGCAGTATGAGATTCAGTATCCTAACAGCATGTATACCTCGGAGTATTACATGGATAATGTGACCAATCAGACTGACCGTTACGGAATACTGGCTTCATTCAATGTCGAAATTGAGCCTATACGTAACCTCAAGATTGCATCACGTGCCGGTGTGGACGGTTATTTCGCTGTCGGAACGCAGAGACGTAATCCCTCATATCTGGGCGACCCTGGTAACGGATGGCGTTACAGAACATCAGGGCTTCATTACTCGGCTATGATCACTAATACCATAGAGTATTCTTTTGACATTGCTCATGACCATCATTTTACATTCCTTGCAGGTCAGGAAGGCGTTTCCAATGTTACGGACAGTTTCGAAGCATATTCGGAAGGTATAGTGGATGACAGACTTGATAACCTTCAGAACGGAACTCAGACTACATTTGATGTTTCAGAGTCTTTCTTACAGACCAAGTACCTTTCTTTCTTCGGTCGTGTGGACTATGCACTGAAAGAGAAATACTATTTTGATGCATCTATCCGTAATGATGCATGTTCTCGTTTCGGACCTAATAACAAACATGCAACCTTCTGGGCGGCAGGTGCCATGTGGAAGCTCAAAAGGGAGGATTTCCTTCAGGGTGCGAGCAACATAAACGACCTTAACCTTAAGATCAGCTACGGTACTCAGGGTAATTCAAATATTCCGGATTATCAGTACTTTGCACTTGTAGCATCCAGCTCCGACTATAATGGCTACTCATCGACTTATGTAGGTCGTCCGAGTAATTATAATCTGACCTGGGAGAAGCAGGCGCTTCTTACTGTAGGAGTTAATGGTCGTATTGCGGATATGGTAGACTTCAATATAGAGTACTACCGAAGGACGACATCTGCAATGCTTATGGATGTGCCATACAGTTATACAGGCGGTTACAGCAGTCTCTATGATAATGTCGGCTCTCTTCTTAATTCAGGAGTAGACATCACTCTCGGTGTGGATATCCTCAGAGGGCCCGATTATTATCTGCGTGCCAGCACGACATTCAATTATAATAAAGAGAAGATTACAGAGTTGTTCCATGGTATGACCACTTGGGAAATGGCGAATACCGGTATAGTCTATATAGTAGGTCAGCCAGTGTTATATAGTTCGCCTATATATGCAGGTGTGGATCCGGAAGACGGTCTTCCTATGTGGTATCTTGCTGGTGAAGATCCGACTGTGACTACGATGGAAGAGACAACAAAGGAATTCAATGAAGGTAGTCTCAGACAGAATACCGGCAAGGCGCTTCGTGCTCCTGTAAACGGAGGTTTTAGTATCAGCGGTGGCTGGAGAGGTTTTTCTCTACAGGCGGACTTCAACTATGTCCTGGGCAAGACCCTTATCAACAACGACAAGTATTTCTATGCGAATCCATACCTGAATCTGGATTCAACCCAGCATAAGGAGGTCGCTGATTTCTGGACACCGACAAATACAGATGCTAAATATCCGGATTGGTCTAAGGACGTAGCAATGCAGCTTGACACTCATCTTTTCGAGGATGCAGATTTCCTGCGTCTGAAGAATCTTCAGTTGGCCTATGCTCTGCCGGAAAGAATCCTTAAACGTCAGAATGTAATAAGCGGCCTCAAGTTCTCTTTTACAGGACGTAACCTCTTCACGCTGACTCCATACTCTGGCATCGATCCAGAGGTGGATTCAAACCTCAGCCTTGGTATTGTCGGTAACTCAAAACAGTACCTTTTCGGAGTTGAGCTTGTATTCTAATGGCGGGTTCTATAATGAGATTTAGTAACAGGAATTTTATGAAAATGAAAAATATATTTAAAAGCATTCTCATCGGAATCAGTACCATAGCTATGGCTGCATCCTGCAATTTGGAACTGGAGCCTACGAGCGAGATTGTTTTTGACGAGAAGGAACCACTTCTGTTGACTCAGAGTGATATCGTGTCATTTCAGAACGGTGTGCTTGCTTCGTACCGCTCGACCTTCAGCGGAACTTATGACCAGAGTGCGGATGTGATGTGTGACTATTTCAATGCAACAATCACATACGGTAACAATTATGGAAGTGTACATCGTGCAGACGAAACATTCACAGACAGCGATGAGTATGTTGAGTCATTATGGGGAACACATTATCTTGCTATCAAGGATTATAACATAGCAATTGAACAGGCAGAGATGGTGGAAGACGAGTCACTTCTCCCATATGCCAATCTTCTCAAGGGCATATCACTTTTCTGCAGGGCATCATCATATCTGACTCTTACCAGATACTTCGGCCCGGCTTATAATGAAGATACTGCTGAAGACGATTTGTCAGTTCCTCTTATAATATCTTATGATTATGAGGCCGAACCATATCGTGCTACGGTTGAGGAAGTTTATGAGCAGATTCTGACAGACCTTCTTGAAGCGGAAGAGCTTCTGACGGAAGCCGCTACTAATCTGGATCCTGGTTTTAGTGGTTTTGGAAACTGTACTATGCCTACTGTAGATGCGGTAAAGGCCTTGTTGGCTCGCTATTATCTTGATACAAAAGACTATAGCAGTGCAGCGAAGACAGCTATAGAGGTTATAAATTCAACAGGAGGTTATACATTAGCAAATACTGTGAGTGCAATGCATAATGAGTATCTTACAGCTGCTGTAGATGGACAGCAGCAGCAGCCTCCTTTTTCTGGTACAGAGGCAATTTTGGCACTTCCAGCAATGATTTCTGAAGGCAGAATCTTTAAGGCAATATATACTAACGTGACCAGTGATGAAAACGGAACATGCTTCACACCTTATTTTCTCCCGTCTGCCAATGCCATTAGTGCTTATGATGACGCAGATTTAAGGCGCAGGACATGGTTTTCTACAGGATTACATCCTGTAAAGACGGTGGGATACACTGATGATGTCATTGTTTTCGTTAAGTATATAGGTACAATAGGTTCTCCAAACAATCCTTTCAATACCAGTAGCCTTGAAAATAGCGCGGTTGCTGCAAAGCCAATAAGAATTTCCGAGATGTATCTGATAGCAGCTGAAGCGTATGCTTGTCTTAATAACAATACACGGGCTAAGTCATGGCTTAACAAGCTTCAGGAGGCACGTAGTGCTACATTGACTGGCGGAAGTCTTGAAAATGTCAAGAAAGAATGGTTCAGGGAGACAATAGGTGACGGTCAGCGTCTCATATGTCTCAAACGCTGGGGTGATGGCATACCTGCCAGAGTTGCTCAGGAAGAGGCTGAAAATATCGTCATGACAGGTACGGCATATGACGAAAGAGTTGTTGATGCGGACAGCCGGATCTTCACATGGCCGATACCGGCTTATGAATTGACGATGACCCCTACTCTTGGGCAGAATCCGGGGTATTAGTCTCTTTAACCATAAAGTGAGTATATATGAAAAAGAATATTAATTTTTTAGTTCTGGTGTTCGTCCTTCTTGTGACTTCATGCGGCAGGAAGGTGGACTACCCATTTGAATCATTCGTTACATTGGATGCCAAGAAGTATTCAGTCGCAGAGGATGCCGGTGTGCTGCGTATCCCTGTCGATGTCTACAATCCGTCAGGTAAAGAAATGAATGTCATTGTTAAGGCGGTTGACAGTACTGCCATTGCTGGCAAGGATTATAATATCGTTTATCCTGTCCAAGGAGTAATGAACTTTTCAGGTGATGAAACAACAAAATATATTGAAGTGGAAATCATTCCTCATCTTGGGGTCTTTACAAAAAATCTGAATTTCTCTATAGAGTTATCGGCCGCTGATGAACAGACAACTGTCGGAAATGTCAATGTCACGACATGCACGATCAGTGATGACGACCATCCGTTGAAGTATTTCTTGGGTGATTGGTCAGGAACTGCCGACAATTATATGGATGATGAAACTTTCCCTATGGAGATAACCATTTCAGAGAACAGCAGCGATGATACATATAAGACAATGAAGATTGAAAATCTTGAGCCTGTCATTGCAATGTATGGTTCAACAGCAGCTGTTTTAGCTGAAATTAATGATGAAAAGACCCAACTGACCATAAAGTCGGGTCAGTATGCTGGTTCACATTCTGCTTATGGTAGTTGCAGCATTTATGGTTTGACTGCTTCTTCATCAGGTCAATTTGGCTTGGAAGACGCTATCGTCATGAATCTGAGCGAAGATAAGAAGTCTTTGACTATTTCGACCATGTTCGGCTCATTGCTGACGAGCGGTGATTATGCGGGCTATCTGTTTTATATCTATGAACCGGACTTGGTGCTGACGCGCAAATAAAGCGATATGTTTATGAGACATCATTTTATTGCTATTGTATCTGTGTCTCTTTTTCTTGCATCTTGTGTGCAGGAAGAGGCACAGGTTCTTGTTGACAGCCCTGAAGTTGATTCTTCAATTGAGGCCGCTGCCAAGATTGCTGTTCCGGGAGAATCTATAGTGCGCTTCAATGCCGAAATGACGGCACAGATTGAAAGTGCGCTTGAGTCAGGAAGCCTCATCACGAAGTCCGCTGGTTTTAACAATATGCTTGCGGAACTTGGTGTAAGTTCGGCAAGAAGACTCTTCCCGCATGCGGGTGCGCTGGAGGAAAGGGCACGTCGAGAAGGAATGCACCAGTGGTACGTCATCACTTATTCGGATGCAATACCTTACACTAAGGCGGCTTCAAGTATAGAGGCTCTTCCTGGCGTTGAACTTGTGGAACCGGTCCGCCCGATTGTTCTGCTGGATTACAACGACCTCACCTCCGATCTTTGGGGATTGTATAATACCACAACTCCGGGTGCGGACATAAATGTCCGTTCTGTGTGGGAAAATTATACAACAGGTAATCCTGATGTCATTGTTGCTGTCGTGGATCAAGGTGTTGACCTTGATCATGAAGATCTGGCGGCGAACTGTCTCAGTGAAGGACACTATAATGCTGTCAACGGCAATAAAGTCATAACTCCGGGATCACATGGAACACATGTCGCCGGAACCATTGCGGCTGTTGGAAATAACGGAAAGGGAATTGTCGGAATAGCCGGAGGCGATGCGGCTGCAGGAACTTCAGGCGTGAAGATAATGTCGTGTCAGATTTTCTCAGATGCTTCCACGACAATCGGGAATCAGAATAATGACGCAAGTGCTGCAGCGATTTATCATGCTGCCAATACCGGAGCAGTAATCTGCCAGAACAGCTGGGGATATAATGTTGACTTTGATCAGAATGGCGTTATATCTGCGGATGAACTTGCGGTTGCAAATGAATTGACAGTTTCAAGTGCAGATAAGGCCGCCATAGATTGGTTCATTGAATTTGCCGGTACTGATGGTAATGGCAACCAGCTGCCGAATTCTCCTATGAAGGGTGGAGTCGTAATCTTTGCTGCAGGAAATGATGCCATAGCAAATGGAGCTCCTGCAAATTATGAAAAAGTCATAGCCGTCGGTTCAATGGCTTCTGACGGATTCCGCTCAAGCTTCTCGAATTACGGCAATTGGGTTGACATATGTGCACCTGGTACTCACATATATAGTACTGTTCCTGATAATCAATATGATTTCAGTGATGGAACGTCTATGGCCTGCCCGCATGTGTCAGGAGTTGCAGCACTGCTTGTTTCTTATTTCGGTGGTCCTGGTTTTACGAATGAAATGCTGAAGGAAAGGCTTATTGAGGGTTCGAATCGTAATATCATTCCGTCGTCTTACAGGATTGGAGGTCTGCTGGATGCATATGGGTCTTTCACGTATGGAAGCACTGCTGTGCCGGAAGCCGTTACTGACTTTTCCGTAGATTCACGTGCAAACACTCTTGATCTGGAGTGGACAATGCCTAAGGATTCGGATGGATATCCTGCTTACGGATTCCTAATCCTGTATGGTACCGACAAGCAGAAGATCGAATCGGCTGATGCAACCAATTATACCTCGGTAAGTTACAAGACATACAATCCTGTGACAGCTGTAGGTGGAAAGGTCGCTTATTCACTTGAAGGATTGGAATTTGAGAAGGAATATTACTTAAAGGTGATATCTTATACATATTCTCTTTCTTACTCCGCCCCTTCCGACGTCATCACTGTTCAGACCAAGGAGAATAATGCTCCGGTGATTTCGGTGGCGGATGAAGAGGAGGAATACAGTCTGAAGCCGGCTGAGACTTTGGATATCATGGTGTTGGTGTCTGAACCTGACGGTCATACTTTCACTGTGAGCCTTGCAAACGGTTCTGCGGCGGATGCCATGATGAAGCAGCCGGACGGTACGTATCGTCTGACAATTACAGGTAATGCGGCTCCGACAGGCACTTATACGGCAGTCATCAATGCCGAGGACCAGTATGGAATGAAGGCGTCAAAGGAAATTGTATATTCTATCCGCGACAATGTGAAGCCTGAAGTGGTGAAGGACATGGATGACATGATCATGTCGAAGAAGGGGCAGGAATTTTCCCTTGATCTGGGTGAGTACATTGTCGATGAGGACGGTGAGCAGCTCAGCTATGAAATCGTGCTGTCGAACGCGAAGGTGGCACATCTGGTGACGCGAAACAATACCTTGTACGGTACTGCCCTCGCTTACGGCACTTCTGATGTGGAAATCATTGCCAGAGATGCCCGTGGTGAGGAGGCAAGGCTCAGCTTCAAGGTGCTTGTCAAGGATCCTTCGTCTCCTGTGTCGGTGTATCCGAACCCTGTGACGGATTACGTGAATGTCGGCACTCTTGACATGGCCTCGACTTCAATCAGAATTTCAAGTGCGACAGGTAAGCTCATGTTCGAGGATACTATGGAGGTGAGCGGACTGGAACCGGCGAGAATCGATATGTCGTCTTTCGCTCCGGGTGTCTACTCGCTTGCGGTATCCTTCGGTGGGAATGAATATATCCAGAACGTAGTAAAACTCTGATGACCATGAAGAAGACAATTACGAACATCCTCGGAGCAGCCATGCTCCTGATCCCTACATTTGCAGGTGCACAGGCGCTTCCATTTGTGGCGGCAGACATGAATGCTGCGGCTCTCGGCAAGGCCGGTGCCAATGCAGTCGAGACATCTTCAATCGCTTATTCGGCGTTCAGCAACGCTGCGGCAATCCCGTTTGCGGATGCCAAGGCAGATTTTGCAGCAGGCTACACGATGTGGCAGCCGTCAGCTGTCGGAAAGAATGCCATAAGCCTTGCAGGCGCATATAACATCAACGGCAAGTTCGGTGTGGCTGCGGCTTTCCAGTATGGAATGAACCCTGCATATGATATAGCTGATGCAGGTGGCACTTTGAAGGGTACATATTCACCGAAAGACATGCAGGTGAACGCAGCCTTTGCCTACCGTTTCCTTCCGTTCCTTTCAGTGGGTGTGAACGCCGGATATGCTTCGTCATCTCTTGCTGAGGGCAGCTCTTACGGAACGTTTGTGGCTGATGCCTACCTTATGGGATGCTTCTCTGATTTCAAGGTGGCTCTCGGCGTCGCAAACCTCGGCGGAGGCGTGACTTCTGCCGGTGGAGCAAAGTTCAGCCTTCCAAGCTCAGTCAATCTCGGTGCAGGCTACGGCAAGGTGTTCGCTGAAAAGCATGGCATAGACGTACAGCTCGATGCCGACTACTATTTCGAAGGTGGCGTTTCTGCTGCTGTCGGTGCAGGATATACGTTCAACGACCTCGTGTCGGTGCGTGCCGGATACCGTTACGGCGGTGAAAGCCCTGTGCCATCGTTCGCTTCTGTAGGACTTGGCGTGAAGTTCATCGGAATCAGGCTGGATGCAGCTTATCTCGTGGCTTCAGGCAATTCTCCTATGAAGAATACGCTGGCAGTAGGCTTGGGTTACAGCTTCTAAGATTATTTTCCGTTTCTGCGGAGCTTTTCGATGTAACGGTCGATACGCAGGATTTCACGCGGAATGTTTATACTTTGCGGACAGTGCCCGATGCATTGTCCGCAATTTGTGCATCTTGCGGCCTGACGCAGCTTAGGCACGGCTCTGTCGTAGCTTACAAGATATGCTCTGCGAGCCTTACTGTAGTTCTCTGCTTCGGGGCCGCTTGCTATTTCTCCTTCATTCACGCATTTGTTGTAGTGAAGCAGGATGGCCGGAATGTCGATTCCATACGGACACGGCATACAGTATTTGCAGTCGTTGCAAGGGATTGTCGGGTAGCTCTGCATCAGCTCGGCAATTTCCTCAAGGAAAGCCAGTTCTTCTTCCGTGAGCGGCTTCAGAGGCGAATATGTGCCGATATTGTCCTGCAGATGCTCCATGTACGTCATTCCGCTCAGGACGTTCAGAACTCCCGGCTGCGTACCGGCAAAGCGGAACGCCCATGAAGCGACGCTGCCCTGCGGATTGCGTTCCTTGAGACGGTCTGCGACGTACTGCGGCACCTTCGACAGTCTGCCTCCGAGAAGAGGCTCCATGATGACGGACGGAATACCTCTCTTGTCCAGTTCCTCCTGAAGATATTTCGCATCTGCATTGCGTCCTGAGGCGTGTGTCCAGTCCACATAGTTCAGCTGGATCTGGACGAAGTCCCAATGGTATTTCTCGTGCAGCTCCATGAATGCATCGAAGCTTTCCCTGTTGCCGTGGAAGGAGAATCCGAGGTTGCGGATACGGCCTGCCTTTCGTTCCTCAATGAGGAAATCGAGCATCCCGTTATCCACATATCTTGCGTTGAAGGCCTCTATCCCGCCTCCGCCGATCGAGTGCAGAAGATAATAGTCTATATAGTCTGTCTGGAGGTTCTCGAACGACTTGCGGTACATCAGCATGGAGTTCTCACGGGTGTGGTTGCTGAAGTTCGACAGCTTTGTGGCTATGAAATACTTCTCGCGCGGATGCCTTTTCAGTGCGATGCCGGTGGCCGTTTCGCTCTGGCCCTGAAGATACACAGGAGACGTGTCGAAATAGTTCACGCCATGCTCTATGGCATAGTCCACAAGGCGGTTGGTCGTTTCCTGATCTATGATGTCGTTGCCGTTCTCATCCTTTGTCATCGGCCATCTCATGCAGCCGTATCCGAGGATGCTGACCTTGTCGCCGTTGCCGGGATTTGTCCTGTATGTCATTCCGCCCTGTCCGGCAGTGTCTTCTGATGAATCTTTATCTGTCATTCCTCCCTTCCTTCCGCATCCGGCAGCGGCTCCCAGTCCTCCCATGACCATAGCCGCACTTGAGGCAGTCTTCAGAAATTCTCGTCTGTCCATATCCTTCATAACCTAAATCATTTTATGTACTTCGTGCCCTTCGACATGTATTGCCGTGAACGGCCTTGCAGGACACAGATTCTCACATGCACCGCATCCTATGCACCTTTCCTCGTTCACAGTCGGAATCATCAGCGATTCCTTGTCTTCCGGATTCCTTCGGACCATCCTGATTGCTCCTGCAGGACAATGTCTCGCACAGTTGCCGCACTTTACGTTGTCCTTGTTCACGATGCAGCTGTCGAGGTTCACGACGGCGTAGCCGATCTGTATCGAAGACTTTTCCTCTATGCTTATAGGCTTTATGGCTCCGGCCGGACACACCTGCGAGCATTTGTTGCACTCAGGACGGCAGTAGCCTCTTTCATAAGACATTTCCGGCTGCATGAGGGTGAGCAGTGAGGTCGATGGCCTCAGCACCTGGTTCGGGCATACGCTCACGCAGAGCTGGCAGGCCGTGCAGTGGTCGCTGAAGTTCTTGAGGCTCAGCGATCCGGCTGGCACAAGCGGTACCTGCCTTTCGGGCTTTTCGGCGTGCGCGATTTCCGCAAGTCCGCCGTCTACCTTCATCTCCTGGGCCTTTACTGTGGCGGCGGTGGCGGCAATGGCGCCTGATATCAGGAAAGCCCTGCGGCCCTCATCGTGAGGAACTGAGCGGCGTGAGGATCTCTTCCAGTACGGCTCATACCTTATCGCTCCATCCTTGCATGTATCGATGCAGTCCATGCACGCCACGCAGCGGCTGTAGTCGATTTCGTGCTCCTTCATGTTTATGCACGAAGCCTTGCACTGTCTGCCGCATAGGCCGCAGTTGCGGCATTTCTCCGTATCGATGACCGGAGCGAAGATGCTGCGGCGTGAGAAGAATCCGAGAATCGTACCCACAGGGCATATCGTATTGCACCATGTCCTGCCGTTCTTCCATGCAAGGACGAATATCACAATGAATGTGACGGCCGCAATGGCGAATGTCGAAACTGACTTTATCCATACGTCCACGCTGTAGAACGCGTAGCTTCCTGCTCGCTCTGCAATCCATGCGAAGAAGTTGTTGCCCCACTGGTATAGCGGTGCGAAAAGGTTGGATGCGATGCGTCCGTATGCACTGTACGGAGCTACGATCGCTACAAGCGAATGCGCCCCCAATACAAGTGCGGCAAGGAAAAGCACGAGAACGCCGTACCTGAGCCATTTTTTTGCCGGCGAATAGGTGAAACGGAAACGGTTCTTCTTCTTTGTTCTGCCGTGAATCCATGAAATGATGTCCTGCATCACGCCCAGAGGGCAGATCACCGAGCAGTACACCCTTCCGAAAAGCACGGTCAGAAGCAGAAGGACAGCCACGATGACTGCATTTGCGGCAAGTACTGCCGGCAGGAACTGTACTTTAGCCATCCATCCGAGCCACGCATGAAGCGTCCCTGTGAAGTCGAGGAACAGAAGCGTGATTCCGATGAAGAAGATGGAAGCCAGAACGATTCTGATTTTTCTTAGCATTGCGGTCAAATTTAAAATCAGACAAACATAATAAAAAAAAGAGCCTTTTGCAAGGCCCTTTCATGTCAGTTCATTATCGCACAGTCGAAATATTCCTTGAAGAGCGCCAGCGCCCTGTCGAGCTGCTCCGGCGTGTTCGTCGGCGTATCCTTCAGCCTGTATTCCTGCCCGAGGGATCCGTACTTGTGGATGCCGAGCGTATGGTAGGGGAGTATCTCCACCTTCTGCAGCATCCTGAAGCCCTTGAAGTGCTCTCCGAGCGCACGGATGTCCTCTTCGAAGTCGCTGATGCCAGGCACGAGCACATACCGCAGCCAGAAAGGCTTTTCGTGCTTTTCAAGCCATTGCGCTGTCTTCAGGGTCTGCTCATTGCTGCGTCCTGTCAGGCTCATGTGCCTTTGAGGATTCATCTGCTTGCAGTCGAGCAGGACAAGATTCGTGAGAGAAAGCAGTTCCTCTACATTCGAGCTCCATATGCCTCCGTTGGTGTCCAGGCAGATGTGTATGCCTTCTTCATGGAGCCTCTTGAACAGAGGGATGAGCTGTGCCGCCTGTGCTGTCGGTTCGCCTCCGGAGAACGTCACACCTCCGCGCTTCCCGAAGAATGGCTTCTGGTTCACAGCCATCCTGACGATTTCCTCCACCTCGGTCGGCGTGCCGCCTTCGAAAGCTATCGTGTCCGGGTTGGCGCAGTAGAGACAGCGGAAGGGACAGCCCTGCAGAAATACGACGAGCCTTAATCCCGGCCCGTCGTATGTTCCCATAGATTCGTAAGAATGTACCTTTATCATGGTCGGATCCTTCGCTTTGCTCAGGATGACGTTTTAGAGTGATTCGTGGAAGGTACGGGCTATCACCTCAAGCTGATGCTCGCGGCTGAGCTTCGTGAAGTTCACGGCATATCCCGATACGCGGATCGTGAGCTGCGGATACTTCTCCGGATGCTCCATCGCGTCCTCAAGCATCTCCCTGTTCAGCACATTTACGTTGAGGTGGTGCGCACCCTTGGTGAAATAGCCGTCCATCATCGTGATGAGGTTCTCAAGCTTGTCCTCGTCTGTCGGGCCGAGCGACTTAGGTACGATTGAGAACGTGTTTGAAATACCGTCCTTTGCATCGTGGTAGTCGAGTTTTGCGACAGATGAAAGCGATGCGATGGCTCCGTGGGTGTCGCGGCCGTGCATAGGGTTTGCGCCAGGTGCGAATGCCACGCCCTTTGCCCTTCCGTCAGGAGTTGCGCCGGTCTTCTTTCCGTACATCACGTTCGAT
The DNA here is from genome assembly GCA_017452265.1 of Bacteroidales bacterium. GTDB lineage: Bacteria > Bacteroidota > Bacteroidia > Bacteroidales > UBA932 > Cryptobacteroides. The sequence continues at coordinate 35,301 of JAFTMS010000017.1, read as the reverse complement.
GTGATGGTGAGGAGTGAGAGCGTCGGCTGTGCGCCCTTGTATACAGGACGTGAGCAGAGTTCTGTGTTGAAGAACTGGACAACGTCGCGTGCAAGAACGTCCACCCTGTCGTCGTCGTTTCCGAACTTAGGGAAATCTCCCTCGATGTCGAATCCTTCTGTGAGACCTTCTGCGTTGCGGCGTGCCGTCACCTTAGCAAACTTGATTGCGGACAGAGAGTCTGCCACGATTGAAAGACCTGCCACACCATATGCGAGGTTGATGGTCGGGTTCGTGTCTATGAACGCCATCTGAGACCTTTCGTAATCGTACTTGTCATGCATGAAGTGGATGATGTTCATCGTCTCGTTGTATACGCGTGCCACCTCGTGAAGCACCTTGTGGTAGTTCTCCATCACCTCGTCGAAATCAAGCACATTGCTCTTGAGAGGCTTGATGCCCTCGACCATGAGCGTGCCCGTATTCTCGCAGCGTCCGCCGTTGATTGCAAGAAGGAGTGCCTTTGCAAGGTTTGCACGTGCTCCGAAGAACTGGATAGCCTTTCCTATGGCCTGGTAAGATACGCAGCATGCGATTCCGTAGTCGTCATTTCCCCTGACCTTGCGCATGAGCGAGTCGTTCTCGTACTGCACTGAGCTTGTGTCGATCGAAACCTGTGCGCAGAACTTCTTGAATCCTTCAGGAAGCTGCGGATGCCAGAGCACAGTCATGTTCGGCTCCGGTGCAGGCCCGAGGTTGTAGAGCGTCTGGAGGAAACGGAACGAGGTCTTCGTGACCTTGCTCTTTCCGCCGGTGAAACGTCCGCCGATGGATTCTGTGATCCATGTCGGGTCACCGGCAAAAAGGTCGTTGTATGAGTTCATCCTGAGGTGACGCACCATTCTGAGCTTCATCACGAACTGGTCGATGAGCTCCTGTGCGAATGTTTCGTCGATGATGCCGTGGTCTATGTCGTACTGGATGAAGATATCGAGGAATGACGATACGTTACCGAGCGACATAGCCGCTCCGTCCTGCTCCTTGACAGCTGCAAGATATGCCATGTAGAGCCACTGCACCGCCTCTTGGGCGCTTCTTGCAGGCCTGCTGAGGTCGAGACCGTAATAGTCACCCATCACCTTGATTTCGTTGAGAGCCCTGATCTGCTCCGCAACCTCTTCGCGGAGGGTGATCCTTGAACGTGTCATTGTACCTGTGAGGTTCTTGAGATCCTCCCTCTTCGCCTCGATGAGCCTGTCGATACCGTAGAGCGCAAGACGTCTGTAGTCTCCGATGATACGTCCCCTCGAATAGTTGTCCGGAAGTCCGGTAAGGAAGCCGAGAGACCTGTAGCGGCGGATTTCCTCGGTGTAGACGTCGAACACTCCGTCGTTGTGGGTCTTCCTGTAGTGCGTGAAGATTTCCTTCACCTTTGGGTCCAGCTCCACACCGTTCTCGATGCAGGCCTTCTCCACGACCTTGAGGCCGCCGAAAGGCTTGATGGCCCTCTTGAGCAGCTCGTCTGTCTGAAGACCTACGATAAGCTCGTTCTCCCTGTCGATATATCCTGCTGCATGTGAGGTGATCGTCGAGATCGTCTTTGCATCGATAGAACGTACTCCGCCGTTCTCCCTTTCCTCTTCGATTGCCTCAAGACATTTGTTCCAAAGCTTCTTTGTGCGCTCCGTCGCGCCTTTAAGGAAGGATGCGTCTCCTTCGTAAGGTGTGATGTTGCTGTAGATAAAATCAGCTACATCGATTCTGCGGCTCCATCTGCCGTCGTTGAATTTCTGAACCATATTTTACTCTATCATTGTTTTCGGGCGCAAAGGTAGCTTTAAAAACAATATATGTCAATCCCTTGTTCTGGTGAGTACTCAACTATTTGCTTCTTCGTCTGTAAGAATCCGCACCTTCTGCGCCAAGACCTCGTAAAGCTGTTTCTCCACTCCTTCCGAAGACGTATATTTCGATATCCTGAGCCTTCCGATGACGTTTATCGGGGCTCCTTTGGTGATGCTGAACACGTCTGTGATATCGCGTCCTTCCCATGCGACGACATTGTGCCATGTGAGTTCCGACACCGCTCCTGCGTCGCGTGTCTTGTAAAGTGCTTCTGTGGCGAGCGAGAAGTTTGCCACCCTGCTTCCGTTCACTTCGTTGGTGCGGACTGTGCCGACCCTGCCCTGAAGCTCGATCCTGTTGATGAATTCCATAAGATTCCTCCGCTTTTTAAATGTTTCTTATTAAAATGTTTCTGATTTCCTCCCCACATCTTATGAGCGCTCATGTAGGTTGAGGGCAAAGTAAGGCAAAAAATCATTCGGTTCCGCAGTTCCGGCACTCCGGCATGTCGACTATTTCTTTTTCTTTAAGGTTTTTAACTTTTTTTATCATTCCGGTGTGGCGGAATCGGGACATGAAGAAAAATCTTCATGCATTAAAATTTTTCTTCATGTCGGCCGAAATATGAAAAAAAAGAAAAATTTCGGCAAAGAAAAGGAAAAACCTTCAGGCAGCTATTGACGCGGAACCGGCCTCATATGATATTTGCCGGAGGAAAACTTTGACCATGGAATATAAGAAGAATCAGCGAAGGATGTCGAAGTGTCTTGAATGCGGAGACAAGATACGTTACGGACGTAAGGACAAGAAGTTCTGCTGCGAGGACTGCAAGACAAAGTATTTCAATGCGATAGCAAAGGACGGGAGGGCCTACAAGAGAAGAATCCTGAACATGCTGTCCAAGAATTACGACCTGCTTGATACTCTGATCAAGGCGGGATATGAAGAGATTGACCTTGCGGACATAATCGCGATGGGATTTGCTCCTGATCTCGTGACATTCAGCCATAGGACGAGAAGGCATGACGAATGCCGCTGCTTCGACATAAAGTACAGAAAGTCGGAAACGCGCCTGTATGAAATATCGAAAATACAAAATGTTTCCTTACCTTTGCAGACTGCGATTGAAAACGAAAACAAATAAGGAAATCATGAATACAAAAATTCTTGCTGCAGGCGTAGCGCTTGCACTTATCAGCAGTTGTAAGATGGAAAATCCGCTTTTGACGGAGTCGTCCGCACCGTTCGGAGCTCCGGAGTTTGACAAGATCAGAAACGAGCATTATCTCCCGGCTTTCGAGGCCGGAATCGCCGAGGCCAAGGCGGAGATAGATGCGATTGTGGCAAATCAGGAAGAGCCGACATTCGAGAACACGATCGAGGCCATGGAATATGCAGGCCAGACGCTTAACAACGTGGCAGGCATCTTCTACAACCTCATGGAGGCGAATACGAATGATGAGATGCAGGTGATTGCCGAGCAGGTGTCCCCGATGCTCACAGAGTATTCGATGTACGTTTCACTCAACGCGCCGCTCTTCGAGAAGGTGAAGGCTGTCTATGAGAAGAAGGACGGACTCGGACTGGACAAGGACCAGATGAAGCTTCTGGAGGACAATTACAAGAGTTTCGTACGCGGCGGAGCGAACCTCAGCGACGAGGACAAGGAACTTTACAGCAAGTGGTCTGAAGAACTCTCGCTCGCGACTCTGGCATTCAGCAAGAACGTGCTTGCCGCGACAAACTCATACACGCTTCATGTGACCGATTCGGCGGATCTCGCCGGCCTTCCTGAATATGTGAAGATCATGGGCGCGGAAACTGCTGCGGAAAAGGGACTTGAAGGCTGGGCGTTTACGCTTGACTATCCGAGCTACAGCCCGTTCCTGAAGTACAGCACTGTCCGTGACCTCCGCAGGCAGATGTGGACTGCATACAATACAAGAGCCATCGGCGGTGAAAATGACAATACGGACATCGTAAGGCAGATCGTGGACCTCAGGATAAAGATCGCTGACATTCTCGGTTACGAGACATATGCGGATTATGCCCTTGAGGACAGGATGGCCAAGAACAAGGCGACGGTGAATGCATTCATCAAGGAACTTCTCGAGCCGTCTTTGGAGTTCGCGAAGAAGGATGTGGCAGATGTCCTCGCATATGCAAAGAAGAACGGGTTCGAGGATTCGCAGCTCATGCCGTGGGACTTCAGCTTCTGGTCTGAGCGCTATCAGGAGGCGGAGTACTCGCTCAGCGCCGAGGAACTCAAGCCATACTTCCAGCTCGAAAGCTGCATCGACGCGGTGTTCGGCCTTGCAACCCGTCTTTACGGAATCAGCTTCACGGAACTTGACAATGTTCCTGTATATCACGAGGATGTGAAGGTGTATGAGGTGAAGGATGCTGACGGAAAGCATCTCGCCCTCTTCTATGCGGACTTCTTTCCGCGTGCAAGCAAGAGGGGAGGCGCATGGATGACGGAATTCCGCGGCCAGAGCATTCAGAACGGTGTGGAGAAGAGGCCTTTCATCAGCATCGTATGCAACTTCACGAAGCCGACGGCTGATGCTCCTGCCCTCATCACTCATGACGAGCTCACCACATTCCTCCACGAATTCGGCCACGCACTTCACGGAATCTTCGCGCAGGGCCGTTATCCGTCGCTCACGGGAACGAACGTAAGCCGCGATTTTGTGGAGCTCCCTTCACAGATAATGGAGAACTGGGCGTTCGAACCGGAATATCTCAATTCGTTTGCAAAGCATTATCAGACGGGAGAGCCTATCCCTGCCGAGCTTATAGAAAAGATTGTCGCGGCTAAGAACTACCTTGCAGGTTATGCACAGGTGCGTCAGCTCCATTTCGGCTATCTTGATATGGCATGGCACTCTCTGACAGAACTTCCTGCCGAGGGTACGATAGAGTTCGAGCAGAAGACCCTTGCGCCATATGCAGTGATGCCGTCTGTTGAGGGTTCTGCATTCTCGACTTCGTTCTCACACATCTTCTCAGGCGGATATTCAGCCGGCTACTATTCATACAAGTGGGCTGAGGTGCTTGAGGCAGATGCATTCTCGCTCTTCAAGGAGAAGGGAATCTTCAATACGGAGGTGTCGGGCTCGTTCCGCGAGAACATCCTTTCAAAGGGCGGCACAGAGGACGCTTCTGTGCTGTACCGCAATTTCCGTGGCCACAATCCAGAGACAAAAGCCCTCATGGAGAAGCTCGGACTTGTGAAATAATGAATATGCATAAATGAACAAAGGCCTCGTCGTAATGACGGGGCCTTTGGCGTATATGTGAGTGCTTTATGACAGTTTGTGGATTGCGAGGCCGCTGCGGAGCTTCGGCTCGAACCATGTCGTCTTAGGAGGCATGATGTTGCCTGAGTCCGCAATGTCCACGAGCTGCTTCATCGAGACTGGGTAGAGGGCGAATGCCACTGCCATCTCGCCGCTGTCGACTCTGCGTGAGAGCTCGCCGAGGCCGCGTATTCCTCCCACGAAGTCTATCCTCTTGTCGGTGCGCAGGTCCTTGATTCCGAGAAGCTTGTCGAGGACGAGGTTCGAAAGTATGGTCACGTCGAGCACGCCGATAGGGTCGTTGTCGTCATATCGTCCTTCCTTTGCTGCGAGTGAATACCATCTGCCTCCGAGATACATCGAGAACTCGTGCAGCCTGCCCGGCCTGTATATCTCCGTGCCTTCATCCTTCACTTCGAAGTCCTCTGCAAGAGCGGCCACAAGCTGTTCCGGGGTGAGTCCGTTGAGGTCCTTCACCACGCGGTTGTAGTCTATGATCTTGAGCTGGCTGTCCGGGAATGCGACCGTCATGAACCAGTTGTATTCCTCTTCGCCTGTATGAGCCGGATTCTGACTGCGTTTCTCGGCTCCCACACGGGCTGCAGCAGCTGTGCGGTGGTGTCCGTCGGCGACATAGAATGCCGGTATTCCGGCAAATATTTCGGTGATGCGGTCGATGTCCGCCTGCTCGTCAATCACCCAGAAATGATGTCCGAAGCCGTCAGCCGCCACGAAGTCGTATTCCGGCTCCTGTGCGGTGTATTTCTCTACGATTGCATTCACTTCCGCATTGTCCGGATACGAGAAGAACACAGGCTCGATGTTCGCGTCCTGTATGCGCACATGAATCATGCGGTCGTCCTCCTTGTCCCTGCGCGTGAGCTCGTGCTTCTTGATCCTGCCTTCGGCATAGTCGTCCGTATGTGCGCAGACCACAAGTCCGTACTGTGTGCGTCCTTCCATTGTCTGTGCATATACATAATAATGCGGCTTGTCGTCCTGCACGAGCCAACCCTTTTCCTGCCATGCCTTGAAGTTCTCGACAGCCTTGTCATATGCAGGCTGGCTGTGCTCGTCGATGATCGGATCGAAGTCGATTTCCGGCTTTGTGATGTGAAGGAGGGACTTTTCGCCTGCTTCTGCCTTTGCTTCGGCTGAATTGAGGACATCATAAGGCCGTGCGGCCACTTCCTCTACATACTGCTTGGGCGGACGTACCGCCGCGAACGGTCTGATCTTTACCATTTGTTCAACTGAAATTTTGTGCAACCTGTTTCGAAATATCCGCAAATCTGCCTTGCGGCCGCGAGTCCTGCGTTGATGTTGGCCTCCGCAGTCTCTGCACCCATCTTCTTAGGCGTTGCGAAGACCTGCTTGCAGAACTTCTGGTTCAGCTCTTCCTGACACACTGCCGCAATGTCCGTGATATATTTGAGATCCGGCCTGTCGGTGAGAACCTTCACGAGCTCAGCCTCGTTGATGACCTCCTTGCGGGCTGTGTTCACGAGGCATCCGCCCTTAGGCATCCTCGAAATAAGGTCGTAGTTGATCGAGCCGATGGTCGCCGGAACTGCCGGGATGTGAAGCGATATGAAGTTGCACTGCCCGTACATCTGCTCAAGCGATTCCGCCGGTACGACGCCTTCTTCCTGCATCTTCTCCGCCGGCACGAACGGGTCGTATGCCATGACCTCCATTCCGAGGGCCTTGGCCTTTGCCGCCACGAGACGTCCGACATTTCCGTATGCCTGTATTCCGAGCTTCCTGCCCTGTATTTCGCATCCTGTGCCCGGGGTGAACTGGTTGCGCGACATGAATATCATCATCGCTATTGCCAGTTCGGCTACGGCATTCGAATTCTGGCCCGGCGTGTTCATTGCCACAATCCTGCGCTCCGAACATGCCGCAAGGTCCAGATTGTCGAATCCTGCGCCGGCACGTACCACGATCTTGAGATTAGGAGCCGCTGCAATCACTTCTGCAGTCACCTTGTCCGAACGCACGATCAGAGCGTCGGCGTCTGCTACGGCTTCAAGAAGCTGTGCCTTGTCTGTATATTTCTCGAGAAGTGCAAGCTCGTGTCCTGCCTCTTCGACGATTTTTCGGATGCCGTTCACCGCAGCTGCGGCAAAGGGCTTTTCAGTCGCTACAAGAATTTTCATGACGAGATTATTTATGTAACTGTTCGAATTCCTTCATGCAGTCCACGAGGGCCTGTACGCTTTCGAGAGGGCAGGCGTTGTAGATGGAAGCCCTGAAGCCGCCGACAGACCTGTGCCCCTTGATGCCCGTCATGCCCTTCTCCTTTGCAAACGCCATGAACTCGTCCTGAAGGCCTTCGTGACCTTCCGCCATGACGAAGCATACGTTCATTATAGAACGGTCTTCCACCGCTGCAGTGCCCCTGAAGAGGGAATTGCGGTCGATTTCTGCATAAAGCAGCTTCGCCTTCTCCACATTCACCTTGTGGATGGCCTCCACGCCGCCGATGCCCTTGAGCCACTTCAGCGTCTCGTTCATGACATAGATCGAGAATACAGGAGGGGTGTTGAACATGGACTTTCCGTCAATATGGGTGCGGAGGTCCAGCATTGTCGGGATATAACGGCTCACCTTTCCCAGAAGGTCCTTCTTCACGATGAAGAAAGCCACGCCTGCAGGGCCCACATTCTTCTGCGCGCCACCGTAGATCATCGCATACTTTCTCACGTCCACAGGACGGCTCATGATGTCCGAAGACATGTCTGCTATGAGCGGAACAGGGCAGTCGATGTCCTCGTGGATCTCGGTTCCGTAAATCGTGTTGTTGGTGGTGATGTGGAAATAATCGAGGTCTGACGGAATTTCGTATCCCTTTGGTATGTAATTGAATACGGTGTCGGCTGAGGAAGCCGCTGCATATGCGTTTCCGAGCCCTTTGGCCTCCTTGAGCGCCTTCTTTGCCCATACTCCTGTCTCGAGATATCCGGCCTTGTTCTCAAGGAAGTTCATCGCGACATAAAGGAATCCCATGCTTGCTCCGCCGCCGAGGAAGAGGATTTCGTAATCCTCAGGAATGTCGAGAAGTTCCCTCCAGAGAGCACGGCATTCGTCCATGACGGACTCCCATTCCTTGGTTCTGTGCGATATCGATATTACAGGAATGCCTGTTCCCTTGAAATCCTTGAGCGCTTCGATTGCATTGTCAATCGCCTGCTGTGGCAGAATGCATGGACCTGCCGTGAAATTGTGAACTTTTTTCATTTTGAAAAATTTTAACCAATTATGTCCCTAAAGGTAACGATTTATTTTAAAAAATGCTCTTTGTGTCTGTAATTTTTTCGCAATAATGGCATAAAAGTGAAATTTCGTTACCATTGTCTATTGTCGTGAACCTTGTCTTTATCGGCTGATGGTTGGTCACGCACTTAGGGTTCTTGCACTTTGCTATGCCTATGATTTCGTGCGGCATGACGAGCTTCTTCTTCTCCACCACCTTGAAGTCCCGGATGATGTTTACGGTGGCCTTAGGGGCGATGAGCGCCAGTTTGTTCAGTTCCTCGTCCTCGAAGAACTTGTCGGCGATCTTGATGATTCCCTTGCGGCCGTAGAGCCTGCTGTTGAGGTTTATGCCAATCGTGATCTGGCTTTCCACACCCTTGAGGTTGAGGATGTCGAGGGCTTTGTATACGTTTTCAGCGGGTATATGGTCCAATACGGTGCCATTCTCCAATGCGCTTACTACCAATTCTTTATGTGACATATGCTTACCTGTGTCCTAACAAATATGAAATGATTGCCATGCGGACATAGAGTCCGTTCTCGGCCTGCTTGAAATAATATGCATACGGAGTGTCGTCCACATCCTGTGAGATCTCGGTCACACGTGGAAGCGGATGCAGGATCTTCATGTTCTCACGGACATTTCCGAGCATCGATGCGTTGAGGGTATACACATCCTTCACCCTTTCGTACTCCATCGGATCCGTGAACCTCTCCTGCTGCACGCGCGTCATATATAATATGTCACAGTCGTTCATGTGCTCTTCCAGCGAATTCGTCTCTATATATTCGATTCCCTTTGCATCGAGGAAGTCCTTGTATTCCTTAGGCATCTTCAGCTCTTCCGGGGCTGTGAACACGAATTTCGGATTGAAGTGTGACATGGCCTGCAGTAGCGAATGCGTCGTGCGGCCGTACTTCAGGTCGCCCACCATGTTGATTGTCAGTCCGTCGAGCCTGCCCTGGGTCTGGAGGATGGAATACAGGTCGAGCAGTGTCTGCGAAGGGTGCTGGTTGGCTCCGTCACCGGCATTGACCACGGGAACCGATGCCACTTCCGAAGCGTATCGCGAACTGCCTTCAAGCGGATGGCGCATCACGATCATGTCCACATAGTTGGATACCATCTTGATGGTGTCCTTGAGCGTCTCGCCCTTGCTCTGGCTGGTGTTGGAAGCGTCAGAGAAGCCGATGACCTTGGCGCCGAGACGGTTGATCGCGGTCTCGAAGCTGAGTCTTGTCCTTGTGGACGGTTCGAAGAAGAGACTGGCTATTACCTTGCCTTCAAGGAACTTCTGCTCCTTGTTCTGCTCGAATTCCTTTGCCGTCTCCAGCACATGAAGGATTTCCTCTTTCGTGAAATCCCCGATAGATATTAAACTTTTCATATATATGGTTATGTCAATATTATCCTATTTCCTCGGCCCGGCAGCCTTCTATGTCGCCGATGCGTTCCAGGAATGTGTCCACGGCCGACAGCCTTACGGTCGTGTCTATGCTGCATTCCATGTCGAAAGACTGGTTCTTCTGCTCCAGCCCCATGTCCTTGAGGACCTTCATCACCCCGTTCATGCTCATATAGCCGAAATGCAGCCTGTACACCTTTGAAGCGATCTTCTCCACGATCTGCGCATTGGCCAGGGCATCCGCCGTCGACGTCCTGTATGCCCGTATCAGTCCCGGTATGCCTAACTTTATGCCTCCGAAATACCGTACGACCACCACGAGGATGTCGCTCAGACCGTTCGAATCTATCTGCCCGAGCACAGGCCTGCCCGACGAACCGGAAGGCTCTCCGTCGTCGTTCGCGCGGAACCTGTCGCCCTTGTACCCGAGCCTGTAGGCATATACATGATGCCTTGCGTCGTAGTATTCCTTCTTGAGAGCTGCGACGATTTCCTTCACTTCTTCTTCTGTTTCAACGGGATATGCATGGGCAATGAAACGGCTTCCATTGTCCTTGAAGAGGCCTTTCGCTTCCGCTGCGATGCTCTTGTACGAATCTTGGATCTGAGAATTCTCCATACCGAAATCCAAATTTAGCGTTTTTTCGGAATAATATAAAATTTTCAGAAAAATTTAATCGCTTCATAAGCACCTTGGTGAAAAATTGCTACCTTTGACGTCGCTTTCAGGCATTCTGAGGGCCATTTTTAAGGGTTTCAATTCTAACTGTCTATGATACTGAGATATAGAGTTTCACTTCCCGGCATAAAGGGATTTGCAAGAGTGTACGAGGTGAAGGACAACACCTCTCTTTATAGTTTCCACAAACAGATGAAGGCGGACATGGACTTTCCGCAGGACCAGGTCGTCCTCTTCAAGGCCTTCGGCAAGGACGGCGAAGTGGCCGCACGTTACAGCGTGTTCACGGATTTCGGCTTCGGCACGATAGACGCCGTGACAGCGGGACAGTGCCATAAGAAGGGCCAGGACAAGTTCATATACTTCTACGACACCACAAACGTGAAGAGCGTCATCGTGACGTTCGACGGTGAGGGCGAACCGCGTCCGGGCGTGCTCTATCCGCTTCTCGTGGAGCAGAAGGGGCCGAACCCGATCGAGTTTGAGAACGGATACGTGGCCTTCGAGGATCTTCCGGACGACAAGAAGAAGGATCCGGACGACGAGGATTTCGACGATGACGACTTCGATGAAGACGAGGCGGAAGAGGCAGACGACGAGACGGAGGAAATCTACGGCGAAGACGAGGATTAGAATCCATGCACCGGCTTCTGATCATATTGGGCCCCACTGCTGTAGGCAAGACCGACTACAGCATCGAGACCGCACTCAGATATGGCTCTCCGGTGATTTCATGCGACTCGCGTCAGATATATAAGGAAATGACCATAGGGACGGCTGTCCCTTCCGCTGCACAGCTTCAGGCCGTGCAGCATTATTTTATCCACTCCCATACGGTGACGGAGCTTTATACGGCCGGAAAATACGAGCTGGAGGCCCTTGAACTGATAAACCGGCTGTTCGACGAAGGCCATGAGACATTGGTCATGGCAGGCGGTTCGGGCTTCTATGTCGATGCCCTGGTGAACGGTCTGGACGATTTCCCGGCAGCGGATCTTAAGCTGCGAGAAGAGCTGACGGTCCGGCTGAAGGAGGAAGGCGTGGAGTCCCTCCGCATGGAGCTGCGCAGGCTGGATCCTGAAAGCTATGCCGCCATCGATATCGCCAACGGACAGCGTGTCGTGCGTGCCCTCGAAGTGTGCATCATGACAGGCAGGCCTTTCTCGTCATTCAAGACGTCGCAGACCAAGAAACGCGATTTTGAAATAGAGAAGATAGGGCTTGCAAGGCCTCGTGAGGTGCTTTATGAAAGAATCGACCGCCGCGTCCTGCAGATGATTGACGATGGTCTCGTGGACGAAGTGCGCTCGCTCGGACAGTACAGAGGGCTTGCCGCACTGCAGACTGTCGGCTACCAGGAGATTTTCGACTGGCTGGATTTCGAGGCTGGCCTCGTGTCGGCTGAAGGCTGGGGCCCGACGAGTCCGGGAGACGGCCCGGTGACATCGCTTGAACGTGCCGTGGAACTGATCCAGCGCAACACCCGTCATTACGCAAAGCGCCAGCTGTCCTACTGGAAACGCGACAAGTCCATCCGCTGGCTTGAAATCTGAAATGCAGCCTTAATCAATCCTTTCTATCTTGAGCTGCTGTATGCGGTAGTCCGAATCCTTGTAGTTCACGAAGATCGTGACAATGAACATCTCTCCGCCTGCATTCAGCGTTCCCAATGCATACTTCATGTTCGGACGTCCTGCCTTATGGGTGATTTCGAACGAACGCGGCGTATATGACCTGAAGAATGTCTTCATTATCTGTCGGGCCTGATTTCTGCTGGAGTCGTTCGATGTTGTGAATATGGTGACTTCAAGATTGTCGGAAAACCATGCGGAAAGTTTGTCTGCATCTCCGAGGCCGAGATACTTGGCTATCGGATTGAATACGTCATATTCGTTCTCTTGTGCGGAAAGGTCGCAATGGGAGAACAGGGCGGCGGCAAGTGCGATTGTTCCGATAATTATTTTTCTCATTAAGGATCAGTCTTGAAAATCACGGCAAAGATACTGCAAATTTCGAGCCTTGCAAAGAATCACACACGAATCGCAAGGTAACGTAAAAATATTTATATTTGTAAGTTCAAACGTTTGCGTATGAAAATCACTTTGCTGACCGTCGGCAGGACGGACAAGGATTGGGTAAGACAGGGACTGGACATATACGTGTCCCGTCTGAAGCATTACATACCGTTTGCAATGTTGGAGATTCCCGAGCTGAAGAACGTTTCCTCCCTGACGAAGGATCAGATAAAGACTCGTGAAGGAGAATTGATACTCAAGAATATACGCCCGACGGATGATGTGATTCTTCTGGATGAAAGGGGAAAGCAGTATACGTCTGTGGAGCTTGCCAGACTGCTTCAGGACAAGATTTCATATGTAGGAAAGGACATCGTCTTCGTCATCGGAGGCGCATACGGCTTTTCGGAAGCCGTGTATTCAAGGGCGGATTCGAAGATGTCGCTTTCGAAGATGACATTCTCCCACCAGATGGTCAGAGCCATATTCGCTGAGCAGATATACAGGGCGTTCACAATAATGAAAGGGGAACCGTATCATCATGAATAGACACGATTTTTTCCACAGGAAGCTTCCGCTTGCAAGCTTTGTCCTTGCCCTTGTGCTGTTCATCCTTTCGATGGCCGGCAAGAGCGCGGGCGAGGATACGGAAAAGGTGGCGCAGAGGATGGCCGAGCGCATAGAGCAGCGGCTGCGCATTCTGGAACGCTATGTCCTGAAGGCTCAGACGACAGATCTGGATCAGCAGATTCATCTCGAAGGCCTGCCGGAAGACATGGTAATATACCGTTATGTGAACGACTCCCTCCAGTCGTGGGCGAACCAGTTTTCTGTCATCAACGATGATATAAGCTCGCGCCTTGTATTCCAGAGGCTTACGGATTTGAGAAACCGCATTGTCTCCCCTCTGGCGGATGTCACAAGCGAGCTGTCGTACATGAATCTCGGCCCGAAATGGTATCTTGTCAAGTCGGTGCAGGGGAGGAACAATGACAGGATAATCGCCGGAATAGAGATAAAGAACACCCTTATCGAAGACCTCCGCACGACCGAAAACGGAGTGAATCCGAGGCTCGGGCTTCCGGGACGCTACACCCTGCTTCCGCTAAACCATAGCGGCGGCGCTACTGTCGTCATAGATGACGTCCCGCTTTTCAAGATCATCTACGACAGCGCATCCGTGACCCCTTTCTTCAACAATTCGATGCTCAGATGGTTTGCAATGCTGCTTTTCGCTCTTGCGACCGTGCTCTTTCTCGCGGGACACCGCACGATGAAGGTATATGCCACAGTCGTGGTCACGTTCACTCTGCTGCTTGCCATGTCGTTCATCTGGGGCGCTCAGATGTCAGGTGTGTCGTCCATTTTCTCGCCTTCGGTCTATGCCGACGGAGTGTTCCTGTTCTCACTCGGCTCGCTCCTGCTGCTGAACCTGTACATCACCCTCGTGTGCTTGTGCTCGTTCTTCGTCAGAGGCCGTTTCCTCGCTTTGGCGAGAAAGGACAGGCAGCACAGGAGGAGGAAACTGATGACATACGGTGCCGTTACCCTTGTCACGGGTATGGCGGTCGCCGTGTATCTGGACTTCGCTCTGCGCAGCCTCATCCAGAACTCGAACATCCCGATGGAACTTTACCGCTGGAACGACAATACGAAATATGCCGCCATCGCATATCTTTCATTCATCGGCCTTTCCATGAGCATCCTGCTCCAGGTGCAGACTCTCAGGCCTGTCGTCAGGGAGCTCTTCGGCTGGCGCTTCGACGCCTTCTCGATAAAGTCGATCACGGTGTTCTCCATAGTCACGGCGGCCTATTTCTCGCTCGTGTCGGGTGTGCAGGGCTTCAGGAAGGAGCAGGACAGGGTGACGGTGTGGGCCAACAGGCTCGCTGTGGAAAGGAATCTCGGCCTGGAAATCCAGCTCAGGAGCGTCGAGGAGGCCATCGCTACCGACCAGCTGGTGTCGGCTTTGACGAGCATAGACAATGCAGCCGGAATGATAGTGAACAGGATTACGGAAACGTATCTGAGCCGCTCCAGACAGAAATACAACATGTCCGCATATGTATTCCGTGACTACGACAAGGACGGCATCGCGTATTTCAATGACATCATCCGCAACGGAACCCCGATAGCGTCGGGTTCGCGCTTCCTCTTCCTTGTGGATGCCAACGGCCGCGGCCGCTATGAGGGAGTCTTCCTCTTCTATTCGCAGCAGAATGGCCTCACAAGGCTCCTCCTGAGGATAGAACCGAATTCGAACAGGGAGGACAGGGGATATTACAGCATTCTCGGGCGGTTCTCGAAGCCCGGAGACATAAACATACCGCAGTTCTACTCGTATGCGAAGTATTCGGACGACAGGCTCGTATCCTCCAAAGGAAACTATTCGTATCCGACGGTAGCATACAATTTCGACAAGGGTTTCCCGGATGGAGAGCATTCGGGCGTGATGAGGCAGAAGGAATACACCCACTTCATGCATAGGACCGGTGAGGGCGAGCTGATAGTGATATCCCGGTCGCAGCGTAGCGTTATGGTGTTCTTTACGTCGTTTTCATATCTGTTCCTTGTGATTCTCGGCATCACGATCCTATGTACGACCACCCATCGGAAGAGGCGTGAAGTGTTCAAGAACAACTATTTCAGGATAAGAATCAATACGATACTCTTCACGTCGTCCATCCTCATCCTCGTCAGCATGACCATCGTGAGCATCACGTTCGTGTACAAGAGGAACGAGGCGAACATGTACAACCTGATGTCGTCGAAGATCAACACGCTCCAGGCCCTTATAGAGGCGAGAGTACGCGGAGCTTCTGATTATCAGGCTCTTGCTACGGCGGATTTTGATTCCGAGCTGGAGAACATCAGCAACATGACCAAGTCCGACATCACCCTGTACACCCCGTCGGGAAAGCTCTTCCGTTCCACGACTCCCGAGGTGTTCGAGAAGATGGTCATCGGAAGCCGCATGGACGAGGAGGCTTATTACAACATCCGCCATCTGAACCAGAAGTTCTTCATACACAGGGAAAAGATTGCGGACTACGAATATTGGGCACTCTATGCGCCGGTGTTCAACGACAACGGTCAGATCGTGGCCATAATCAGCGTCCCGTATACGGACAGGAACTACGATTTCCGCCGCGAGGCCTTCTTCCATGCTTCGCTGATGGTCAATATCTTCCTTCTGCTGCTGATAATCTCGCTGCTCTTCAGCACACGCGAGGTGAACGCCCTTTTCTCGCCGCTCGTGGAGATGGGAAAGAAGATGGCCGGAGCCGACATACATAAGCTGGAATACATCCGCTACAAGCGTGAGGACGAGATTTCGTCTCTCGTGGACGCATATAACCGTATGGTGAAGGACCTGTCGGATTCCACAAGGCAGCTGGCACAGGCGGAACGTGACAAGGCCTGGAGTCAGATGGCACGTCAGGTGGCCCATGAAATCAAGAATCCGCTTACGCCGATAAAGCTTGAGATACAGAGACTCATACGTCTGAAGCAGAACGGCAATCCTGCATGGGAGGAGAAGTTCGACAAGGTTTCGGCCGTGGTCCTGGAGCATATCGACATCCTTACGGAAACGGCCAACGAATTCTCTACATTCGCAAAGCTCTACAGCGAGGAACCTGTGCTGCTCGACCTTGACAGGACGCTGAAGGACCAGCTCATGATCTTCGACAACAAGGAGAACGTGCGCATTACATATATAGGTATGGAGAACGCATACGCCATGGCTCCGAAGCCTCAGCTCATACGAGTGTTCGTGAATATGCTCACAAATGCGATACAGGCTGTGGAGATACAGCAGAGGGAGGCTGAAGAGCGTGGGGACGAGCCTGCTGTCGGACGTGTGCTCATATGCCTGCGCAACAGCATGAAGGAGGGATATTACGACATCGTGTTCGACGACAACGGCCCGGGCGTGAGCGAAGAGAACCGGAGCCGGCTGTTCACCCCGAACTTCACGACCAAGAGCTCCGGCACAGGCCTCGGCCTTGCAATCTGCCGCAACATAATCGAGAAGTGCGAAGGCGAAATCCGCTACCAGCAATCATTTGCCCTCGGTGGTGCCTCATTCGTCGTCACCCTGCCAAAACGCCAATAGACCTGGAGCAAGAACATAGTGAAAATGCTCGCGGTACCCTCTTTTTGAAGGGGACTGCGAGCATTTTTCCTGTAAAACTGCACCAGATGCCCGCCAAAACAACGACTAAAATTTATTTTAGCATAGTTAAAATAAATTTTAGTTTACAAGAAAAAGAAAAATCTCATGAATCTTTTTTATTATCTGATGATGTTTTGAACGAGTTGTCATAACTTCGTGATAAAAAAGATGAAAGGGTATTATCATGTCAGCAGCCATGGACTGGAAAAGAATGACATTTTCAAAACAAGAAAGGATTTCATTCTTGGAATGAATGACATTGCAATCTGCGTGTTGGGTTTTGATGTCCGCATTTTGTGTTTTTGTCTTATGAGTAATCACTTCCATTTTGTACTATATGGAACTTCGGAAGTATGTCGGTTATTCTCAGAAGAGTATAAGAGAAGATGCGCCATGAGGATGAGACGTGCGGCTGGCGAGGTGCAAGGAATGCGGACTGTGGATGTGCAGGTCAATCTGATTTCCAGTCGTGAATATCTGGAGAATGTGGTTACATATGTGCTGCGTAATCCTATTGCCGCTGGAATCAAGGTGTTGCCGAATCATTACAGATGGTCATCCGCAGACCTGTATTTCAGGGGTGAATTTCAGGAAACGGGAGAAAGGCTTAACGACCTGAGTGACAGAAAGCGTTTTCGCATCATGAGGTCTCGTGTTCAGGTGCCGGACAATTATATTGTAGATGCTGACGGAATGGTGTTGCCATCGTGTTATGTGGATTCCAGTACAATGGAAGATCTTTTCAGACATCCTTCCAGATTGCTGATGCTTCTTGCCAAGAGAGTGGAAAATGATGTGGAGTTACAGTTGGGAATAGCGGAACAGATCGGGATGACGGATCAGGACATTCTGACCCAGATGCCTGTACTCATAAGAAAAGAATTCGGGAAAGACAGTATTGAACAATTATCCATGGAGCAGCGCATCAGGTTGTGTGTTTTGCTCAAACGGAATTACAATGCCGGAATCAAGCAGATTGCCAGAATTACACGCCTGGAACCAGAGGCTGTGGCAAAAGTAGTATGAGGCCACCAAAATCAGTTTCTATTCTTTTCCTTGGTGCACGACATGTTTTGTCGTCTCCGGTGCTTATATTTGCACGTGAATCAATCAGTACAGATATGGCTAAAGGCAATCAGCTTCACAGACTTGTGATGATAGTGAATAAGTTGGCACACCCTGGAAGGTATATGATGCCGGAAAAACTGACCGAATATGTGGAATATCAGATGCGTAGCCGTTATTCCGACGATGCCGGGATATCCCTGCGGACATTGCAACGGGATTTCCATACAATTGAAGATCTGTTTGGCATCAAAATCCGCTATAAGAAGGATTATGGATACTACATAGCGGAATATGGCCGCGACAATGAGGGTTACGAGGAACTTCTGTTGAATTTTGAGATACTTTCCTCTATTGACAAGGATAGCGTGATGAAAAAATATGTCCTGCCGGAGCATCGCCGTCCGCAGTTTGGAGTCGACTTCTCATTATTGTTTGAAGCCATACGCGAATGTTGCCACCTGTCATTTGATTATACCTATGTACGATACGGTAACAAGGTTTCACGCAAGGAAATCAAGCCTCATTATCTCAAGGAATCGCAACATAGGTGGTATCTTGTCGGATACGATGTAAAGGACGGGAGGCTTAAATGCTTTGGCGTTGACAGAATATCCTGTGTCGGACTTATGCCGAATAGATTCACCCGTGATGAAACCATTGATGTCCCGGCATTGTTTCGTGAGAGTTATGGAATCTGGAATGATCCGGATGACCCAGTAGAGGAAATAATACTGCATTATGATGCGCTGGACGGCGCATTTGTGAAGACCTTGCCATTGCATGAAAGTCAGGAGATATTGTCAGATGATCCTGAAACAGGCCTGACGATAAGGCTCTGCCTGAGGATAACAAATGATTTTGTCATGGCCCTTCTTGCCCGTAGCCGGTCTCTCGAAGTCGTCAGCCCCACCCATCTTCGCTCCCGCATACGCGATATCTGGTCTTCCGCCCTTGAGCGCTGCAAGGAAAAGAATTTTTAATGTCCCACACCTGATTGTCAATATGAAAACAATTCTTAACTTTGCTTTGCGGTTACTGATGTGACCGTTACATATTGAGATGAAAGTGTTTCGCTCTGTCTTTCTTGGCAAATCTGGTAAATTTCGAAAGGAAGAGATAGGCAAGACGCTCATCACCGTGCATATTGACTATTGTCTAAAGACATATGCATCAGGTGTGGGGCATTGTTTATTTTCCTACGGCTTACCAGAGCCTGCCAAGAGATAGACGACCGGCTCCACACTTTCGTTTTATATAATATCCTGTTGGGATGGACATCGGTACCAGAATATACAGTTTAAACTAGTGGAATGATTTAAATAACAATGAATATATAGATAAACCAATTTAAACAAAGTGTTATGGTAAAAACAGAATTTACAAGATCAGAGGCAGAGGCCATTCGCCGTCTGATAGAAAAAAGAACTGTTGCAGAACGTTCCGAACAGAAGAAGATCAGGGACAAGATGCGGCGTCTTGGATTCTATGGCAGTCATTGGGGTATATATGATTGCCAGGTAGCAGATTTTGATAATCTGATATCATCTGGGGAGATAAAGATAATTGACTAAATGGATGATGATGTAAAATCCGGCCTGAAAGGGTGCCTGACCGTGTTTTTTGTGATAGGGGTCATTTTGAGTTATTGTTTTCAGTGCAGCCATGACAGGAAGGTGGCTGAACAGGAACGGCGATGGGAGGAGTATAATAGTCGTCCGCATATTATTGCCCCCATCCGGGCCCCTGGGACATATCGCACTACGCCTCCGACCAAAACTTTCAGGCCCGACCGAGATAGCGAGAGTGCTCCCGGCCAAGAACCGTGGAGAGCGGCAGGATATGACAGTTTCGAGGACTGGTACTACGCTGAGATGGATATCTTCGGGGCTGATGAATATCCGGATATGTAATATAAAAGGAATATGGTATGAATTTCAAGACAATCGATGATCTGAAGGCTGCCGGTTTCGAGGGATTTGTGTCGGTGGCAGGACTTTGGGGTGGAGCTGCGAGCGAGATCCCGTCAGGGAAGGGTGTTTATATGGTGGTACGCCAGACGGCGGCGGCTCCCGTATTTCTGGAAGTCGGAACAGGAGGATATTTCAAGAAAAGGAACCCAAATGTTCCGGTCGGGAAACTGGCTGCGAATTGGGTGGATGAAACCTGTATAATATATATAGGCAAGGCGACATCTCTGTATAAGCGTTTGGGGCAATATCTTCAATTCGGACAAGGCAAACCGGTTGGACATTGGGGAGGACGGATGATATGGCAGTTGGCAGATGCGGAAGACCTGATGTTTTGCTGGAAGGAACTGACAGGGGACTCAGATCCAGAATATGAAGAGACTGCTCTGATTGCTGATTTCAAATGTCAGTATATGGGGCGAAGACCTTTTGCAAATCTGGTGAAATGATCTGATAGAGTATCTGATGTCGTAAAGACCTGGAGCAAAAACATAGCGAAAATGCTCGCGGTACCCTCTTTTTGAAGGGGACTGCGAGCATTTTTCCTATAAAACTGCACTAGGTCTATTCCAGCGTCCACTCAGTCCCTTCCTTAGTGTCTTTGATCTGGATTCCGATGGCTTTGAGGTCGTCGCGGATGCGGTCGCTGGTGGCCCAGTCTTTTGCCGCCTTCGCTGCCTTGCGCTGCTCGATGACCATCTGCATGAGGCCTTCTATCGTCTTGCCGGCCTTTCCGCCTTCGTTCTCGTCGTCGCGCAGTCCGAGCACTCCGAAGACGATGTTGTCGAAAAGGTCTGCAAGCGCCTGAAGGTCAGACTTGTCGAGAGTGGCTTTCCTGTCCTTTGCGGAATTTATGATGCGGACTGCATCGAAGATGTTCGAAAGGGCAATCGGCGTGTTGAGGTCGTCGCAGAGGGCTTCGTAGACGTTCTCCACTATGGCCTTCACTTCTGAATTGGAAGCGGTGACTGTCTCGGGAGCGACCGCTGAAACGAACTCTCCGTAAGCAAGGGCAGGGGCTGGCTGCACACCTGCGGCAGATGCCAGGGAACGCAGATCCTTTGCCGCCTGCATTATCCTCTTCAAGCCCTTCTCGGCAGCCTGCAGGGCCTCGTTGCTGAAGTCCAGAGTGCCTCTGTAATGTGCCTGAAGGATGAAGAAACGCACGGTCATAGGACTGTAGGCCTGTTCGAGCTTAGGATGCCTTCCTGCAAAAAGCTCCGGAAGAGTGATGAAGTTTCCGAGAGACTTGCCCATCTTCTTGCCCTCGATGGTGATCATGTTGTTGTGCATCCAGTACTTCACTCCGCTGCATCCGCGTGAAGCCGTGTTCTGGGCGATTTCGCATTCGTGATGCGGGAAAAGCAGGTCCATTCCGCCGCCGTGCACGTCGAATTCCTTTCCGAGATACTTCTCGCTCATTGCCGAGCACTCCAGATGCCAGCCCGGGAATCCGTCGCTCCATGGTGACGGCCAGCGCATGATATGCTCAGGAGAAGCCTTCTTCCAGAGGGCGAAATCGTATGAAGCCCTCTTGTCCTGCTGTCCGTCGAGGTCTCGTGTGCCCTCCTTCACTTCGTCGAGTGTACGTCCCGAAAGGATGCCGTAGTTGTAGTCCTTGTCGTATTTCAGGACATCGAAATATATCGAGCCGTTGCTTTCGTATGCATAACCGGCATCGAGGATCTTCTTTACGAGGTCTATCTGTTCGATGATGTGGCCCGATGCGCGTGGCTCGATCGAAGGCGGAGCCACGTTCAGCATACGCATGGCCTCATGGTAGGCGAGAGTGCATTTCTGCACCACCTCCATAGGCTCCAGCTGCTCCAGACGTGCCTTCTTTGCAATCTTGTCCTCTCCCTCGTCGGCGTCGTGCTCCAGATGGCCTACGTCGGTGATGTTGCGCACATAGCGCACCTTGTAGCCGAGATGGCGCAGCAGCTTCACGAACACGTCATATGTCACACCCGGCCTCGCATGGCCCAGATGAGCGTCTCCGTATACTGTAGGGCCGCAGACATAAAGTCCCACATGGCCCTCGTTGATAGGCTTGAAAAGCTCCTTCTTCCTCGAAAGTGAATTGGTTATGTATAAGTCCCTCATGACCGATTGTTTTAAATGCATCCGACAAAGATAGTGAAAATTTGTCCGCTTTCATTATCTTTGCGCCTTTGTTTGATTTATTTATGAAAAGACTTGCCGCAATACTGTCCGTACTTCTTTTTGCGCTGGCTTTGAAGCCGGCCGATGCCCAGACACGAAAATATAATTACAGGCCTCTTTACGGCTACGTCAAGGACACGTGCACGAACGAACCCCTGCAGGGAATCGTCGTGTTCTCGTTCGAGACGGTGGAACTTGCCGCAAAGGCGAAGGAGACGCTTGACAGGACGAAGGACCCGGTCGCGTTCAACAGCCGGTGCCTGATACTTGAGACGCTGACGGACGAGGACGGAAGGTATCTGATACCGGCCGTAGACGAGGGTGCGCTGGTGTTCTGCAATACGGCCGACGGCAGCGTGGTGCTTGAGGAGGTGCGTTCACGTGTGAGCGTCAGCATCGGAAAGAAGGAGGAGGTGCGCAGAAGGTACGAGCTCCCGGATTTTGCCGTCAGCGATTCCTCGCTGCTCGACTATAGGCCTAAGGACAGGAAGTTCGAGGTGAACTTCAAGTATTATCTTGCTTTGGGAGGCAGCCGCAAGGATTCGCGTCTGGCGGTCGAAAGAAGAGTGGTGGATGTCGAGACGGGAGAGCTTCTGTCGTCTTCGATGCCGCTTGTAAGGGACGGAAAGGGATATCATAAGAGGATGAGGAAGACACGTGTGAAGAGAACCCTTCAGGATACGCTGTACACCATCGCCCATGACAGCGCTGTGCTTTCGGACACGACCACAAGGGTGTGGATAAGGGATTCTGTGGACATAAAGCCGTGGAAGGACCGCTGCTTCAGGATAGGGTATTTCATCACGCTGGACAATTCGACCGAGGTCATGAATCTCGACACGATGTATATGATGACCAACCGCGTCAGCCGTCCGCTTAAGCATCTGCAATATGTCATGGAACCTTATATATTTGAATATGAACCGGATGAAAACGCGCGTGCGGCCAAGGAAAAGGTGGTGCTCCGTGGAGAATATGACGGCACCGTCCCGCAGGTTCTGCGTGAGGATCCGGCATATGTGCTCACTGGTGTGAATGTGAAGGCGAAGGTGACGCCGGAAAGGACATATGCGGAGTGTATGGCTGCCGCCGACACCATGATAACGAAGGCTGTGGATGAAATAAGTGCCGCTTTTGCAGATAAGCTCAATGATGACGTGCGCCTGACCATGACTTCTGAAATCGTGCGCTGGAGCACTGTGGCTGATGTCCTGGAGAAGGAAGGTCATGCCGCGGCGGCCGGAAGGATAAGGGAGGTGGTGGCTGCGGCTTACGGGGATATGGATGCGCAGACGGCGGAAATAGCAGGCCTTGAGGACTATGCGGACGTGGTCGCCCCATGTCTGCGTACCCTCAACAAGGTGGAATACCGCTACAATTTCAATGTGGACAGGCTGTTCTCCATGGATGAATATGCGGGACGTCTTGCGGAAGCGGAGGATGGTGCGGAGCTGGAGGCCTTGTGCATGAAGGCCATGGAGGAGGCTCAGATACAGACAGGACGTCCGTGGGATTATGCCACCAACATTCTCGCCGGCCGGTGCTTACGTCGGAATCATGCGGATACGTCTCTGCTGGCACCTTTCATAGATGCTTCGCTCGGAAAATGCGACATAGAGCCGGACGGACGTGTCGTGATACGGCCTGTGGCGAGGAACCGCAGGGAGATCGTCGCGAACCAGGTGATGATGTACATGCTGGCGGGACGTTTCGACAGAGCACGTGATCTTGCTGCGATCCTTCCGCCGGAGTACGGCAGCCTGACCGAAATCGCAAGATGCAAGGCGGGCGAGATACCGACTGACGAAGCAGCGATAGACATGCTTGCCAGCTCGTCGCCAAGGAACAAGGTCGTGATGGAAATGTATATGGGAACGGTCAGCGACCTGACTCTGGATACGCTTGGAGACATGCCGGAGGATGATGCCATGACATGGTATCTGAAGGCCGGAGCCTTGTCAGTGATATATGACAACAGCGTTTCCAAGCTCAAGTCTGAGAAGCTTGAGGGACACGGGGAACCGGTTTACGAGACGGTGAAGCGTTGCCTGAGGAAGTGCTTCGACCTTGATGAGTCGCTTGTGGGTGTGGCCGTGCTGGATGCGGACATCAATGAATTCGCCCTGAAGGAAGTGCTGGGGGTTTACGTATTATAGCGGAAGCTGCACCAGACGGCGCTTCTCGAAGTGGGCGCTCCAGCGGAAGCCGAGCGACTTCACGAAGGCGGCGTGACGGTCGAAACCGTCTCCTACGCGTCCGGGGTCGTGCGAATCGGAGCCGAAGCTTATGATCTCGCCTCCCAGCTCGCGGTAACGCATCAGTATGTCCTTGTCGAGGACAGGTGTGCGCCCGTGGTATTCCTTATAGCTCTTTGTGTTGATTTCCAAGGCCTTCCCTTCCTGGGCCAGATATCGGAGCATCTCGTCGAATATGTCGCTGAAATCCTTGTAGAGTATGCTGGCCTGCGGATACGGGGCGTACCTTGCGACATAGTCATAATGTCCCATGATGTCGAAGTCCCCGAGCCATGTCATCTCGCGGTATATCGTCTCAAGATAATGACCGTATGCGGTATTCCAGTCCTTCCCTTCGTAATATCCGCCGTAGAACGGATCCGTGCCGTCGAGGTAATGCACTGAGGCGATGACCTGGTCGAAGGCATGTGTGCCCATATGTTCACGTATCCTTTCGTGGCAGTCTTCATGCATTCCGATCTCGATGCCCTTCAGTATCTTCATGTCTGCCCCTTCCGCATCGAACAGTGCCTGCACGCGGTCGATTTCCTTCTGCTGGAGGGCCACGTCAAACTCCTCGGGCACAAGGTTTTCGTAGGCGGCCTTCATCGGCGGCACATAGAAGTCGCAGTGGTCAGTGAAGCATAGGCCTCCGAGTCCTTTCTCCAGTGCCGAACGTGCTCCGGCCTCCACTGATGCCCTTTTCCCGTCAAAGGAAAACTGGCTGTGATTATGATTGTCGAACAAAACCATTTTAACCTTATACGCAAAACGGCGCGAAAATAGTAAAAAAATCCTAAATTTGCACTTTTGTCATCATGCGCTTGCGTATGTGTACTGGATAAATATAAACATATATGATAACTTTTGGTTACAAGAACAAGTTCAACGGCCCTCTCAGGGCCATTACAGCCATCGCAATCGGAGTCGTGATGGTGCTCAGCAAGGCTAATGCACTGGAACTCGTAGTCCGCATCATCGCGGCCTTCCTTCTCGCTTCCGGCCTCGTGTCGCTCATCGTAGGATACCGGAACAAGGCAAACGGTACAATGGGCCTTATGGGCTTCAATGCCGCTGTAGACATCATCCTGGGCTTCGTGCTCTTCCTTTTCCCCGGCTTTGTGGCAGGACTTCTCACGTATTTCATCGGCTTCGTGCTCATCGGCTTCGGCATATTCCAGCTCATCACCCTTTCAAGCGCGAACCGTGTGCTGAAGGTGGGTGGGACGGCTTTCCTGCTGCCGGTGCTTGTGCTTGCCGCGGGCATATTCCTTCTTGCGAAACCATCGTTTGTCGGTGAGGCCATCGGAGTGGTTGCCGGTGCCGCACTTATAGTGTACGGAGCGTCGGAGCTTCTGTCTTCGTGGAAGATGAAGAAGGCGATTGATGAATACGAGATACATCAGGCTCCTGCAGCGGAACCTGCTGAGGATATGCAGGATACGGAAGTCGCTGTGAAGGACGTCGAATACGAAAAGGTGGACGAGCAGTAGGATATGATTCCGCAGGAGACCGTAGACAGGATACTGGATGCCGCCCAGATAGTGGATGTGGTAGGGGACTTCGTGACTCTCAAGAAACGCGGAGCGAACCACATCGCATGCTGTCCTTTCCATAATGAGAAGACGCCGTCGTTTTCTGTGTCGCCTTCGAAGGGCATATACAAGTGCTTCGGATGCGGAAAGTCGGGCACGGCGGTCGGCTTTGTGATGGAGCATGAGAACATGTCGTATACCGAGGCGCTGCGGTATCTTGCAAAGAAGTATCATATTGAAATCGTCGAAAAGGAGGAATCTGCGGAGGATATCGCTCGTAGGCAGCGCAACGAGAGCCTTCTGCTGGTTTCCGAATATGCCGGAAAATATTTTAAGGAGAGCCTTCAGACTCCCGAGGGACAGGCGGTCGCATATCAGTATTTCCGCAGCCGAGGTCTGGAGGACGCGACCATAGCGAAGTACGGACTCGGATGGGCGCCGACAGACCGCAAGGCGTTTGCATTGAAGGCCCGCGAGGCCGGCTACAAGGAGGAATTCCTGACGGAGACCGGCCTCTGCATAAAATACGATGACGGAAATCTCGTCAGCCGTTTCTACGACCGTGTCATGTTCCCGATACATTCGGTCAGCGGCCGCATCATAGCTTTCGGCGGACGTACCCTCAAGACGGACAAGAGCGTCGCGAAGTATGTCAATTCGCCTGAGACAGAGATATATGTGAAGAGCCGGTCGCTTTACGGAATCTATTTCGCAAAGAACGAGATCTCGCGTCAGGATAAGTGTATCCTTGTGGAGGGATATCTGGACGTGCTTTCGATGCATCAGCTCGGAATCACGAACGTGGTGGCTTCGAGTGGCACTTCCCTCACTGTCGAGCAGATACGCCTCATCAGGAAGTTCACACCGAACGTGACCATCATATATGACGGTGACGGAGCGGGAATACATGCGGCTCTACGCGGTATCGGCCTTGTGCTGAAGGAGGGCATGAACGTGAAGGTGGTGCTGCTTCCGGACGGACAGGATCCGGATGATTTTGCACGCAGGCATACGCTGGAGGAAGTCCGGGACTACATTTCGCAGAACGAACAGGACTTCATAAGCTTCAAGACGGATCTGCTGCTCGGGGAGGCAGGCAATGACCCTCTGAAGCGTGCGAACCTTATAAATGATGTGGCGGATACGATTGCGCTGATTCCGGATGCGGTCGTGCGTGCCGTCTATGTGCGCACATGTTCGGACAAGTTCGAGATTGACGAACAGATACTTACGGAGCGCGTGAGCCGGTCGCGGAGCGAGATGCTGATTGCGGAGCAGAAGCAGCTGGAGCGTGAGCGGCAGCGCGAAGCGGCGCGTGCTTCCGGGCCGGATATGCCGCCGATGCCGGAGGATTATGTGCCGGCCGGATATGAGGACTATATTCCTGCGGATATGCCTGTTCCCGGAGATATGGGACTGCCAGACGGGCCTGTTGCGGAGGTGGCGCGGCAGGACGGAATCACGATAAACGAACCGCTTCTGGCTCCGTGTGAGCGGGAACTTCTCGGTTTCATTCTGGAGGAAGGCTGTACGGAACTGGAATTCGACAGGGATTCGAAATATTATATTGAAGGCGAGACTCTGAATGTCGCCGAATTCATCGACGGTATTCTCGCGGATGATGAAGCGGAATTTGTAAATGAATCATACAGAAAGGTATACGATGCCTATTTCAAGATGTATGACGAGGGGCTGAGCCAGCAGCAGATCCAGACGCGCCTTCTGAACAGCGCGGATGTGGAGATTTCCGCTGTGGCAAAAGACCTGCTCATAGAGAAGTACCAGATCACGGTGAAGAACTACGAGCAGTCCCTGACCGCCGTTTCCACACGCCTTGTCCAGTTCATCCCGAAATCCCTTCTGGCCTACCAGTGCCGCAAGATCGAACTGACGTTACGCGATCTTACAGCCGATCTCGCCAAAGCCACTGATGAACAGCAGCAGCTGGATCTGATCACCCGCATCAGCACCTGCAACAAAGCCCGAACCCGCCTGAACACCGAACTCGGCCGCGTCTGATCCGCCGCATCATATCCCGCGCAGTTTTGCTGGAAAAATGCTCGCGGTATCCCGAAAAAAGAGGGTATCGCGAGCATTTTCTATATGTTTTTGCACGGGATACCTTTATGAGGGATGATGTTGTGGTAAAATTTTGTACATTTGCAGGTTGCGTTATGGATAAAAATAGATAAAAGACAATTATATGAGTAAGAAATTCAACAGAACGCTTGTGACCTGTGCGCTTCCTTATGCGAACGGACCGGTTCATATCGGCCATCTGGCCGGTGTATATGTGCCTGCGGACATCTATGTGAGGTATCTGAGGATGAAGGGTGAGGATGTACTGTATGTCTGCGGTTCGGACGAGCATGGTGTGCCTATCACCATCAAGGCGCAGAAGGAAGGATGCACTCCGCAGGACATTGTGGACAGGTATCACAAAATCATAAAGGATTCATTCACAGGACTTGGAATCAATTTCGACATATATTCACGTACATCGTCGAAGGTACATGCGAAAAACGCGTCGGACTTCTTCCGCAAGCTTTATGACGAAGGAAAGTTCATCGAGAAGGTGAGCGAGCAGTATTATGATGAGGAAACCAAGACCTTCCTTGCAGACCGTTACATCACGGGTACATGTCCTCGATGCGGTGCGGAGGGAGCCTATGGAGACCAGTGCGAGAAGTGTGGCGCCACGCTCAGTCCGGACGAACTGATAAATCCGAAGTCTGCCCTCAGCGGCGGCGAACTCGTGAAGAAGGAAACGAAGCATTGGTATCTGCCTCTGGACCGGTATGAAGGCTGGCTTTCGGAGTGGATTCTCGACGGCCACAAGGAGTGGAGAAGCAATGTGTACGGCCAGTGCAAGAGCTGGATTGACGGCGGACTTCAGCCTCGTGCCGTGAGCCGGGACCTCAACTGGGGCGTTCCCGTGCCGGTGGAAGGCGCCGACGGAAAGGTGCTTTACGTATGGTTCGATGCACCGATCGGATACATCTCGAATACTCAGGAACTCCTTCCGCAGAGCTGGGAAAAGTGGTGGAAGAGTGAGGATACCAAGCTCGTTCACTTCATCGGCAAGGACAACATCGTATTCCACTGCATCGTGTTCCCGTCGATGCTGAAGGCGGACGGCAGCTATATCCTGCCGGACAATGTGCCTGCAAACGAGTTCCTGAATCTTGAGGGCGACAAGATTTCGACTTCACGCGGATGGGCCGTATGGCTTCATGAGTATCTGGAACAGTTCCCGGGCCAGGAGGATGTCCTGCGTTACGTCCTGACGGCCAATGCTCCTGAGACAAAGGACAATGATTTCTCATGGAAGGACTTCCAGGCACGCAACAACAGCGAGCTCGTTGCCATTCTCGGCAATTTCGTAAACCGTGCCGTGGTGCTTACACATAAGTATTTCGACGGAAAGGTGCCGGCGGATATGAAGCCGGAACCGGTTGATGCAGAGACGCTTTCGCAGATTCAGCCGCTCAAGGCGGAAATGGAACGCTATCTCGACGGCTACAAGTTCCGCGAGGCCCTCAAGGAGGCCATGAACATAGCCCGTCTCGGAAACAAGTACCTTACGGACACAGAGCCGTGGAAGGTTGCGAAGACGGATATGGACAGGACTGCGTCTATCCTGAATGTTTCCCTGCAGATATGTGCATCTCTCGCAATCGCATTCGAGCCGTTCCTGCCGTTCTCAAGCGAGAAGCTCCGCGGCATCCTGAATGTGGGTGTCGCAGCGGGCACAGACCATCGCTCAGGAGAAGGCGAGGCGACAGAGAACCGCTATACGGCTGAAGAGGGCGCCGCACTCCATACAAAGCATTGTGCAGATTCATGTCCTTGCGAGGCAATCTCCCTCTCATGGTCCGACCTCGGCAGCCCGTCCCTCCTTCCGGCAGGCCATCAGCTGAACCAGCCGGCACTGCTTTTCGCAAAGATAGAAGACGAGGTTGTGGACGCACAGATTGCCCGTCTCAATGCCATCCGTGCCGAGCGTGAGGCTGCTGCAAAGGCTGCCGAGGCGGCTGTGGTTACGCCCCAGAAGAACGAATGCACATTCGAGGACTTCGAGAAGATGGATATACGCACGGCGACGGTTCTTGAGGCGGAGCGTGTGCCTAAGACAGACAAGCTGCTGAAGCTGACGATAGATACGGGCATCGACAAGAGGGTGATCGTATCCGGAATCGCAGAGCAGTATTCTCCGGAGGAAATGGTCGGAAAGCAGATATGCATCCTCGCAAATCTGGCTCCGCGCAAGATCCGTGGCATCGAGTCGAAGGGAATGATCCTGATGGCCCGTCAGAACGACGGCAGGATGCGTTTCATCACGCCGCAGGAGACCCTTTGCAATGGAGCAGAAATCGGCTGATGACCAGACAGCCTTTGAATAATTGGCGCATCAGCTAATTGCTTGATATACAAAAATATATGCAATCAAGGGTCGGTAAAAATTCCTACCTTTGATTATATAATCACTTGGCTGATAATTGATTAGATGCTATGCCGAAAAACGGCACTTGCGAAATTTGAGTATGATAAGGAAGGAATACTATCAGGATCTGACAAAGATGAACACCTTCGGGATGAAGGTGAAGGCACGCTGCTTCATTGAATATGACAGCGTGGCAGATCTCGTGGACATCGAGTTCGAAGAGCTTGCACGCCCGGTACTGCATATCGGCGGAGGAAGCAACCTGCTTTTTACGCAGGACTTCAACGGCACGGTCCTGCATTCCAAGATCAATTTCATGGAAGTGCTGGATGAATCTTCTGCGGTTTTCGTCTCAGTCGGGGCCGGCGTAGTGTTCGACGACTTCTGCGCCTGGGCGGCCAGGGAGGGCCTCTGGGGCGTGGAGAACCTATCGCACATTCCGGGCGAGGTGGGAGCATCTGCCGTGCAGAACATCGGTGCATACGGAGTCGAGGTGAAGGATGTCATAAGCAGGGTGTACTGCTATGATACGGTTGAAGAGGAATTCGTGCATTTCGATGTGGAGGAATGCGGATACGGTTATCGTTATTCCATATTCAAGAATCCGGAAATCAAGGGAAGGTATATAGTGACGCATGTGGTCTTCGCGCTTTCACGCGAACCGCAGCCGAGGCTGGAATACGGCCATCTGTGCGAGGCAGTGTCGGAAGCCTCGTCGGGAAATGAACCGACGCCGGAACTGATACGCCGTACCATAATAAAGATACGCAAGGAGAAGCTTCCTGAACCGTCTGTGATGGGCAGTGCGGGCAGTTTCTTCAAGAATCCGGTCATCACGAAGGAGCATTTCCGCAGCATAGAGGCAGCGGCGGAAGCCGAACATGGTGCCGGTTGCAAGGTGCCGCACTATGACCTGCCTGAGGATATGGTCAAGGTGCCTGCTGCATGGCTCATCGAACAGTGCGGCTGGAAGGGAAGAAGGAGCGGAGGCGCTGCCGTATATGACAGGCAGCCGCTTGTGATTGTAAACTATACCGGCGAAGCCTATCCCGAGGAAATCATCGGTCTGGAGAAGCGCATCATAGCTTCCGTAAATGCAAGATTCGGCATAGAGCTCCACCCCGAAGTCGAACATATAAGGTAAAGATTTCATGAGTTCATTTGTTGTAGAAGGAGGACATCGGCTCAGCGGAACGATCAGGCCGCAAGGGGCGAAGAATGAGGCGCTGCAGGTGATCAGCGCGGCACTTCTCACGGGAGAGGATGTGACGATATCCAATATCCCGGAGATACTTGACATCAGGAACCTCATCCTCCTGCTGGAGGGCATGGGTGTGAAGGTGACGCGTCACGATAAGGGTGTATATACATTCCGGGCGGACGAAATCGATCCGGATTATGTGCTGAGTCCCGATTTCGTATCCAAATGTGCGAAGCTGCGTGGCTCGGTGATGGTGGTAGGACCGCTTCTCGCGCGGTTCGGTCAGGCATATTTCCCAAAGCCGGGCGGAGACCAGATAGGCCGTCGCAGGGTGGACACCCATATCCTCGGATTCATGAATCTTGGAGCTGAGCAGGAATACGACAGCGAGAAGAAGGCGTTCCATCTCCACGTGCCGGAAGGAAAGACTCTGGAGGGCCGCTACATGCTTCTGGACGAGGCTTCGGTGACGGGTACGGCAAACATAGTCATGGCTGCCGTCCTTGCCAAAGGGGATACGACGATATACAATGCCGCCTGCGAACCGTACGTGCAGCAACTCTGCCGTATGCTTGTGAGGATGGGCGCCAAGATTGAAGGAATCGGCTCCAACCTGCTGAAGATCACGGGAGTGTCGGAACTTCACGGCACTGAACACAGGATACTTCCCGACATGATAGAAATCGGTTCGTTCATCGCCCTTGCTGCTATGAACCGCAGTTCGATAACCATCAAGGATGTGGCATACGACGAACTGGGCATGATTCCGGAGGCCTTCCGCCGTCTTGGAATCAATCTGGAGCGCAGGGGAGACGATATATGCATTCCGGAGCAGGAAAGTTATGTGATCGATTCGTTCCTCGACGGTTCGATACTCAACGTGTCCGATGCTCCGTGGCCGGGCATATCTCCGGACCTTCTCAGTGTCATGCTCGTGACCGCAACCCAGTGCAAGGGAAGCGTCCTTATACATCAGAAGATGTTCGAGAGCCGCCTCTTCTTTGTCGACAAGCTTATAGACATGGGCGCGCAGATCATCCTCTGCGATCCGCACAGGGCGGTGGTCATCGGCCACGACCACAGATACCAGCTCCGTGCCGGCAACATGACCTCGCCTGACATACGTGCCGGTATCGCCATGCTGATAGCGGCGATGTCTGCGAAGGGAACAAGCGTAATCAGCAACATCGAACAGATAGACAGAGGCTACGAAGACATAGACCGGCGCCTGAATGCCCTCGGAGCGAGAATCACAAGACAATGAGGTTTTTGAAGGAGTGGATGCTGCCGATAGCGATGATTGCCGGAGCATCCATATATCTCATATACCATGCGGTTGAGCCGCTCCATGTTGCAGGGCCGTTTCTGAACGGTCTGGTGGGCGTTCTGCAGCCGCTGCTTATCTTCTCCATGCTTTTCCTGACATTCTGCCGGATAGAGCCGCGTGAACTCAAGCCTCACAGATGGCATTGGTGGCTGCTGCTGGTGCAGGGCGGACTGTTCGTACTGCTTGGTCTCGGTGCATATGCCCTTGAGAAGGCACATGGAGCACAGGAGTGGCTTGTACTGATTGAAAGCGCCATGCTGTGCCTTATATGTCCGACAGCCACCGCTGCAGCTGTGGTCACACGCAAATTAGGAGGGGATGTGGCGGGAATTACAGCATATACTATTCTTGTGAACATGCTTGCGGCCCTGCTTGTTCCGCTCGTGGTTCCGCTGATCCAGCCGATCGAGGGCATGACATTCTGGATGGCCTTCAGCATGATCATGGCAAAGGTCTTTCCGCTTCTCATCCTGCCCTGCATATGTGCATGGCTGGTGCGTTATCTGCTTCCGCAGCTCCACAGAAAGCTCCTGCAGTGGCCCGATCTGCCTTTCTACCTGTGGGCGGTCGCCCTCACGCTTGCAATAGCAGTGACAACCAAATCCATAGTCCACAGCCAGCTGCACATCGGACTGCTTCTGCTGATCGCAGCCGTCTCGCTGGCCTGCTGCGCAGTCCAGTTCGCCGTCGGAAAATTCGTCGGAAGCCGCTACGGCCGCCGGGCCGGAAAGGAAAGCCGCAAAGTGACTGCAGGTCAGGCTCTCGGTCAGAAGAATACGGTGTTCGCAATCTGGATGGGATATACGTTCATGACACCGGAGACCGCCATAGTCGGAGGCCTGTACAGCATCTGGCACAACCTCTACAACTCTTGGCAGCTCCACAAAGCCGGAAAATAACCATCCCGATGCAACGTTTCCATATTCATATGCATCTTTCCCGGAACTGACAACAACTAAACACAAATGGATATGAAGAAAATGATCATTCTCCTGACGGCCCTCATCTCAGGCGCCGTTGCAGCTTCGGCACAGGACATCGTGACAAGGAAGGATGGAAGCGAAATCCGCGCAAAGGTCACGGCAGTCGGAACGGATACGATTACATACACCCTTTATGACGAGTCCGACGGTGTGGAATATACAATCATGAAGTCCGAGGTCGTGCTCATAAAGTATGAATCCGGCCGCAATGAGGTCATCAAGGCCACTGCAGGCCAGTACGATCCTCTCCTTTACGGCTATCGTGAGCCGGTCCAGGGCATAAAGCCGGGCATGAAGTACAGGGAATACAGGCATCTTTACAACCCTAAGGAATATACCAGAGGCCTCGTGCAGACGCACAATCCTGCCGGAGTCGGTGTGGCATCGTATTTCATCCCCGGACTCGGTCAGATGATATGCGGCGAGGGCTGGCGAGGCGTCGGCTTCCTCGGAGGATCATGTCTGGGATACGGACTCATGATGGGCGGGGCTATTCATCTCGGCGATCCGGAGCCTTTGGTGTGGGGCGGACTTGCAATCATGCTGACATCGCAGATATGGTCGATCATAGACGCGGTGCAGGTGGCAAAGATAAAGAACATGTACGAACGCGACCTCATGCGTACATATTCCCTTGAAGTGGATCTCTATCCGTCCCTCGACTACGTAAAGACAGCCTCAGGCCTTCAGCCGACCGCCGGCCTCACCCTCGCAATGCGCTTCTGACGTTATTCTTCGCATCAGAATAAGACCTGCGCAATATGAAGTCTTATGGTCCTGCAGAAATGCAGGACTTATTTTTTATCCTTGAACTCAGCTGGGAGTAATAGCCAGTGACTGTATGGTTTAATCACTGACAACAATGAAATATTGTTGTATTTGCAGAAAAAATGCCTCAGGGGGGGGTAAAAGGTTGAATTATTTTTCTATTTTTGTGCTTCCAACATGGAAATGGTCAGAAGGATGCTTTGCATATCGGAACATAGGGGCGGTGCTGCCGGTGGGTCTCACAGGGGTGTGGGACTGCGGGGAACGTGCCATGTCGCTTTGAATCAGTCGATTCCGGTTCGGGGGGGGCAGAGGCCTGACCTCTATGATCATCTGACACATATCATCACACACATACTTCTGTCGTGTCACGCCTTATGCGTGAGGGTCTGCTGTGCATCCTGATGCCGTAACTGCATCGCGTGCATTTCAGGCCCTTTTCTGTACGTGGTACCCTGAAATCCGAGGGTATCGCGAGCGTTTTTCCTATGTTTCTGCACTTGATACAAACAAAAAATCACAATGAATATGAGCAAGAAGACTGACAATGTTTACGAGCCTCCTAAAATGGAGATTCTGGAAATTATGGTCGAGCAGGCTGTCATGAACGCCTCTGTCCTCGATTGGGATGGAGGAGAAGGCCTCGATACCTATGAGGAATATGAATTTGGATGGTGATCATGAATTCGGTGAAAGATTTTGATAAAGGATTTGAAATGCTTATGAAAACGAGAATATCAACTATATGCATCCTTGCAGCATTGCTGTTTTCCGGCTGCGCGAAGGAACCTGTCGGTCCGGAGACTCCCGATGTGCCCGATACCCCTACGGTCGGGCGTCATCTGCGACTGGGCGGCAGTGCGGGCAATGACAATGCCGCCACACGTGCTTCGTGGACGGACAACAACAGTAAACTCACCTTTGCGTGGGATTACACCCCTAACCCT
>JAFTMS010000016.1 GCA_017452265.1 Bacteroidales bacterium | reverse complement strand
GCCTCATCCAATGTCGCTTCTCCGATCTTTACGCATCCGCTGTGAGCTTCGTCAGGAATGGTGAAGATGTAAATGAGTTTGGCTTTAAGGGTGGAATAGTACTGCATAGGCCTACTTTTTTATGAGGTCGATATATCGGATTGTCTTTCCCGTAGCCCAATCCTTGATTCTGGCATAGACTCCGTTGTGACGGCGGATGTCTCCAGTTTCGCAGCCAGGGCAAGGAGTGACGGTCTTTTCACCGTCGCCAAAAAGGGATGGGATTTCTTCTATTTCGTCATGGCAAGTGTTTGGCAAAACGCCTTTGAGTCCGTCCATCTGCCAGAAGTTCCAGGAGATGATTTCTGCGATCTGATGGATCTGCTCTTCTGTCGGAGATGTGTCGAACTTGTCCTGATGATAATCGTAGAATGTGTATAAGGCGTTTTCACGGGCGAGAAGAAGATTGTCTCCTTGCCATTCAAAGCCGTAGATGGATTGGTATGCTTTGAGTGCCCAGTCATACCATTCGTCAGGGGTTTTCGCGTTTTCAGATACTACACGGAGTTTGCGGTCAAGGAGTCCGATGCGGTCTTGAACCGGGATGGTGTTACCGGTGATGGTGTCGTAGCGGGATATCAGATAAGGGGCTTCGCCACAGGTGATTTCTAAGCGTGTGTCTTCTACATAATCCTGCCAGGTCTTGTCGCCTTTTGTCGGAAAGACTATCGGAGATGTATTCGTAATCCAGCCTTTGTCCGCTTCTTTGTTGAAGATTTCAGGCTGGCCGAACCACTCAGTGTCTATGAGGTTATTCTGACTGTTGCATATCCAGGATGGAGTGAAGACTTCTCCTTTGTCACGGGCACGGGACTGCTGTTCTTCCTTGCTTTTAAGGACGCGAGGACGGATAAGGTTTTCGTTTTTACCTGTGATTGATGCTATGGTGATCTGAGCATCTTCAGCGTATTCTGGTCCTTGGGAAGAATAGTTGTCAGTAGCCCATATTATGTGTGGAATTTTCTTGCCGTGCTTTGGACGGCAGCGGTCTGACAGGAGGATTTCGAGTACGGAGGTATCAAGGGAATGGTAAGCATGATGCTCCATTCCCTGCTGTACGGGGGAAGAGAGACCCCCGGAAACAATCTGGGTGTCCATTATGCGCTTTCATTGTGGCATTTGATTTATTCGAAGGCGGCACCTTGGACCAAAAAAAGCGTGGACAATTCCTATCCACACTTAAGAGGCCCTGAGATGCCGCGAAAATGAATAAGTCTGTCCACGCAAAGCGCAGACATTTACTGACTTACTCGGTTTTCGCTATTAGAAATTTCTCAGGTTTCTTAAGTACCGAATAAATAGCAAATGCTATGTTAAAATATGTATGTCGCAAGTATTGCAG
The DNA here is from genome assembly GCA_017452265.1 of Bacteroidales bacterium. Taxonomy (GTDB): domain Bacteria; phylum Bacteroidota; class Bacteroidia; order Bacteroidales; family UBA932; genus Cryptobacteroides. The sequence goes on along the minus strand of JAFTMS010000016.1, from coordinate 8,796 downwards.
GACAAATGTAATTATTTTCGGGGACATTTCCGAAATATATCTCCGCAACTCAGTGGAATCCATCGAAATTTTACACTTCTCGTTGAGTAGTGAGCATTCTCAGGCTTTTATATAAGAATCAGGTCCGCAAGACGAAACGGATGTCGCTGCGGACCTGATTCTTTAATGGATGTGTGGCAAGGGATTATGCCAGGAGGTTCTTTACGAGGGTGGAGATGAGGCGGCCTTCGGCGAGGCCGGCGAGGCGTTTGGTGGCAACACCCATCACCTTGCCCATGTCGGACGGCTTGCTTGCGCCGACTTCCTCGATGATCTTGCGCAGCTCGGCTTCCACTTCAGCCTCTGAAAGCTGATTAGGCAGGTACACTTCCATTGCGGAAGCCTCTGCAAGCTCGTTTTCGGCAAGTTCCGGACGTCCGGCGTCGTTGTACTGCTGGGCGCTTTCCTTGCGCTGCTTCACGAGTTTCTGGATTATCTTCACGACAGCAGCGTCGTCCACTTCGCCGGTGGAGCCTTCCGCTGTCTTTGCGAGCATGATAGCCGCCTTGATTGCCCTGAGTGATGCGAGACGTACAGTCTCCTTTGCCTTCATGGCCGCTACCATGTCGGCCTGAATCTGTTTCTCCAATTCCATAATATGTGTGTGTTTCTCCACCTCTGACCGGTGGACTGTTATCTGTATTTCTCAAATTCCGGCATTGCTATGCCTGATATGAAGTCCTTGAACTTCTTGTCGTCCTTCGGGCATATGACCAGCACGTCGTCCGTGTCTATGACCATATAGTCTTCCAAGCCTTTCACTGCGATGAGCTTCTTCCTTTCCGGCGAGATTATCATCGTGTCGCGCGTGTTCTCGGTGAGCGTCTTCCCGGCGCTGAACGTATTTCCCATGGCATCCTTCGTCGGAATGTAGTTGTAGAGGGATTCCCATGTGCCCACGTCCGCCCAGCCGAAGCGTACCGGGTATATCCAGGCCCTGTCGGTCTTCTCCATGACGCCGTAGTCGATGGAGATGTTGAGGCAGTCTGTATATGCCCTGGCGATGAAGTCCGCCTCTATCCTTGAGCCGATGGCATTCTCCCAGCCGGAGAAGAGTCCTGTCACTTCCGGAAGGTGCTTTTCCATCTCCTGACGTATCGTTGAGGCCTTCCATACGAAGATGCCGGCGTTCCAGAAGAATTCGCCGGTGCTGATGAACACTTTCGCGAGTTCCCTGTCCGGCTTTTCGGTGAAGGTCTTCACCTGAAGAGGTTCGTTTCTGGTGTATGCTTCATGTCCGCCGCAAGCCTGCACGTAGCCGTAGTTGGTGTCCGGTCTTGTGGGGACCACGCCGAGGGTCATGAGCACATCGTGGCCGGCCACATAGTCGAAGGCATAGCTGATGGTCTGTGAAAACGCCTCGTCGTCACCGATGAGGTGGTCTGAGGGGGTGACGACCACACGGGCCTCGGGATTCCTCTTCAGAAGGGTGTACGTTGCATAGGCGATGCACGGTGCCGTGTTTCTGCTGTAAGGCTCAAGAAGAAGATTCTCGGAAGGAAGCTCCGGAAGCTGTTCCCTTACGAGGTCGCTGTACCTTGAGGCAGTGACCACGATGATGTTCTCCTGCGGAACTATCCTGCTGAATCTTTCGAAAGTCTGACGGATGAAGGTCTTGCCGGTGTCGGCTACATCAAGAAACTGTTTGGGCTTTGCAGTCCTGCTCAGAGGCCAGAATCTTGTTCCGGCACCTCCGGCCATTATCACGCAATAACAATTCTTTTTATCCATCGTATCTGTTGTGTTTTTTGTGTTCTCTATACATATATAGGTATATACGCCTGCGGAAACCATTCGATCTGCACCGATTCCCCCTCGAACGTGATGCCGACGACATCGAACATATATTCATGATTCCCCGGCGGCAGGCTGTCCGCCTTTCTTAGGTAGCGCTTTGCCGCATTGACGATGTTTCTCTGCTTGGCCGTGTCCACATTCTCCTGCGGAGGCGCCTGGATGCTCATCTGACGGGTCTTCACTTCCACAAAATGTATTCCTGCGCTGTCGTATGAGATTATGTCTATCTCGAGGTGGCCGCTCCGCCAGTTGCGCTCCAGTATCGTATGTCCCTGGCTTTCAAGGAACCGGCACGCCTCGTCCTCTCCGCGTCTTCCTAATTCCTGTCTGTGATTTCTGCCACCTTCCATGTCCCTTCCTCCTTTACCACTGCCGCGACCTTCTCCTTTGTCATGCCTTCTCCTGCCGAAACGGTGTAGAATACCGACTTTCTGTCACTTCCTTCCTTCACGATGTCTTCGACCGTAATTTCCGCCTGCGAAAGCATACCGGCAGCAATCGCCGCTACGCTGCTGTCCTTGCGGGCCGCCGCCTCATATTCCTGACGGAATGCATCGATGTATCCGCCCATCGTCACGGTGTCGCAAAGTTCCCTTGCCTCGTCGAAACGGCCTGACGTCAGGGCGCGGCAGAATGCTTCCACTGTCTGTACCGGACCCGTCTCCACGCTTTCCTCCTTTCCGCCCCTTGCGAGCAGAATCACGGCCACAGCGGCTCCGACGGCCACTCCGCCGATAAACGCATATTTCAATATGTTCCTGTTCATATCTAATCAAATGTGACTATGGTTACTCCTGTGCCGCCGAACTGTATGTGCTCGTCGCGGACTGCGGCCACTCCATGCATCGTCCGCAGCATCTTCTGGATTTCGTCCCTGAGCACTCCCGTGCCCTTGCCGTGTATGATCCTCACGCTGGAAACGCCTAACATTATGGCATCGTCCACATAGCGCGTCACCTTCTCTATGGCGTCGTTCAGCCTTTCCCCGCGCAGGTCTATCTCGGTGCTGAAGTTCAGCTTCCTTTCGCTGATGGACGAATCCACCCGTATTGTCGAGACCGGCTTCGCCGTTTCCTTGACGGCGTTCTTGTATTCGTTCGACGTTATGCGTTCCACCCTGTCGAGCGGCATCTTGCTGCTGATGCTTCCGATTATCACGGATACGGCCTTTGCCGAGACCTTCGTCACCTCGCCGACCATGCCGTTCTCCTTCACGCGCACCTTCTCGCCGACCTTGAGCGGAGCCGACCTGAATGCCTCCAGGCGCTCCTTCTCGGCCTGCTGCTCACGCAGCTCCTGTGCGGCCTTGTCGTCCGCCCTCTGCGCCTTGCGCTGCCTCTGCCGTTCCTTCCTCTGGTCTATCTGCCGGATCTTGCGCTCGATGTAGTCGTCCTTGTCCTTCTGCTCCTGCTCCTTCTTTGCGGCAAGCAGCGACATGAAGCCCTGCAGCTCCTTCCTGGCCTCCTGAGTGGTCTCCTTCTCGGCCTGCGACTCTCTGATGGTCTTTATCGTATTCTCCACCTGCCTGTTCGCGCCCTTGATGATTTCCTCCGCCTCCTTCTTCGCCTCGTCGAGAATCTCCTTCTTCATCTGCTTGATCTGCTGCAGCTCCTTCTGGTACTTGTCCGTGATGTTCTCCAGCGTCCTGTCTGTGTGCTTAATACGCTCCAGCTTCTCGTCCAGAGCCTTGCGGTTGCGTGCGATCTTGCGCAGATTGCGCTCTATGCCCACGAATTCCTCGCCGGCACGTGCCTCCGCATCCTTGATTATCGTCTCCGGCAGCCCCATCTTGCGTGCGAGCTCGAAGGCGAACGAATTGCCCGGCAGGCCCATCTCTAACTTGAACATAGGCGCTATGTTCTTCACGTCGAACATCATGGCTCCGTTCACGACTCCGGTGTCTGCCGATGCGTATAATTTCAGATTTGTATAGTGCGTCGTTATGATGCCGTATGCCCCTCTCTTGTCGAACTCGCTGAGGATGGCTTCCGCGATGGCGCCTCCTGCCGCAGGCTCCGTTCCCGAACCGAACTCATCGATGAGGATGAGCGTCCTGGAATCGGCCTTTGCCAGCATGTCCTTCATGTTCACGAGGAACGAGCTGTATGTACTGAGGTCGTTGTCGATGGACTGGTCGTCCCCGATATCCACCATTATGCGGTCGAAGACGAGCATTTCCGACGTTTCCGATGTCGGTATGAGCATGCCCCACTGGAACATGTACTGAAGCAGTCCCACCGTCTTGAGACAGACCGACTTTCCTCCGGCGTTAGGTCCCGAAATGAGCAGGATGTGCTTCTGCGGGGTGAGGGTTGCGGTGAGCGGAACGATTTCCTTCTTTTCCTTGCGCAGCGTCCTTTCCAGAAGCGGATGCCTTGCCTTGCGCAGGTTCATCTCGCCGTTGTCCGAGATTATCGGCATTCCTGCGATGAAGTCCAGAGCTATCTGCGCCTTCGCCATGAGGAAGTCGATCTCTCCGAGATACCGCGCAGCATCCAGAAGATCCGGAATGTACAGCCTCAGGAACTCGGTGAATTCCAGCAGTATGCGCAGAATCTCCCTCTGCTCTGCAAAGCGCAGCTCCTTTATCTGGTTGTCCAGCTCGACGACTTCAGCCGGCTCGATGAAGGCCGTCTTTCCAGTCGCCGATTCGTCGTATATGAATCCCTGTATCTTCTTCTTGTGGGCCGCACTCACCGGAATCAGCATCTTGCCGTCACGTACGGAAACCCCTGCGTCGCTGTCCACGATGCCTTCCTCCTGCGCCTTCTTGAGTATCGCGTTTATGCGTCTTGAAATCGCCCCCTCCTTTTCGTGCAGGGCCTTGCGTATCGCATAGAGCTCGTCCGAAGCCGTATCCTTGACGTCTCCATAACGGTCTATGATGCCCTCGATCCTGCGCTGGACCTCGGGGAATCCCATGATGGGGGCCGACATGCGCTTGAGGTTCGGATACACTCCGTCCTTCACGCCCTCGAAGAACGCAGTCACCTTGCGCAGCGTCTCGAGCATGGTCTTGAGCTTGCGCAGAGAAATCAGGTCTATTGCTGAAGAACTTCTCTCAAGCGGCTTCAGAAAATCGAGGCAGTCGATGAATCCCCCCGACGGGAAGCTGTCCTCGAACATCATTATGAGCCTCATCTCGTCTGTAAGCATAAGGCGCTTGCGGATCTGTGCGGCGTTGGTGCAGAACGTCTCCGTGGCCGTCCTCTCCGCTGCATAGGCTGTGGAGCACCTGTCGGAAATGATACGCCTCACGCGGTCAAAGCCGATCTTCTGCTCCAGTCTCTGGTCTATTTCAGTCTTTCTGTTTTCCAAATCTTGATTTAAATTTAATCTTCCCACATTTCATTCTTCCTGCTGCGGTCTTATCCCGCAGTCTTCCGTGGCTTTCCTCCGCAGTCTTTCCTCCGGGCCGGCTACCTTCCTCCGAGCGAAGTGTTGAGCAGGAGCTTAAGCTCGTTTATGTTCTGGATCTTCGTGACCTTGCCTCCCTTTACAAAAGAGATGCGTCCTGTCTCTTCCGAAACCACAACCACGTCTGCATCAGTTACTTCCGTGATTCCTATCGCCGCCTTGTGACGCATTCCGTAATGTGCCGGTATGTCCGTCCGCTCCGTGATCGGAAGCGTGCATCTTGCCGCTGCAATCCTGTCCCCGACTATTACGAGAGCCCCATCGTGCAGAGGCGAATTCTTGAAGAACAGGTTCATGATGAGCCTGCGGTGTATCGCCGCATCGATCTTGTCGCCCGTGCTTATGATTTCGTCCAGCGGATTGGCCTGCGCAATCACGATGAGCGCTCCCGTCTTGTCCTCCGACATCCTCCGGAATGCCTCCGTGATCTCGTTCGCCGCCTCTCCTCCACTGAGGTTCTTCCTGCGGTCCTTGCCGAGTATCTTGTTTATGATGTTGCGTCCCTTCGCGCTGCTCATGTACCTGTTGCCGAGCTGGATGAGGAACTTGCGTATCTCCGGCTGGAATATGACTATCAGGGCAATGGCGCCGACGTTCAGCAACGTGTCCATGATCGCGTTCATCATCCTCATGTTGAAGGCCGAGACGAGCACCTTGATGACGAAGAGCGAAATGATCGCAAGGAATATGCTCATGGCCGACGAGCCCCTTATCCATCTGAATGCAATGAAGATCATCATCGCCAGCAGAAGGATGTCCATTACGTCCGAAAGGGACAGCTGAAGGAAGCCGAAAATCGCCAGTATCATAATACCATATTATATATCCGCGCAAAGATAGCAATTTTATTGTGATGTCGTGCACATTATCGCGAAGTCGTGCCTGCATATGGCGATATCGCGCCTTTCGGAAAAGTTATCAACAAAAATTTCGCATAAACTGTTGAAAATAAAGATATTATTCGTATATTTGCAGCCCGCAAAAATGTAAAGCGGGATATAAGTAATTTATAATCAATTAATTAAACAAACCAATGCCTGGATTAATTGGAAAGAAAATCGGAATGACTTCCGTTTTCGGTGCTGATGGAAAGAATATTCCATGCACCGTTATTGAGGCTGGTCCATGTGTAGTTACGCAGATTCGTACAGTAGAGAAAGATGGTTATGCCGCTGTACAGCTTGCCTATGACGAAATCTCAGAGAAGCATGCCAGCAAGCCCCTCAAGGGCCACTTCGAAAAGGCAGGAACCACACCTAAGCGCAAGCTCGTCGAGTTCGAGGCGGACTTCGCTCAGGAGCTTAAGCTCGGCGACACACTGACAGTGGCTGACGTTTTCGCAGACGTTAAGTTCATCGATGTCGTCGGAACATCAAAGGGTAAGGGTTTCCAGGGTGTTGTAAAGCGTCACGGCTTTGCCGGCGTAGGCGGGCAGACTCACGGTCAGCACAACCGTCTTCGTCACCCGGGTTCACTCGGTGCATCATCATGGCCTTCGCGTGTCTTCAAGGGCATGCGTATGGCAGGTCACATGGGTAATGAGCGCGTAAAGGTGTTCAACCTTGAGGTGATCAAGGTTATGCCGGAGAACAACCTTATCGTAGTAAAGGGCTCTGTACCGGGAGCTAAGGGTTCATATGTAATCATGGAGGACTAAGCTATGGAATTGTCAGTTTACAAGATCGACGGATCAGAGTCCGGAAAGAAGGTTGTCCTCAACGAGGAGATCTTCGGCATCACGCCAAATGACCACGCTATCTACCTCGACGTAAAGCAGTATCTCGCTAACCAGCGTCAGGGTACAGCAAAGACAAAAGACCGTAGCGAGGTAGCCTACAGCACAAAGAAGCTTATCCGCCAGAAGGGTTCAGGTGGCGCACGTCACGGTTCTCTCAAGGCTGGTATCTACGTAGGCGGTGGCCGCGTATTCGGTCCTCAGCCACGCTGCTACAGAACGAAACTCAACAAGAAGCTCAAGCAGCTTGCAAGATTCTCAGCTCTTTCATACAAGGCTCAGGAGAACGCAATCGTAATGGTTGAGCCATTCGTAATGGAAGCACCTAAGACCAAGGAGTTCCAGCAGATCCTCAACAACATCAAGGCTGGCTCAAGAAAGGTACTTTTCGTACTTCCGGAGAATTCTTCAAATATTTACCTTTCGTCTCGTAACCTTCCTGAGGTAAAGGTGATCACTGTAGATGAGATCAACACTTACGCAATCATGAATTCATATTCGATGGTGCTCGTTGACGGTGTACAGGAAATCCTCGCTTCAAGAATCAGACGATAAACCGATTGAGAGATGGGAATTATAATTAAGCCAATAGTAACTGAAAAGTTGACGGTTCAGGGCGAAAAGTTGAACCGTTACGGTTTCGTTGTTGACCGCGAGGCCAACAAGCTTCAGATCAAGTCTGCAGTAGAGCAGATGTACAACGTGACAGTCGCAGACGTAAACACTGTAAACTATCACGGAAAGAGAAAGTCACGCTATACCAAGGCTGGTATGCTCAAGGGCCGCACAAACCACTACAAGAAGGCTTATGTGACACTTGCCGGCGAGGACAAGATTGATTTTTACGCAAACATTTAAGGTAATTGAGCAATGGCAGTAAGAAAATTCAAACCGGTAACTCCCGGACAGAGAAACAAGGTAATCAGTGCTTTTGACGACATTACCTGCAAGACTCCTGAGAAGTCCCTCCTTGAGCCACTCAAGAAGTCAGGCGGACGTAACAATCAGGGTAAGATGACAATGCGTTATATCGGTGGCGGTCACAAGAGAATGTATCGTGTGATCGACTTCCTCCGCGACAAGGACGAGTGCACAGCTACAGTGATGACGATCGAGTACGATCCGAACCGTAGCGCCCGCATCGCATTGGTAAAGTATGAAGATGGTGAAAAGAGATACATCATCGCTCCTAACGGACTGAAGGTAGGACAGGAAATCGCTTCAGGCGCAGGCGTTGCTCCTGAGGTAGGTAACACTCTTCCTCTCTCTGAAATTCCGCTCGGTACACTTGTTCACAACATCGAGCTCCGTCCCGGTCAGGGTGCTGCAATGGCACGTTCTGCAGGAACATACGCTCAGCTCGCAGCTCGTGAGGGCAACCACGCTATCCTCCGTCTCCCTTCAGGCGAGACAAGAATGGTTCTCGTGACTTGCCGCGCAACTGTAGGAACAGTATCGAATCCAGACCACAACCTGGAGTCACACGGAAAGGCTGGACGCAGAAGATGGCTCGGACGCCGCCCTCGCAACCGTGGTGTCGTTATGAACCCGGTAGATCACCCTATGGGTGGTGGTGAAGGACGCGCATCAGGAGGACATCCACGTTCACGCAAGGGTCTGCCAGCTAAGGGCTATAAGACTCGTAATCCTAAGGCGACTTCAAACAAGTTTATCATTGAAAGAAGGAAAAAATAACGGAATAAATTAAGAGATTATGAGTCGTTCATTAAGAAAAGGTCCTTATATTCAGGAAGCCCTTGAAAAAAGAATTCTTGCTATGAATGAGGGTAGCATGAAGAAAGAGGTTG
>JAFTMS010000015.1 GCA_017452265.1 Bacteroidales bacterium | reverse complement strand
TCCGCCCCGAAGCATTTATGGGCTATCTGCTTGAAACCCAATGAAACAGCCATGGACATGCCGGACTGGTGCTTCTTCGGTGCAATGACAGTCACTTTGCCGAACTGTCTCATTATGTCTGTGAGGACCTGTATGCCCTTTGCCTGGTAGCCGTCGTCGTTTGTGATGAGGATATGCATAGATGTCATGTTTTGTCTTACAAAGATACACATTAAAATATTTAATGAAACAGAATGACATTACAATATTTTTTCTAACTTTGCACGGATTTGCGGGAGTACGTATCCCGACGACGAGACAATTTAAAGTATAACTTTTATATAAACGATTCAAACAATGATTAAAGTAGGTATTAACGGTTTCGGCCGTATCGGCCGTATGGTATTCCGTGCTGCAGTTGAGAACTTCTCAAACGACATCCAGATTGTAGGTATCAATGACCTTCTCGATCCTGAGTATCTTGCTTACATGCTCAAGTATGACTCAGTTCACGGTCAGTTCAAGGGCGAGGTTTCTGTAGAGGACGGCGCGCTCGTAGTAAACGGCAACAAGATCCGCCTCACAGCAGAGATGGATCCTGCTAACCTTAAGTGGAATGAGGTTGAGGCTGAAGTGGTTGTTGAGTCAACCGGTCTCTTCCTTGAGGATGAGAAGGCTCGCAAGCACATCCAGGCTGGTGCAAAGAAGGTGATCATGTCAGCTCCTTCAAAGGACGCTACTCCTATGTTCGTTTACGGTGTGAACCACGAGACATACGCAGGTCAGGACATCATCTCTAACGCTTCATGTACTACAAACTGTCTCGCTCCTATCGCTAAGGTGCTCAACGACAAGTTCGGTATCGTCAAGGGTCTCATGACTACAGTTCATGCTGCAACAGCTACTCAGAAGACTGTTGACGGTCCTTCACGCAAGGACTGGAGAGGTGGCCGCGGTATCCTCGAGAACATCATCCCTTCATCAACAGGCGCTGCAAAGGCAGTCGGTAAGGTTCTTCCTGTTCTCAACGGCAAGCTCACAGGTATGGCATTCCGTGTCCCTACTTCTGACGTTTCAGTTGTTGACCTTACTGTAGTTCTCGAGAAGGAGGCTACTATGGCAGAGATCTGCGCTGCAATGAAGGAGGCTTCAGAGGGCGAACTCAAGGGTATCCTTGGCTACACTGAGGATGCAGTTGTTTCAACTGACTTCCGCGGCTGCTCTAACACTTCAATCTTCGACGCTAAGGCAGGTATCAGCCTCGACGCTAACTTCGCTAAGGTCGTTTCATGGTATGACAACGAGTGGGGTTATTCAAACAAGGTGCTCGAAATGGCACGCGTTATCGCAAAGTAAGCTGACCTCGGTCAGAAACAGTATGAAGCCGTTCCACACCGGAGCGGCTTCTTTTAATATCAGAACCTCTGCAGGAACGTCATGAGATTTTCGTCGTGGGGCAGCTCCAGCTTCTTGCGGAGACGGTAACGGGTCATCTCCACGCTGCGTACCGTCATGTTCAGAAGAGGGGCGATCTCCTTGGAACTGAGCCCCATCTTGAGGTAGGCGCACATCTTCTTGTCGGAAACGGTCAGCTGCGGATAAGATTTGCCTAATCGGCTCAGATAATCATCGTATACGATGTCGAAGTTCTTCTCGAACTTGTGCCATACGTCGTCGTGCTGTATGTTCTCCCTGATGTCGTGGCGTATCTTGCCGAGGATCTTCAGGCTTCGGTTGCGGTCTTCCGCAATATATTCCGTTGCCTTTGCGATGTCCGCATCGATGTCCAGCAGGATCTCGTTCTTCCTGATGACGTTCATCGTCGATGCCGCGAGGTCCTGAGCCTTATGCTCAAGATCCGCCTTCATCTGCTTCTGCAGCATCTCCTCCTCCTGCCTGCGGGAAATCTGTCCTGCACGTTTAATGGACAGATGCTGTATCGTCTTGAAGATCACGAGCAGCGGAAGCCACAGAAGAACTGCGTAAATGATCATTGCCGCTTTGCTCCTGTACCATGGAGCATCTATCGTCACCGGAACCGTGCATTCGCTTATTGTTCCGTCCGTGCTGCACCTTGCTCTTGTGCGGAATACATACCGTCCATGCGGGAGCTTTGTGTATTCCTTGGAGTTTGCCGGCGAATACTGCGACCAGTCGCTGTCGTAGTTCTCAAGCAGAAAACTGAACTGCACTGCATCGTCGGACTCGAAACGCGGATGCGCAGCCTTGAACTTCAATGAATTGCATGAATATGGCAATCTGATTGCGGCATTTCTGCAGAGGCTGTCGCTGCGGGATGAGAATATGAGCGAATCTCCTCGTGACTGGGTCGTGTGGATTTCCTTAACAAAGACGTTCCCTGCCAAGTCAGGGACCGGGCAGCTGCGGATCATGTCGGTCATGATTATCGAGAAGCCATCCTCGGTGTTGACCATCAGAGACTTGTCCGACAGGCTGATGATGTCGTCGAATCCTACGATGCGTTTGGGCGCAACCTGACGCAGCGACAGTGTGTCGAACCTGTATGCACCGTCCTCACCCTTGAAATACAGACCCTGCATCGTTCCTGATGAGAAATAAGATTCACCCTGTGGAGTCGTGAATACGCGCACTCCGGACGGACTCCTGTTGAACAGCTTGTTCAGCTGCTCCTGCGGATGGACCTTCCCTGTGTAGCTGTCGTAGCGGTAGAAGCCTTCGGTCGTCGTGAAGATCACCTCTCCGTTCACTTCCGAAGGCGTATTGCTCCAGTCCTGAGGAAATCCCTCGTTCCGCGAGAAGTACTCCGAACCGGTGACCATACGTTTTTCCACATCAAGAGTCAGCCTGAAAAGTCCCTTCACCCAGTGGCCGAACCAGATTCTCCTGTCCATGTCCTCCTCAAATGCCTTTGTTGAGTCCTCGAAGCCCTCCACAAAACCGTCGAAACGCCATTCTCCGCCGCTCTTCCGGAGTAGGAAAAGCCTGTCGTATGTCGAACCGAGCAGTCTGTCCTGCCATTCCGCCAGCGGCTCAAGCTTCCAGGCTCCGTTAAGCGGGATATGCGTAAGTTTCCCGTTCCTTATAATATACAGTCCACGGTCATGACAGCAGAAAAGTCTTCCGTCGTATGAGAGAAGCGACCACACCTGGCCGGTGATGCCTTCCACGGGCAAGATGTCGCTGTCTTCCAGCATTCTGCCGCTCAACGGGTATGGCGTCCGGTACAGTCCCTGGTTCGTGCCGAGCCACAGCGCACCGTCATAGATTGCAGATGCATAGCCGGAACCGAAGATGTCATCGTTTCCGAACAGCCTGTATTCGGGATTGCTCAGCTGGACGAGGTCTATTCCTTTGTCAAGTCCGAGCCATAGATCTCCTTTCCGGTCGTAGAACATGCTCAGCACGGTGTTGTTCTGCAGTCCGGAAAAAGTGTTCAGGTGCATTGACCTTCCGTCTGAAAGATTTCTTATGAATACTCCGTCTGCAACGGTTCCGAAGGCCAGATGCCTTCCGTCAGTCGCCGCACAGAAGACATTCGAATGCCTGAGCTGAGGACTGAAATCAAGTTCGAGAGGGGAGAGGCGGCCGTCTTTCAGAAGGAAAAGACCGTACGTGCTTGTCACGAACAGCAGTCCTTCTGCGCCATACGGCAGAATCGCGCACACCTTCATCCCGGCCAGCGCCTCACTCTGACTGATGATCGAGAACTTGCCGTTTCCGTCCAGCTCATAGGCTCCCGAGCCGTTGACGAACACAATGAGCCTTCCTCCGATTTCTGTCGAATACGACACGAGTCCAGGAAAATCGTGCTGTGTCATGCTTCTGAAATCAAAGCGGTGCATCCTCCCGTTCTCCCTCAGCCACAGGTCTTCACCTATCTTATGGATTCCCCATATCTCACCCAGAAACACGTCCATCGTGTCGAGAAGCGTGACCATCTCCATCTGCTGGTTTCCTCCCATCCGTACATAACCCAGTTCGTTCGTTCCGCCATAGTACATCCTGTCGTTCTCCCTGTCATAATAAAGGGAGCGTACGCTGGTGCGGTTCAAAGTATGGGTCTGCCACCATTCGAGGCCGTCGAATTCCAATATTCCTGTGTTTGCTGCCACGATGCATCCGCCCGCTCCCTGGGTGATGCACCAGTTCTGCGTGCCGGCCTTGTATGTGCTCCTGTCGAAGTTCCTGACGTTCGGATGGAAGCCGGAACAGCAGAGCGATATAAGAAAAAGTGCGTAGGTAAGGACGGTTCTTCTCATTTTTCAGTTCTTTCAGACTGCAAATATATAAAATCCGCTTGTTGAGTCATAAAATTGAATGGGAAAAATTATGGTTGTGCTCAAATTAAAATATAATCAGTTGATATTAAGCGTATTGAATAAAAGGTGTTGAGCCGATGTTGAACCATAATTTAGCGCTTGTTGAGGTTTTGTGAGTCGTTTTCAGTATCTGTGTATATTTATATCTGTATCTTTGCTCCCGTAAAGACCACATAAACAGACAACACATAACCAATAAATATGAAAAAGATTCTTCTTTTCATCAGTTTTCTGCTTGCCTTGCAGACGGTCTCGGCGCAGATCCTGAACGTGACAGGTCAGGTGACTTCTGCGGACGACAAGTATCCGCTTCCGGGTGTATCCGTAGTCGTGAAGGGAACGATGCAGGGAACCTATACCGACATGGACGGCTTCTATAATATAGAGGTACAGTCGGGGCAGACGCTTGTCTTCTCTTCCATCGGTTTCCTCGACCATGAGGAAAATGTCACCAGGGGGGGGCAGATTAATGTAGCTTTACAGTCTGACGCTCAGATGCTTGAAGAGGTCGTGGCCATCGGCTACGGCGTCATGAAGAAGAGCGATCTTACCGGTTCGGTCGCATCAGTCAAGGGCGACCAGCTGAAGAAGACACCTGCTGCCGGTCTTGACCAGGCGCTGCAGGGTGTAGCGGCCGGTGTCACGGTCAATGCCAGTTCAGGCCAGCCGGGAGCCTCTGCGGAAGTCCGCATCCGAGGAATCGGCACAGTCAACAACAGCGCCCCTATATATGTAGTGGACGGAGTCATAGTTGACAACATCAATTATCTCAGCCCGAACGACATCACATCGACGGAAATCCTCAAGGACGCTTCCGCGACCGCAATCTACGGTTCGCGAGGAGCGAACGGCGTCATCCTCGTGACGACCAAGAAAGGTTCGTCGGACGGAAGGATCAACGTTTCCGTGGATGCATATGCCGGAATCCAGAACAGATGGAGGCCAATCGACCTCATGAACGCGTCCGAGTTCTCCTCATATATGGCTAATGTCCTCGGTGGAGCATCCGTACTCCAGAACGACGGAAGAGACGCATGGGTGCGCTCATATCTCACAGGCAAATCAAACTATTATCCGAAGAATCTGGACTACAGTCAGATAGATACCGACTGGCAGGACGTTGTCTTCAGGAGGAACGCCCTCATCCAGAACTATCATGCAAGCGTGGATGGCGGAAGCGAGAAGGGCTACTGGTCGATGAGCGCCAACTGGTTCGACCAGCAGGGAACGATCATCGGCTCTGATTTCACGAGGACTTCGCTCAGAGTGAATTCGGCATACGACATCGCCAAGTGGCTCAGAATCGGCGAGAACCTTACTTTCATGACTTCTCACGGACGTAACGCGATGAACAACAGCAGTTCTCCGGGAGCATCCATCCTTTCTGCCGCCATCGCAATGGCGCCATGGGATCCGGCGCGCTATCCGGAAGGAGCGGTGAGCCGCAAGGGCGAGGACATGAGCAACCGGATAAGTGCAGCCTCAAACTTCAAGAACGTCACAAATCCGCTTTCAATGGTCGAGCACAGCCATCCGTCGGACAAGACGGAACGCTGGGTCGGCGACATCTTTATGGAAATCAAGCCTCTGAAGGGCCTTGTATGGCGCAGCGACGTCAGCATGGACCTCACCAACACAAGGCATAAGCTCTTCAAGGATGCGTACATCTATTCGGATTATGACAAGATGGACAAGAACTTCCTCGAAAGCAGCGTGGGAAGATATCAGACGATAATGGTGGAGAACACGCTGACGTATTCCCGTGACATCAAGAAACACAGTTTTTCTGTGATGGCCGGCCAGACGACCGAACAGTACCAGTACGAGACCTTGGGAGGCTCAGGCTCGTCCATCCTCAATCCGACTCAGACCAACTGGTATCTTTCCCAGACGACGGAGGATCAGAACAAGGCCAGCGACGGAGCCGGCCGTACGCGCAGGTTCGCGATGCTCGGCCGTGTCCATTACTCGTACGACAGCCGCTACATGATCACGGTCAATTTCCGTGCTGACGGTTCGAGCAAGTTCAAGGAGCACACATGGGGATATTTCCCTTCTGCTGCGGCCGCATGGAGAATCGGCAACGAAAAGTGGCTCAAGAACGTGCACTGGCTCGAAGACCTCAAGCTCCGCGTGGGCTGGGGACGCATCGGTAACGACAAGATCGGCGAAAATGCCTTCCTGCTGACGATGATGAATACAGGCCCGACATTCGTGGACTACGTTCTTGGCACTGGGGAGCAGGCGCTCGCCGGAGGTGCCACCATCCTCACATACGTGAACAACGGGGGAAAATGGGAGACGACGGAGCAGTGGAACGCCGGTGTGGACTTCGGCCTCTTCAACAACAGGCTCACCGGTACAGTGGATGTCTTCCAGAGGGATACTAAGGAGATGCTTCTGAGCGTCACGGCCCCGGCACACGTCGGCAACCGTTATTCTGCGACGGCAAATGTCGGTACAGTGCGCAACAGGGGAGTCGAAATCACTCTCAATCACAGGAACCAGATCGGACAGCTTGCATATAATATAGGTGGCAACGTGTCGTTCATCGGCAACGAGCTCACGGCGCTGAACGGCGGAGAGAAGGTCTGGGGCGACAGGACGGTCTGCGATGAAGGACTTCCGCTCTACTCGTTCTGGGGATATGAATATGACGGCATCTTCCGTTCGCAGGAGGAAATCGACAGCCATCTCTGGGCTGAAGGTGCATCTGCGGGATACAAGATCGGTGACGCACGCTTCCGTGACCTGAACAATGACGGCATGATCGACGAAAACGACAAGACATCGCTCGGAAATCCGTTCCCATGGCTCACTTACGGAATCAACCTCGGAGCTGAATGGAAGGGCATCGATTTCCAGCTCTTCTTCCAGGGCGTATACGGAAATGAAATCTTCAACGCCTTGAGACTGAGGACGGAAGGCACCGGCAACGAGGCGACGCTCAGCACCACCATGCGTGACGTATGGAGCGAATCCAACCCTGACGGAAACATTCCGAATCCGTTCGGCAATCCGATGAACACGGAGAACAGCAGCCGCTATGTGGAGGACGGTTCGTACCTCAGGCTCAAGAACGTCCAGCTCGGATATACCCTCCCGTCGAAATGGACGGAAAAGGTGAAGATGAGCCGCTGCAGGATCTATATCTCAGGCAGCAACCTCTTCACATTCACCAACTATACCGGATACGACCCTGAAGTCGGCGGCGGTGTCGACTACGGCAACTATCCGCAGTCAAGGACGTTCATGCTCGGCGTGAACCTGAACTTCTGATGTAGGTCTTAAATCACAACGAAATGAAATCGAAAATATCATATACATTGATCCTCCTCATTCCGGCGCTCACTGCCTGTAACGACTGGCTTCGTGAGGACGGCCCGATGACAAACAGGGTGGAGGACTTCTTCACTGGTGCGGAGACAGCGGTACAGGTCACGAATGCGGCCTACGCCCCACTGTTGTGGGAGTATCAGAACACATACTATTCCGAGTTCTTCTTCGGCGACGTCCTTTCCGACGATGCCCTCAAAGGCGGCCAGAACATTTCCGACATGGCTGATGTATTTGACCTCGAGAACTTCAAGGCCATAGCCAACAATACGATGGTACTTGACTATTATCGTGCACAGTATCAGGGAATTGCACGCGCAAATCTTGCTCTGGAACAGATTCCGGCAATGGAAGAGGACGACGTGCTGACATCAGAGCTCAAGACACGTCTCGCGGCCGAGGCACATTTCCTCAGGGCATACTATTATTTCCGTCTCGTGCGTCTGTATGGCGGTGTCCCTGTCGTGACTGCTCCGATCTACAGCAGCGAGGACTGGAAGCAGCCTCGTGCAAGCGTTGACGAGGTGTACACGCAGATCATCTCGGATCTCAAGATGGCCGAGGCAGGCCTTCCGCTCAAGAGTGCTTATGCTGCCGACGACATGGGACGTGCGACGAAGGGTGCGGCACAGGCGATGCTCATGAAGGCATATCTCTATTGGGCTGACAGTCAGAGAAACAACGGAGGATCGGAGGCTGATGCATATTACGGAATGGCAGAGGACTGGGGTGCAGCCTTCATGAGAGACCAGGCTTCGGAATACAGTCTTTGCCCAGATTACAACGACATCTTCACTCTCGAAGGCGAGAACGGTCCTGAATCGGTGTTCGAGATACAGTACATGGCTGATTCGATGTCCGACTATGGTGAAGGCAACGGCTTCACGAGAGGTACATTCGCTACGATCCTCACACGTTCACGCTCTACCGCTTTCGGCAGTCCGGGCTGGGGCTTCAACCATCCGACGCAGAATCTTTATGACGAGTTCGAGGCCGGTGATCCACGCCGTGAAGCATCGATTCTCGTGCCGACTGACGACCAGATCACGACACCTGCGGACGAAATCTATCTCGGCAACCGCAATCTCGGTGTGAAGCGTACTATCATGAACAGGGAGCTCAGCTACGTCGTCCTTGAAGATAGCCACCATTCGCGTTCTCCTATCAACTATATAACCATCAGACTTGCAGATGTTTATCTCATGTATGCCGAGGCTTGCCTCCGCTGCGGTGATTCCGTGACTGCAAAGGAATATCTCGAAAAGGTGCGTTCACGTGCGCGCGGCTCACAGGCTATCCTTCCGCAGTTCCCAGGCTATAAGGTTCCGGACTATACCGACGGATACGCCCTGCATCAGCTTGCCGACAATACCGGTGACCTCGAAATGGCCATACGTCACGAGAGGCGTGTGGAGCTCGCCATGGAAAGCCACAGGTGGTTCGACCTCTGCCGCTGGGGCATAGCCAAGGAAGTGATGGATGCCTATAAGGCAACGGAAACGACAGAGGCTCAGGCATATATGGAGACCTTCATCAAGGGAAAGCACGAACTTATGCCGATACCGGACGAGGAAATCCGCATCGGAGGCCTTACACAGAACAACGGATATTGATACACGGACAATTAACCAATTAATACAAAGCAATATGAAAACTACATTCAAAAGAGTATCTGCATTTCTTGCAGCAGCTATCTTCGTGATCGCGTCATGCACGCCGGTCGAAACGGATACAGACACTGATAACAACGGCCTGAAGCCGGACAACACAGAGCAGAACGGCAACGAGAACACCGGTAATGAGAACACCGGTAACGAGAATACCGGCAATGAAAATACTGGCGGAAACGAGAATACAGGCGGCAATGACGGTGAGCTTCACGCTTCGCTTCAGGGCTCGGAGTATGTGCCCATCGCTCTTGACGAGTATTCGGCAGAGGCAATCAAGGACAAGGTGAAGGCTGCATATTATGTTGACGACACCAATGTGTTCTACTATATCTGGGAAGGTACCTACAATGCCGGCACATCGTCAGGACTCAACTTCTATGGTGAAGCTGTGACATGGACTTCACTTGTTGTCGGCAATGTTGGCTGGTCTGGAGCAGGCTGGTGTGTAACCAACCCGGAATATGTTCCTGCTTTTGTCAGCAGTGAAGATGATATCGCAAACTGGAAGCTGCATCTTGCATACAAGGGTGCAGCCAATGTCGCACACTGCATGATTCTCTATTGGTGCGGCGGAGAGTATAAGTTCGCGATCGGTCAGGGAACATTCGAGGATTCTGGAGTCCAGTATCCGGCAATAGCTCCTGTAAGCGGCGAATTCCAGGCAAATGCGTGGAACGAATATGAAATCAGCCTTGCAGACACAGGATTCGACTATTCTAAGGACAATACAGCTTCCAAGGCGAATATCCTTGCGGTTCTCAGCGGCGGAACAGCAGGAACAACCTTCGATATCGATGCAATCTTCTTCTACAAGAAGTAGCATGACTGCATTCCCGATTCTGGCGCTTTGCGTCGCAATGTCGGCCTGCAATCCGGAGGACAAGACAGGGTCTGAAGCACAGGACACTGTGCAGCCTTCAGCCCCCCTTGTTCCTTCGGAAGAAGGTTCGGGAGCTTCGGAAGGCTACACCCTCGTATGGGAGGATCTCTTCAATGCTGAGACACTCGACAAGGAAGTGTGGAACATCGAGGTGAACGGAAACGGCAACGGAAACGCCGAACTTCAGTACTACCGTGAGGAGAACGTTTCCATAGGAAAGGACGAGGAAAGCGGCCGCAGCTGCCTGATACTTACGGCCAAGGTGGAGGATTACGGCGGAAAGTCGTTCACTTCGGGACGTATCAACTCGAAGAACAGGAAGGCCTTCACTTACGGAAAGATCGAGGCGCTCATAAAGCTTCCGCAAACGGCGGACGGACTCTGGCCTGCGTTCTGGCTCATGGGCAACGACTATGACGAGGTAGGCTGGCCGAGGTGCGGGGAAATCGACATCCTTGAAATGGGAAATGCCGACGGCATAAGGAAGAAGGCACAGGACAGATACTTCAACGGAGCATGCCACTGGGGCTATTATAAGGATGTCGGAGGCGGCAACTGGGCATATCCGAACTATGCGAAGGCATCGACATGGAGCTACAGTCTGCAGGACGGCGAGTATCATCTCTTCACGATTCTGTGGGACGAGACCGATATAAGGATGTATGTGGATATGGACAGGTTTCCGGATGCCGAGCCATATTATGAGATGGGCATCTCAGGAAAGGATGACGACTGGGGTACGGGACATTATTTCCACCACGACTTCTTCATCCTCTTCAATCTGGCGGTAGGCGGACATTTCACCGGTATCCTTGATCCTGCTGCCGTCACAGCCCTTCCTGAAGGCGAGGCGTCGATGTATGTGGACTATGTGAAAGTATATCAGAAACAGTAATATGAGACTTTTTAACTTGACGTTTGCAATCACGGCCGCTCTTCTTGCCGTGTCCTGCGAGACAGCCACGGAAGGCGGCGGACGCACACCTGAGGAACCGGATGCGGTGACTGGTTACACGGCCCTTCAGAAGAGGAGCGCCAAAAGGGGAGTGAGCTTCAACTTCGGACAGATTCCGGACAATGACGTTCCGCTCCTCGCCACTGCGTGCAGCTGGTCATACAACTGGGGAATAAGCAATTCCGACGAGGTGTACGCTCAGTTCGCAAAGTATGATATGGATTTCTTACCGATGATATGGAACGCGAACTGGAGCGAGCAGACGGTACGTGACTTCAAGGCAGCCCATCCTGAATGCGAATATATTCTGGCGTACAACGAACCGAACCTTTCGGATCAGGCGAACATGACTCCGACACAGGCTGCACAGGACTGGCCGAGGGTCGTGGCCATAGCCAAGGAGCTGGGAATGAAGATCATAGCTCCGGCAATGAACTACGGCACGCTTGCCGGCTACAACGACCCGTGGAAATGGTATGACGAATTCTTCTCGCTCCCGGGCATCAGCTGGGACGATGTTGACGGAGTCGCCCTGCATTGTTATATGGGCTCCGCCACCGCCATGATGGATTTCGTCAAAGGCTTCAAGAAATACGGAAAGCCTATCTGGGTCACGGAGTTCTGCAACTGGGCCAACAACAACATCTCCCTCGATGCGCAGATGAAGTATATGGTCGAGGCCATCAACGCCCTTGAGGCGGAGGAGCAAGTGGCACGGTACGCATGGTTCATCCCGAGGGGATACGGCAACAGCGAGTGCAACAACAACCTCCTCTCGGACCGCAAACCGTTCGGACTCACTGAGCTGGGCAAGGTCTTCGTGAACATGTCCACTCAGGATAAGGATTTATGGTATGTTCCGGGACAGGTGATTCCGGCCGAGCATTACAGCGGATACACGGGCGCAGTCCACCTTCTTCCATGTACGGACGTCATCGGTGAGCTCGAGCTCTACGATCTCAAGAAGGACACGGCCGTGGAGTATCAGGTGGAACTGCCGTCAAAAGGTACATATGGTCTCGGAATACGCTATCAGACATATATGGAGACGACCCTCCGCATTGAGGTGGACGGACAGAGCCTCGGGCTTCTCGAACTGCCGGACACATCGTACGAATGGTCGGACTTCGACGTGAACATCCCTCTTGAAGCAGGAAAGCATACGCTCCGCATCAGCGGAACGACAGCATATCCGGTCAGACTCAACTGGCTGAGGTTATATTAGTATGAAACAATCACAAAAACATTAAAACTGCAATTTATGATTTACAAAGAAACAAATGCGGCAAAGACCGCGAAGGGACAGGCCTACGAGTCTCCGAGCCTGTCTGTCGTCGAAACGGTGACCGAAGGAGTCCTCTGTGCAAGCGGCCCATGGTACAGGAACGGAGGTACCGGCAACTTCAACTATGATACTGAAGATGATTTAAGTTGGGATTAACCTTGTAACAATGAAAATCATGAAAAAGATATTCAATATAGCATTTGCAGCAGCTGCCATGTCAGCTCTTGCAGTTTCATGTCAGACAGAAAATCTGGAGCCTCAGACTCCGCAGGAAGAGGCAGGAAAGACCATCACCATAAATGCCAGCCTTTCAGATGTGACAAAGGCTGCATTCAGTGATGCCGAAGGACTGAAATGGGAAGAAGGGGATGTGGTTTATGCCAGTGGTTATAAATCTGATGGTACTGCAGTACAGCGAGGAGACACCAAGGCCATTCTTTCAGATTCTTACAATGCTTCGTTTGCATATACTACTTTTGAGGCAGGTGATAAAGTCTGGATCATGTATAATCAGCATATAGTTGAACCGGATAAGGTGGAATTCAATAAATTCTACGCTAATGTGAAACAAGAAAATCCAGGTGAAATTAATAAAGAGCTTGTGCAGCTTATCAGTGACCCTATCGAAATCAGTGCAACAGAAACTTCATATGCTGCGCAAATGAAGATTGTCGGTACGCTTATGCGCTTCCTTGTATATTCTGGAAACGGTACATACGCTGAAGAGCAGGTTAAATCTGTTCAGCTGGTTTCTTCAGATGAGCCTATAGCCGGACAGGGTAATAATGGTACTTTAGGATATGACTTAGACGCAGGAAAATATCATGTCGATAACGCTGGTGCTTTGGGTGATGCATGTAAATTGTTCTGGGGAAATGATTCAAAAACCATTACAACAACACTTACGTCTCCTTTGTCTTTGACTGGAGTAACTGAAGCTAAGCAGGAAACCGGCATCTATATGGCTGTACCTCCTGTAACTGTCTCAGGATACAAATATGTTGTAACAACGGATAAGGCAGTATACACATTCGATGCTTCTTCTACCTCTTGCACATTCAAGGAAAACACAGTGAAGAACGTGCCTCTTAATCTTGAAAGTACGAAAGCTAAAAGAGTTAGCAATGATGAAGTCAAAGGAGAATTGCAATATGTTTCAGAGTTAAAATCATCTTATAATGCTGATGGTGAGGGCGGAATAATGCAATTAAGTTGGTGCTATGCTGTTGTTAAAGAGAATGGAGTAGATGAGTGGAATTTGGCTGCAGCGAATGCTATACCGAATAGCGGTACAAACGTTATATTCTATGAGAATGTAAAGTTCTCAATCATTGATGATGCAACAAGTCAGAAAGCAGATTGGATTGATGTATATTATAGAGATGCAGATACATGGTGGGATGCTGATATAAAGCAAAATAATTCAGGGGCAGAACGCTCGGCAACGATTACTGCTACTTTTGATGATGTGAATGGATATTTGCTCGTTGACGGTTTTGAAACTAAATCAATTAAGATAATTCAATCCGTTTACGATGGAAAGACCACAATTTCCTTATGGAATAGTATGACTGAGTACAATGATATACCTGTTGCAGGTTTGTCTGGCCATCCATTGTCGTATTTTCCAGTTGACGTTGGTACAAATACTTTAGATAATTTCGATTTAGAACTTACTCAACAAGTATATGGCGGTGCTGAATTCGCATATTACGATTATGATGACTATCATAATGGCGATAAGACCAAGACTGTTTCATGGTTGAATTGTGATTATAAAAAGAAAGAAAATTCAGATGAATATGGTGACACATGGTGGATATTGAATGCTGATTACAATAATACAGGATTAGTGCGTAAAGCCGTAATAGTTTGTACGCTGCCTGAACTAGATGGTTATAAATACAAGGATGGTAATAATACATTTGTCGTATCTGTAACTCAAGCCGCCGAATAAAAGTTAGTAGCAAATATATTCATCCCCGTCAAAAGGTATTGCCTTTGGACGGGGATTTCTCAATGAGAAAGCCGCCCTCGGATTCCGGGGCGGCTTTTATGGAATGTCTTGCGATTCTTAGAAGTTTGTCGGATGGATCATGAAGTAGCTCTTTGCGTGCTTGCAGACAGGGCAGAGCTCGGGAGCCTTCTTTCCTATCACGATGTGGCCGCAGTTCGAGCACTCCCACATCATGTCCTCGTCGCGTGAGAATACGAGACCGCCTTCCACGTTTGCAAGAAGCTTGCGGTAGCGCTCCTCGTGCATCTTCTCGATTTCACCGACCTTCTCGAAGAGGATGGCGATCTCCTCGAATCCTTCCTCGTGTGCATCCTTCGCGAACCCTGCGTACATGTCTGTCCACTCGTAGTTCTCGCCCTCGGCTGCGTCAAGGAGGTTCGCCTCTGTCGTAGGAATTTCACCGCCGTGAAGCAGCTTGAACCAGATCTTTGCGTGCTCCTTCTCGTTGTTTGCAGTCTCTTCAAAGAGCTTTGCTATCTGGACATATCCGTCCTTCTTTGCCTTGGAAGCATAGTATGTGTACTTGTTGCGGGCCTGTGACTCGCCTGCGAAAGCTGCCTGAAGATTTGCTTCAGTCTTTGTTCCTTTCAATTCTTTCATGATTCGGTATTGTTATAGTTACGTATTCTGCAAAATTAAACATTTATTTTGATTTCCGTACGATTTTATAGCCGATTGCGGCGATGATAATGGACATCAGCGGCGATATGAGGTTGAAGAGGCAGTAGGGGAGATATTCGAGCGTCGGCACCTTCAGGACGGTCGCCTGTGTCATTCCGCATGAATTCCATGGGACCAGCACGGAAACGACAGTGGCTGAATCCTCCACCGAACGGCTCATAAGCCTTGTCTCATAGCCCCTTTCCTCGTAAAGCTTCTTGTAGAGGTTGCTTGTGAGAATGATTGAAAGATATTGGTCTCCCGTGATCATATTGGCGAAGATTCCCGTGCCGACGGTCGATGCCACGATGCTGACACGTCGTGAGATGAACCTTGTGAGCATTCCCGTAAGACTGTTCAGCATTCCGCTTCCGACGAGAGTGCCTCCGAATGTTCCGGCTGCGATGATCAGAAAGACCGTGTTGAGCATGCCTGTCATGCCTCTCGTGGATATGAGGTCGTTCAGGGCGACGTTTCCGGTGTCGATTGCGGTGGAGCCGTAATATGATATGAAGAGGCCTTTGAAGCCGTCTGTGAATGAAAGGCCGGCTGATGGGTCAGGAGTTAGTCCGGTTGCTACAGCACCGATGATGTGCGGCTGGAAAAGGAGGGCCGTGATGCCTGCGATGAGGGCTGCAATGAAGAGAGTCACGATGGCCGATACCTTGCGGATGATGAGCAGGGCAGTGATTACTGGCACGAGAAGCAGCCACGGAGAGATGTTGAATGTGTTCTTGAGGTCGTCGGAAATGTCTGCGGCATGTGCTGCGCTCGGCACGTCATGCATGAGGCTGACGACAAGAAAGACGATGAGTGTGATGGCAAATGACGGAACGGTCGTCACCATCATGTAGCGGATGTGCGTGAAGAGGGGAGTGCCGGCAGAGGACGAGGCAAGGACGGTCGTGTCCGAAAGCGGTGATACCTTGTCGCCGAAATACGCTCCTGAGATTATGGCTCCTGCAATCCATCCCGGTTCATAGCCCTGTGCCGTTCCTATGCCGACAAGTGCGACGCCGACGGTGGCGATGGTGGTCCAGGAACTGCCCGTCATTACGGCGATGAGGGCGCAGATGGCGCATGTGGCAAAGAGGAATATCTCCGGGAGGATGACCTTCATTCCGTAGTAGATCATGGTCGGGACCACTCCGCTTATCATCCATGAACCTGACACGGCGCCGATCAGAAGCAGGATGAGGATGGATGTGCCGACAGCATGAATGTTGTCAAGAATCGAGTCCTCAAAGTCCTTCCATGGGATTCTGTAGAATACCATGGATATGGCTACAACCACGCCGGATGCGAAAAGAAGAGCCACCTGGCTGGCTCCGTCAAGGGCTCCCGTGCCGAATATCTTGATTACGGCGATCAAGGCCGCAATCAGCACTGCGAAAGGAATGAGGGACACGCCCCACGACGGTTGTCCGCCTCTGCTGAAAATCTTCATCTGAGCTACACTGCTTTACGTCTTCTGCTGAAGAAAAGCAGATCCATGACGTTCATTATTATATATGAAGTGAATACGAGCAGAATGATAAACGACCAGTTGAGACCGAGGACAATGACGGCGAGAGTGGCAACAAGGATGATTCCTGCAAGGCAGATCCGTTGTCTGTAGACGGGAGTGCCCTTCTTCATGTCCTTCTTGAACTTCATCGAGAACATCGGAATCTCGCTCACGAGCAGTGCCGACAGTACAATCGAGCAAACGGGAATGAAATACCTGCTGCAAGTCCATGTGTACAAAGCGCTTGAGGGATCATGACTGACATAATATGCGAATGAACCGCAGATCATGGCACAGGCCGGTGTCGGAAGTCCGATGAAATTGTCGGTCTGCCGTTCGTCTATATTGAATTTACCAAGTCTGAGGGCCGAAAATACTGCAATCAGCAGCGGGATGTAGCACAGGATGCCTTCGTGCGAGGTCATGGCCATGAGCCTGTACGTCATCACGGACGGCAGCACACCGAAGCTGACCATGTCCGCCAGAGAATCCAGCTGCTTGCCCAGTTCGGAATACGCCTTGAGAAGTCTTGCACTCAGTCCGTCGCAGAAGTCGCAGACAGCTGCGGCCAGCATGAACAGGAATGCCGTTTCCAGACCTCCTTTGTCGCTGAAGGAAACAATCACACCCATGACACCGAAGAAAAGGTTCATGGATGTGATCGTATTAGGTATATGCTTGACAATCTTCATGTCAAAATCACTTTAGATAAGCTTCGGAACTATTTGATGCCGAGCTTCTTTGCGATGTGCTTAGGAAGAGCGTCCTTGTGTACGACGATGTTGAGTGTCTTTGCGCGTACGAATGCGTCAGATGCATACCATACTCCCTTGTATTTGCCTGCATCACCCCAAGAGTTCTTCACGATGAAGTACTTTGTGCCGTTCTGGTCCTGTGCGGTTCCGTAGATGTGCATTCCGTGGTCGTCGGTAGTGGTCTTGCGGTTGTATCCGTCAAGGCGCATCTCGTCATCGTAGACCTGCTCTTCAGGAAGTTCTCCCTTTGCCTCTTCCTTAGGCTCGTCAGCGGCCTTTCCTACCCAGCGCTCCTGATCCGATCCTGCGGCAGCCTTCTTCTCTTCGACAGGAAGGACTGCAAGTCCGTTGCGTGTGAAGCCCTTCTCGCTTACGTCAGAGCCCCATGCGATGGTGTAACCCTTGTCGATGGCATTGTACATGACCTCCATGAATTCGTCGATAGGAAGGTTGTATGCGCTGTCCCATCTCCAGTTGTCAGGAACTTCGATGATGAACTGCTCATAGAACGGGTGGTGCGCGAATGAAGAAAGGTTCACGTAGTCCTCTGTGTTGATTCCGAGATTGTCCCTGTATGACTCAGGTGTGTACTCTGCCCCGTCTACGGTGAATGTCTCCGGATATGCTCCGAGATATGCTTCCACTATGCCGTCAAAGCCGTTCACCCATGCAGTGGTGAGCTTTCTGTTCGGGTTCTTTGCAATTGCTGACACATATCCCTTGAGGGCTGCGTCAAGCTCCGCCTGTTCCGGCATTTCTGTGCCGTAGTTCATGCCAGGCATAGCGGCCTGAGGCACGATTCCGTAGTCCTCGATCACATGAAGGACGTCACCGAAGGAGCTGCCGGCTGCGAAATTCAGATGGCCGTCGAGACGCACATATTTGACAGCCCTGTCGTGGTACGAATGGCCTACGACAAACATTTCCGAAAGGTCTACCTCCTGTCCCTTTGTCCTGAGGATTTCGGACTCGATGAATGAAAGGGCTGAAAAGCACCAGCATGTACCCGAACGGTACTGGTTCTTGATTGATGTTACAGGATTCTCCTTGATGACGGTGAATTCGTACTCGGGAGCTGCAGGCTCATTCTGGCCCGGCTGTGCTGAAGCCGACATGGCGATAAGCGCAACTGCTGCGGCTGATAAGAGATAATAAAGCTTCATAATCTATAATTGTTAGTTCTTTGTTCGCGCAATTCCTGCAAAGATAGGAAAAATATATAACTTTGCAGTCATTATGATCAATGTATTGTACATACATGGCATGGGTGGCGGCGGTGATTCCAGGATTCCGTGGCTTCTTCGCTGTGCGTTTGACGGCAGAAGCTTCCGGTTGCCTGCTGAAGAAGGGGGTGGAGAGGCTTCGGTCAATGTGGTCGTGCGGACGTATGACTTCGATCCGGAGGCGGCTGCGGAGCAGATCGCCGGATGGGTGGAGGAACTGCGGCCACGGCTCGTGATAGGGGAGTCGCTCGGCAGCGTGCATGCAGTCCGCATCAAGGGGGTGCCGCACCTGTTCGTTTCCCCATCTCTGAATGCGCCCCTGTATTTCGGGCGGCTGTCCTGGCTTGCCCTTGTTCCGGGAGTGACATGGCTGTTCGACAGGATATACCGTCCGAAGCCGGGAGACAGGCAGCGTCTGCATTTCACTTTTGATGTCCTGCGTAAATATGGGGCACACAGAAAGGCGGCTCTTGCCAATTCTACTCGTAGCGGCAGTACTGATATGTTCTATGCGTTTTTCGGGATGCGGGACCACTATCGGAAAAGCGGTGTAGTGAGCGTGCGGACATGGAGAAGACACTTCGGGGATACTTTTGAACTATACGATGGGACGCATTTCATGGAAGAGGAGTTCGTGGAGTCGCTTCTTGTGCCTAAAATTATTAAGGTGCTGAATATAAAGCGATAAAACACAAATGTTCATACACGTAACATTTGTGTTTTATCGCTTTCTGGGGATTGCCACAGCCCTGAAGGGCTTCGCAATGACGTTAAATTGTTCTTCCCGGATAAGCCTTAAGACCTGCCTCCAGTACCCGTATCGCCTTCTCCATCTCCGGCACCTCGATCACGTAGGCAATCCTCGCATGATTCCTGCCCATGCCCGGTGTCCTGTAGAATGAAGCGGCCGGCGTAATCATGGTCGTCGCATTGTCCAGACGGAAGCTCTCCAGCATCCACTTAGCAAACTTCTCGCAGTCGTCTACCGGAAGCTCTGCCACCGTATAGAACGCACCCATCGGAAGCGGTGTGTATACTCCTTCAATCTTATTGAGACCTTCGATCATGAAGTTTCTTCTCTTGATGTATTCCTCCTTCACCGCGTCAAAATACTCCTGAGGCGTGTCAAGCGCTCCGATAGCGGCGATCTGGCCCAGAACCGGCGGACAAAGACGTGCCTGTGCAAACTTCATTGCGGCCGCCATCACTTCCTTGTTGTGTGAAACGATGCATCCCACACGCGCACCGCACAGGTTGTATCTCTTTGAGACGGAATCGATCAGGATGACGTTCTGTTCCAGATCCGGAATGCTCATCGCAGAGAAATGTGGCTCGTCGGTGTAGCAGAACTCGCGATATACCTCGTCAGACAGGAGGAAAAGGTCGTGCTTGCGGGCGAAATCTCCGAGCCTGAGCATCATCTCCTTTGTATATTGGGTCCCTGTCGGGTTGCCTGGGTTGCAGATGAGGATGGCTTTGGTCTTGTCTGTGAGAACCTTCTCGAATTCTTCGATTGAAGGTATCTGGAAGCCTTTTCTCATGTCTGTCGGAATGGCCTTGAGCGTCAGGCCGTTCATGAACGCGAAGGTGTTGTAGTTCGTATAGAATGGCTCAAGGACGATAACCTCGTCGCCAGGGTTGCAGGTGATTTCCAGCGCGAGGTTCACGCTCTCGCTGCCGGCAATGGTCACAGTGAGCTCGTCCACTGTGAGGTCTATGCCGATGCCTTTATAATATTTCTCCACAAGGCCTTTGCGAAGCTCCATGAGGCCTGCCGAATGAGAATAGGATACATTCGCCGCAGAAAAGTTCTTTACTGCGTCCAGAGCGCACTTCGGGGATCTGATGTCAGGCTGGCCCTGATTCAGGTGATAGACCTTCACTCCTTCCTTCTTTGCTGCATCTGCATAGGGAAGAAGCTTTCTGATTGCTGATGCAGGCATCAGTCGGGCTTTCTGTGAGATACTTGCCATGTTCCTTGATATTTTATGTGTAAAATTTCGGTAAATGCGCGCAAATATAACCATAATTTTTAAAGAAACTTGTATCTTTGCGGCCGACTTGACAAAATCCTTATGGCAACTTTCAGACAACGGGCTTTGGATGAAGCCGCTTCCCACAAGACCGGACGTTATTTCGCAGAGGACGGACCGGTGTCGAAATATTTCGGACAGAATGTCCTGGACCTCGACAAGATGCGCGGATACATGTCCCAGCAGGCTTACGAGGCGGTTCTCGCTGCCGTGAAGTTCGGTGCAAAACTGGACAGAAGCGTCTCCAACGAGATTGCTTCCGGCATGAAGGCATGGGCCATCGAGATGGGGGCCACCCACTATACGCATCTGTTCCATCCGCTTACGGATTCGACCGCAGAGAAGCACGAGGCATTCATCTCGGTGAAGGACGGAAAGGCTTTCGAGAAGTTCAACGGAAGCGCTCTTGTGCAGCAGGAGCCGGATGCGTCGAGCTTCCCGAACGGAGGTTTGAGAAATACATTCGAAGCGCGCGGATATTCGGCCTGGGATCCGTCTTCACCGGTATTCATAATGGACGGGACTCTCTGCATACCATCGGTCTTCGTATCGTATACAGGTGAGGCTCTCGATACGAAGGTGCCTGATCTGAAGTCGCTGCAGGCCTTGAGCAATGCGGCTACATCGGTCGCAAACCTTTTCGACGAAGGAGTGAAGGCCGTGAAGGTGAACCTCGGCATAGAACAGGAGTATTTCCTTGTGGATGAGGCACTTTACAACGCAAGGCCGGACCTCATGCTCTGCAACAGGACTGTCATCGGGCATACTTCTGCCAAGGACCAGCAGCTTGAGGACCACTATTTCGGCGCCATCCCTTCGAGGGTGAGCTCGTTCATGAAGGATTTCGAGACAGAGGCATACAAGCTCGGAATCCTGCTGCAGACGCGCCACAACGAGGTGGCTCCGAACCAGTTCGAGTGTGCCCCTGTTTTCTGCGAGGCCACAAAGGCAATCGACCAGAACATGATGCTGATGATCCTGATGCAGAAGGTGGCGGAGAAGCATCATCTGAAGGTGATCTTCCATGAAAAGCCTTTTGACGGCGTGAACGGTTCAGGAAAGCACTGCAACTGGTCCATTATGACGGATACTGGCGTGAATCTGCTTTCTCCGGGCAGTACGCCGACAAAGAACCTGCAGTTCCTTTCATTCTATGCATCTGTGCTAAGGGCTGTCTACAGGCATCACTATCTGCTGATGACATCTGTTGCGACGCTCAGCAATTCATATCGTCTCGGCGGCCATGAGGCTCCGCCTGCTGTCATGTCGGTATTCTCCGGTTCTACGCTTTACGGCGTGTTTCAGGCAATAATGAACATGAAGGAAATAGACGTCGATGCTTCGAGTCAGGAGTCGATAAAGATCGTGAACTCTATTCCGGAGATCTTCCCGGACAATACGGACCGCAACAGGACTTCGCCGTTTGCCTTTACAGGCAACCGCTTCGAGTTCCGGGCTGTAGGTTCGTCACAGAATGTCGCTTCTGCTGTGTATGTGGTGAATTCCATTGTGGCTGAGAGCCTTAATGAATTCCGTGCAGAGGTGGACGCTCTGGAAGCTGCCGGTGAAGACCGCTCTTCTGCTGTGATGACCGTCGTGCGCCGTTTCATCACTCAGGCGAAGGACATCATGTTCGAAGGCAACGGCTACAGCCGGGAATGGGAGGAGGAGGCGTCTGCGCGTGGTCTCCGTGCGGTGAGGAATGTGCCGGAGGCGTATGAGGTTTACCATGAGGAAGCGACCGTGGATCTTTTCCGGAATCTTGGAGTCCTCGCTCCGAATGAGGTGGAGGCGCGTTTTGAGATTCTCAATGAGACGTATGTCAAGAAGCTGCAGATCGAGGCGAGGGTGATGGGTGACATGTGCCTGAACCATGTGATACCTGCTGCGGTGAGGTATCAGAACATCCTGATAGAGAATGTCAAGGGTGTGAAGGAGATTTTCGGTGATACGTCGCTGTGTGCTGCCGAGATCTCGACATTGAAGGAGATATCCACATATATCAATAACGTGTCTGCCGATGTGGAGGCCCTTGTGGAAGCACGCAAGAAGGCTAACAGGATTGCGGACATAGCCGAAAGGGCAAAGGCGTATTCTCATGATGTGAAGGACATGATGGACAAGGTGCGCGACAGCGCCGACCATCTTGAGATGCTGATTGACGACGAGACATGGCCGTTGCCGAAATACAGAGAGCTTCTGTTTTTCTAACATGTTGCTCTTCTGATAATTGAAGTGATTTATGTATATTGAGACTATAACACCTCAGGAGTTAGAAAAGTTAGAATATGCCTCTTTCCCGGGAAAGATAAAGGTAATAGACAGTGTCGGTGCTGAATTCAACAGGGCCATCGCCTACCTGCGCTCGCAGAAGGTGATAGGCTTTGACACGGAGACGCGTCCGACATTCACGCCCACTCAGCCACATTATGGTGTGGCTCTGCTGCAGCTTTCCGGTCAGGAGAAGGCCTTTCTGTTCAGGGTCAAGACTATAGGTATGCACAGAAGGCTCTGCAATCTGCTTGCTGATTCGAGGATAGTGAAGGTGGGAGCCGCAATACACGACGACATACGCGGCCTTCAGAAGCTGCATGAATTCAATCCGGCGGCTTTTGTTGATCTGCAGAAGATTGTCTGGGAGTGGGGGATACGTGACAAGAGCGTGAAGAAGATGGCGGCTATAATTCTCGGGATACGCATATCGAAGACGCAGCAGCTTTCCAACTGGGAGGCCGAAAAGCTGTCCGATTCTCAGTGCCGTTATGCGGCCACTGATGCGTGGGTGTGCCGTGAGATGTATCTCAGACTGATGGCTTCGCCGAAGAATCCGTTGCTGGAGACCGTAGAGCCGCAGCGCGGATGACGTGAGTTTTACCTCTACGTCATTCTGAGCGAAGTCGAAGAATCTGAAATTTCTAAAGTATTGAATATATATGATAAAAGTTATACTACGTAAAGGAAGGGACGAATCCCTCCGCAGATTCCACTCTTGGGTGTTTTCCGGCGCCATAGCCGAAGTCCAGGGGAATCCTGCCGAGGGCGACATCGTTTCCGTACATGCCTCCGACGGCAGTCTTCTGGCCCACGGTCATTGGCAGATCGGCTCCATCGCCGTACGTGTGCTGAGTTTCGATGCCTCGGCCCTTGCCCCCGATTACTGGCAGATTATGCTTTCACGGGCTCTGCAGGTGCGTATTGCGTGCGGGCTTGCTGCGGATCCTGCGGCATCCGATGGTGAGAAAAGGGCGGCTGATGCGACTAACTGCTACCGCCTTGTCCATGGTGAAGGCGACAACCTTCCGGGCCTTATCATAGACTATTATGACGGCGTTTGCGTCCTTCAGGCCCATTCTGTCGGCATGTTCCGCGCCAAGAGGCAGATCTGCGAAGCGCTCCGTATCGTCTATGGTGACTCCCTTAAAGCAGTGTATGACAAAAGCTCCGGTACGGCTCCTTTCAAGGCCGGCCTCGAACTCGTGGACGGATATCTGTACAGACGTGAGAACTTCTCCGATGATGAACAGGTCGTGCTTGAAAACGGACACAGATTTCTCGTGAACTGGACCGAAGGACAGAAGACCGGCTTCTTCCTCGACCAGAGGGACAACAGAGCTTTGGTAGGAAGTATGGCTAAAGGGCGTAATGTGTTGAATCTCTTTTGTTATACAGGTGGATTCTCAATATATGCTTTAGCTAATGGGGCGCTTCATGCAGACTCCGTGGACAGCTCAAAGAAAGCCATGATGATGGTCGACCGCAACGTTGAAATCAACGGTTTCGAGCCTTCCCGCCATACAAGTCTCTGCTGCGATGCCATAGACTATCTTCGCAGTGTTCCGGAAGGAAAATACGATCTCATGATTGTGGATCCACCTGCATTTGCAAAGCATAGGGGAGCGCTCAAGAACGCTTTGAGGGCTTACCAGAGGCTGAATGCGGCTGCGATTTCAAAGGTCGCTCCGGGCGGACTCGTCTTCACATACAGCTGCTCGCAGGTCGTTGACAAGGAGGCTTTCGCCCTTGCTGTCTTCTCAGCCGCCGCCCAGTGTGGCAGAAGCGTGCGCATCCTCGACCGTCTGAACCAGCCTTGCGACCACTCTGTAAACATCTATCACCCCGAAGGCGAATATTTAAAAGGACTGCTGCTTTATGTTGAATAACCGTATTTTTCTTTTGGCATTCATGCTCCTTCTTGTCTCTTGTGCCGGTTCCGAAAACAGTGGCAGGGGAGTGAAGCCGCAACTGGCTGTAACCGAGGACTCATCCTGCGTCATGATTGAAGCAGCCCTGCCTGTCAGCGGGGTCTGGGACGCAGACTGGATACACCGGTATGCTTCAGATGTGGATATGCTTGCAGCGGGTGCAGCCTCTGACAGTCGTTCCGACATTGACGTGCTCTTTTTCGGAAGTTCTTCGATCAGATTGTGGAAAGGACTTGATGAAATGATGGCTCCTCTCATTGTCGTGAATCGTGGATATGGCGGCGCGACTGTGCGTGACATCCTCGTAAACTATGACAAGCTCATGGCTCATTATTCGCCAAAGGCATTCGTTATTTTCTGCGACAATGACATCTGTGGCAATGAAATTCTGGATCTCACGGCAGTCGGCGTTCTCGACCATTACAGACTCCTGTTCGACAGACTTGCGGCAGATTATCCGGGTGTTCCCGTGTATTTCCTTTCATGGAAATATTCCGAGTGCCGTGCATCATTAAGAACAGCCCAGAAGCTCGTCAACGATATCATGCGCGACTATGCTTCATCAAGCAGTCAGGTGACATTTGTAGACGTGAACTCTACACTGCTTATGCCGGATGGAAGCATCAATCGCAATCTTTTCGAATCGGACGATCTTCACATCAATCGCGAAGGCTACCTCCTCTGGACATCTGTCCTGAAGCCTTACCTTCTCGAAACCTGCAAAAAAGCCGATTCGAACGTGAAATAAATTTGGCAAATCCGTTTTAAGTCCCTATATTTGCAATCCCATTCGGGAAATGGTGCTTTGGCCGAGCGGTTAGGCACAGGTCTGCAAAACCTGCTACAGCGGTTCGATTCCGCTAGGCACCTCACGAAACCCCTTTCAGTGCATTCTGAGAGGGGTTTGTTCGTAAAATGGTACTACATTGGTACTACATTTTGTCGGCGGCTCCCATTTTGGTTCTGCACCAGGAACCGAAACGCCCCGAGAATCCAAAGAATCCTCAGGGCTTTACGAATTATAAAACAACAACTGTCGCAGTTGTTATTCTGCTGCAAATCTACAAAATAATCCCTACCTTCGCAAAAGAATCGCAGCGCTGTCGTCACTCAACGACATGAAAATCCTTATCGACAATGGCCACGGCCTCAACACCCCCCGGCAAACGCTCTCCGGACGGAATATTCCACGAAGCCATCTATAATCGCGAAATTGCCCGCAGAATTGTATTAAATCTCATAGATAGAGGCTACGATTCCGAACTCCTTGTTCCAGAAGAAGAGGACATCCCACTATCAGAACGTATAAACCGCGTAAACGCCATCTGCAGAGCCGAGGGCAAGGAGAATACAATTCTCATCAGCATCCACGTCAACGCCGCCGGAAATGGCTCAAAATGGCTCAATGCTACCGGATGGAGCGTCTATACTTGCAAAGGACATACTGCTTCTGATAAGTTGGCAGAATGCCTGTGCGAGTCTGCTATCAAGAATTTCCCAGGTCGTCGCATCAGAACCGACATCTCAGACGGTGATATGGACTGGGAGGAAAATTTCTATCTGCTTCAGAAATCGCTATGCGTGGCAGTATTGACAGAGAACTTTTTTCAAGATTCGAAATCTGACTTGGAGTATCTGCAAAGCCGAGCTGGTAAGCAGGCCGTGGTGGATACTCATGTGGAAGGGCTCGTAGAGTGGTTGGAGATGAATTAATAATGTGTGCTCTCTTTT
>JAFTMS010000014.1 GCA_017452265.1 Bacteroidales bacterium | reverse complement strand
GCCGGGCCGCGGAACTTCCATATGCCTTCATCCACACCCGCAGTCTTCACTATGCAGCCGTCCGCAGCGAGATTGCCCTGCAGCACTGCAAGTCCTCCGTCACGGAAATATGCATGCTCCAGATCACGGATGCAGCCTTCCGCACGGTCGGTATCGAATGAATTGTGATATACGTAATTGGAGCCCAACAGACGGTTGTATCGTCCGCCCGGAGC
Organism: Bacteroidales bacterium; assembly: GCA_017452265.1. Taxonomy (GTDB): domain Bacteria; phylum Bacteroidota; class Bacteroidia; order Bacteroidales; family UBA932; genus Cryptobacteroides. Next base: position 62,614 of record JAFTMS010000014.1, on the reverse strand, counting down.
CGCGAGATATTTCTGTGTGGTCTTGTTACGGCCTGCCGTGATTATGTCTTCTGCGGAAATGGCCGCAGCGAGAGACGGATAGTCCACCCTGCGTACCGACGTGTCGAGGAATCCTCCACGGTCAAGTTCCGCAAGTATTCCCATCACGCCGCCTGCACGGGCCACGTCCTGTATATGGTAACGGCTGTTCGGCGACACCTTGCAAAGCACAGGAATCCTTCTTGAAAGTTCGTCTATATCCTTCATCGTGAAGTCCACGCCGGCCTCATGGGCGACAGCCAGAAGATGGAGCACCGTGTTGGTGGAACCGCCCATGGCGATATCGAGCGACATCGCATTCAGGAAGGCCTGCTTTGTGGCGATCGAGAGAGGAAGCACGCTTTCGTCATCGTCCATATAATATGCAAGAGCGTTCCTTACAATCAGTTCGGCTCCCTTGAGAAAGAGGTTGCGGCGTTCCTTGTGTGTCGCGAGCATCGTGCCGTTGCCGGCAGGGGCCATACCGAGGGCCTCGCTGAGACAGTTCATGGAATTTGCAGTGAACATGCCGGAGCAGCAGCCGCATCCCGGACAGCCTCCTCTTTCGAGGGCATCCAGTTCCTCTGGAGTTGCAGACGGATCCGCTCCACGGACCATCAGATCCACAAGGTCGTAATCCCTTTCACCTACACGGCCTGCCTCCATAGGGCCACCCGACACAAAAACGGCAGGGATATTCAGTCTCATGGCCGCCATAAGCATTCCCGGAGTGACCTTGTCACAGTTCGAGATGCATATCATGGCATCTGCACAGTGGGCGTTGCACATATACTCCACGCTGTCAGCTATCATATCCCTTGACGGAAGCGAATAAAGCATGCCGTCATGGCCCATGGCGATGCCGTCATCCACAGCCACCGTATTGAATTCTGCCGCAAAGCATCCCAATTCCTCTATCCTTGCCTTTATCTCCTGACCTATCTCATGAAGATGCACATGGCCGGGGACAAACTGCGTGAAGGAATTCACTATCGCAATCACGGGACGGCCGAAATGGCTGTCCTTCATTCCGTTGGCTCTCCAGAGTCCTCTTGCGCCGGCCATCTTGGGGCCCGTTGTACAGATACTGCTTCTGAGTTGTTTCATAAATAAAAAAGTCGCCTGCTATCATTGACCAGAGGTGTTGCAAGCGACAATATATTAATGCACCAATGGCCTTACGGACTATTTCCCGATAATTAGGGAAACAATCACCGTAAGAATCATGGTTATGACATTCGTATGTAAAGCTAAGAACATCGTGCTATTCTGAGTTCGTTCGACTTTATCCGACGCGCATTTCGGGGAAGCGTGAGTGCAAACTTAATGAATTTTTCCTTAAGTTGTTCACACAATCCCGTATTTTTTGATCTCGGCCGTCATTATATGGTCCATCGGATACTTCGCCCGGCTCGCCGCAACCTTTCGTGCCAGCATTGCAGCTGTCTGGTCTCCCTCGTCCATCAGTCTTATGAGATTGTCCGTGCAGACATGTTCCAGAAGCAGATGGAAACCCTGGCCGTGATCGTGGTGACGAAGATGGCAGAGCTCATGCAGAAGGATATAGTCCTGCAGCGGACGTGGAAGACGCACTATGTTCAGATTCAGATTGATGTTTCCTTTCGCAGAACAGCTTCCCCAGTTGGTGGCATTATGCTTTATCGTCACCTTATTATATAGGAAGGCATACCTTGCAGCGAGTTCTGCCAGACGTCCCGGCAGCTCGGCTTTCGCCTGACGGCGCATCGCCTCGATCTGCTCCGCAGAAGCCTTCGGCACATCGCGGTAACGCTCCTTCTGCTTCGCCACCGTCTCGATCACCCACTGCCTCCGCGCATTGTAGAACGCCTCTGCCACCGCATAGGGCACAATGACGGGCATAATGACGCTCACTCCCTTCACCGGATGCACCCGTATGCTCATGCGGCAGCTCCTGGCGCTCTTTCTGAACGTCACCTCCCCCAGATCCGGGTCTTTCAATATTCTTTCAGTCTTCATGTCGTCTTCATATTTGGGTCGTCCGGGGAAATGCGGGATTTTCCGGACGAGTGGTGCAAAAAGCCTGGGTGCTCCGGGAAAATGGCGGTTTTTCCGGATGAGTGGCACCGGATCAGCCTTGCAGGATGTATTCCGCTATATAAGAGCCGACGGTTTTGGTACCGTATGGGCTTGACGGACGGATGTCCTCCGTAATGATGCCTTTGGCTATGGCGTCTGCACATGCCTCACTGATGACGGCAGCCTCCTGCGACAGACCGAATGAATCTTCAAGCATCATTGCCGCAGAAAGGATTGTGGCTATCGGATTGGCTATATCCTTGCCGGCAGCCTGCGGATACGAGCCATGAATCGGTTCGAAGAGGGCCCGGGAGTCTCCGAAGGAAGCGGACGGAAGGAGGCCGATGGAGCCGTTGATCACGCCGGAAACATCGCTCAGGATGTCGCCGAACATGTTTTCAGTCAATATCACGTCGAAATCCCTCGGATTCGAGACCATCTTCATGGCAGCGTTGTCCACATACATGAAGTCCAGAGCTATATCCGGATACTCCGCCTTATGGATTGCCGTCACGGTCTCACGCCAAAGCCTGGATGTCGCCAGCACATTGGCCTTGTCCACGAGCGTCACCTTGCCGCGACGACGCCTTGCGTAACCGAAAGCGACATGTGCCACGCTCTCTATTTCAGCCTTTGAATATACGCAGCTGTCGAAAGCCTTGTCTCCGGCTTCGTTCCTGCCGCGCGGCTCACCGAAATATATTCCTCCGGTAAGTTCCCTCACGACAACGAAATCCGAGCCGGCAACAAGTTCGTTCTTGAGCGGAGAGGCAGACAGAAGGCTGTCGTACGGCTTCACAGGGCGTATGTTCGCGTACAGACCGAGGGTCTTGCGCATCTTCAGAAGGCCCTGTTCGGGACGTACCTTTGCAGACGGATCACGGTCGTATTTCGGATCGCCGATTGCGCCGAAAAGTATTGCATCCGCATTCATGCAGACGTCATGGGTGGCTTCCGGATACGGCTCACCGCACTCGTCGATGGCACAGGCTCCTATGGATGCGTATTCATATTCGAATTCATGGCCGAACCTTTCGGCGACTGCGTCCAGCACACGGACTGCCTGGGCTATGATTTCCGGGCCGATTCCGTCGCCCGGAAGAACTGCTATATGTTTCTTCATAAATCTTCTTAGTGTTTAGATTCATAGTCAAGGATGGCAGCGACGTCTGAAAGGAGGTAGTCGATGTCGCTGTAGCCTTTCATGAGGCATTCGCGCTTGTATCCTACTATCGGGAAGGTCTCGCTGCCCACGCCTTCAGCCGACACCGTCCGGGAAACGAGGTCCACACACACTTCCATTTCAGGATCCGCCTTGAGGGCAGCCGTCAGAGATTCCAGAAAAGCCTCAGACACCTGCACCGGCAGCACACTGTTGTTCAATGCATTGCCTCGGAAAATGTCGGCAAATTCCGACGAAATGACCGCACGGAAGCCTGCATCGTGGACCGCCCATGCCGCATGTTCGCGACTTGAGCCGCAGCCGAAGTTATGACCGGCCACGAGTATGCTTCCGCTCTGTCCGTCGAGGATGCATCCCTGCTTAGGGGTGCCGTCGGCTTCATACCGCCAGTCGTAGAAAAGCTTTTCTCCAAAGCCTTCGCGTGATGTGGTCTTCAGGAAACGGGCCGGAATGATCTGGTCCGTATCTATATTTGCAATCGGCACAAGTACGGCCGCTGACTTTATTGTCGTTATTTTTTCCATATGTCAATATATCCGTTTACAGCCGCCTCTGCCGCTACCAGAGGGCCTGCAAGTATTGTCCTTGCACCGTACCCCTGACGTCCCTCGAAATTGCGGTTCGACGTGGACACACAGTATTTTCCCTGCGGAATCTTGTCCGCATTCATCGCCAGACATGCCGAACACCCCGGCTGCCTCAGTTCGAAACCAGCCTCCCTCAGCACATCCCCGATTCCTTCCGCCTCGATCATGGCCTCAACCTGTTTCGAACCCGGCACCAGCCATGCCGTCACCTCCGGAGCCTTGCGGCGACCCTTCACCGCAGATGCAAAGGCACGGAAGTCCTCAATCCGGCCGTTCGTGCATGAGCCGAGGAACACATAGTCAATCTTCTTCCCGACGAGACGTTCACCCGAACGGAAGTCCATATATGCCAGCGCCTTATCGAAGCTTGCAGAATCGCAGCCGACCGCCTCCGACGGAATCACGCCGTCCACAGCCATGCCCATGCCCGGATTTGTGCCGTATGTCGCCATAGGCCTTATATCGGCGGCATCGAATGTATGCTCGACATCAAAGACCGCGTCGTCATCCGTCTTCAATTTCCTCCACTGCGGCACCATGCGCGCGAACTCTTCCTCCGACGGAGCGAAACGGCGGCCCTTCATATATTCGAACGTCGTGTCGTCCGGAGCCACAAGTCCGCCTTTCGCTCCCATCTCGATGCTCATGTTGCAGACCGTCATACGGCCTTCCATGCTCATGTTCCGGAACACTTCTCCGGCATATTCCACAAAGCATCCTGTGCATCCGCCGGTGCCTAACTTCGATATTATATAAAGGATTACATCCTTCGGCGTCACGTCCGGAGCGAGCCTTCCGTCCACAGTGATGCGGGCCTGACGCGGCTTGTTCTGCATGAGGCACTGGGTGGCGAAGACCATCTCCACCTCGCTGGTACCTATTCCGAAGGCGATGTTTCCGAATGCGCCGTGCGTCGCCGTGTGGCTGTCTCCGCAGACGACCGTCTGGCCGCAGAGGACAATCCCCTGCTCCGGTCCTATCACATGCACGATGCCGTTGCCCGGATCTCCGAGCGGAAAGAACGTGATACCGTTTTCCATCGTATTCCTTGCGAGTGTGTCCACGGCCTGTGCGGAAGCCGGATCAGATATCGGCTTGTCCTGATCCTGCGTCGGGGTGTTGTGGTCACATGTGGCGAACGTCCTCTGCGGCCGGAACACCTTCATACCCTTTTCACGGAGAGCCGAAAATGCCTGAGGGGACGTCACCTCATGGATCAGATGGCGGTCAACATAGAGCACGTCCGGCCCGTCCTGCAGGCTCTTCACCACGTGCGCCTCCCATATCTTGTCAAAAAGTGTCTTGTCCATATCATATAATTTTGGAAATTGCGTTCACGTAGGCCTCGACCGATGCCGTCACGATGTCGGTGTTTGCCGAAAATCCGTAGTATATATTTCCCTGATTCTCGATCTGTATGTGCACCTTGCCCACGTCGTCCGTGCCCTTGGTTATCGCCTGGACGAGATATTCCTCGAGGTTCACCTTCCTGTGTATCAGGCTTCTGACTGCCTTGAACGCAGCATCCACAGGGCCGTTTCCGCTCGATGTGGCGGTGCATTCCTCGCCGTCGATGATGAGCTTCACCGTCGCCATCGGTATGGCGTTCTTTCCGCATACCACCTGCAGATATTTGAGCCTGAGCTTCTGGGCGTGCTTGTCCTGCGTCACTCCGGCCAGCATGTACAGGTCTGAATCGTTGATGTCCTTCTTGCAGTCTGCAAGCTTGAGGAACTTGTCATACGCGCTGTCCAGGAGTTCCTTGGTCAGATTGATTCCGAGACGCTGCAGATGGTGGTTCAGGGCAGCCCTGCCGCTTCTTGCAGTGAGTTCGATAGTGGAATCGTTCACTCCCACATCCACAGGATCGATGATTTCATAGCTCTCACGGTTCTTGAGCACTCCGTCCTGATGTATTCCCGACGAATGCGCGAAGGCGTTTCTGCCCACGATGGCCTTGTTCGGCTGCACAGGCATCCTCATAAGCGTCGAAACGGCATGTGAGGCCTTGTGGAAATGCCGGGTGACGATGTCGGTATATACAGGGATGTCCTTGCGGCTCTTCACCGCCATCACGACTTCCTCCATCGCCGTGTTTCCGGCCCTTTCTCCCACACCGTTCATGGTCACCTCCACCTGCCTTGCACCGTTGATCACTCCGGCGAGGGTGTTTGCCGTGGCCATTCCGAGGTCGTTGTGGCAATGCGTCGAGATTATGGCCTTGTCGATGTTCGGGACGTTGTCGATGAGGTATTTTATCTTCGCTCCGTACTCGTGCGGAAGGCAGTATCCCGTCGTGTCCGGGATGTTCACCACGGTCGCACCGGCCTTGATTACGGCCTCCACCACCCTCGCGAGGTATTCGTTATCGGTCCTGCCTGCGTCCTCTGCATAAAACTCCACGTCATCGACATACTTCCTTGCATACTTCACGGCCGCCACCGCACGTTCGAGGATTTCGTCGCGGTTGGAGTTGAATTTATATCTGATATGGTAGTCCGACGTACCTATTCCGGTGTGGATACGCTTCAGACGTGCGAAATGAAGGGCGTCGGCAGCCATGTCTATATCCTTTTCGACAGCACGCGAGAGGGCGCACAGCCTCGATTCGGTCACCACTTTAGAGATTTCAACGATGGACTTGAAGTCACCGGGGCTGGATATCGGGAATCCGCACTCGATGACATCCACCTTCATGGTTTCGAGCAGCTTTGCCAGTTCGATCTTCTCAATCGTGTTAAGTTGACATCCGGGAACCTGTTCGCCGTCCCTGAGAGTCGTGTCAAATACATAGAGTTTCTGGTCCATTTGTCTAAATAAAAAAGCCCCCGGAAAGCATCCGGAGGCACATTAACATATATTTTTATGATGATTTCATTCCGAAACCTTCACTGCATATACATCACCTGACCGGAGCCTTCACCGAGGAAGATTCCATAGCAATAGTGATAGCAGCGATAGGGTTCTCCTGTTCATGTAAGTTCGTTTTGCGTTCGTCTTTGAGCTTGTTTTCGGGACAACAAAATTATCAAATTCATTTTGAAAAAGCAACACTACCGTCGGAAAATCCGACAAGGACTGCTTCAGGGGACGGCTATACCGGAGTGTGGTACAGGAATCGGCTGATTTTTGTACCACACTCGTCATATTTCTGAAAATGGCGCGAGTCTTGGCGCGAACAAGCAACGCATATTGCATGCAATTCAGATTGACAACACACTATCTGTCCTTAAACTTCAGGTTTTAACCATGAGGCCGGGATTTTCAGTTTCATATAAACCGTCGCACATCAAAACTGGCAAAAAGATGTGTGACGGCTCCGAAAGCGGAGCTATTAGATGTATTTTCAGCACCGTCCGTCATGAAAATGGCCAAAAAAGTGTCGGACGGTGCCTCACTTGCAAGAAGAATCAGGTATGACATGGCATCGCATCAAGTGGAAACATGCGTGCCGAGCCTATACGAAGTTGACTCAGACAGGGTGATATAAAAACTTGAGAATTTTTGTATCACGTGAACAAGGGACCTGCAACAGACTGCGTTTCGAGCAGGGTAGAAGAAGCGTGTGGTACAGGAATCGGCTGATTCTTGTACCACACGCTTGTCATACTTCTGTATATGTGGCAATACAGGAGGGGGATTCAGGTTCAGAAGTTTGCCGAGGCAAACCGGGCGGCAGAGGTGCCGGCTATCTGGCCGAACACCATGATGTCTGCTACGGCATTGCCTCCCAGACGGTTTCCGCCATGCACCCCTCCCGTCACTTCACCTGCCGCATACAATCCTGGAACAGCCTCACCCGCCTCATTCAGCACTTCTGCATTCGAGTTGATCTTGATGCCACCCATAGTGTGGTGTATCACCGGCTCTACATGAATGGCATAATAAGGCGCCTGATTGAGCGGACGAGGCATTTCTTCCGCCTTACGGCCGAAATCCGGATCTTCTCCGGCAACTTGATACATCCGGTAAGCCTCCATGGTTGCGACAAAGGCCGGCACGGGCAGATTCAGCGCCTGCGCCAGTTCGGAAACGGTACCGGCTGAGGTGAGCAGACCTTGCTGGGCATAGTTTTCAATGGCACTCAGCGACTCACGTACGCTTTGGTCAAATATGATATAAGCCGACTTTCCCGTCTGCTCCAGAATAGCATCCGAAAGTCTGTCGCGTGTCCACATCTCATCAGCGAAACGTACTCCTTCGCTGTTCACCAGAATAGCGCCATTGCCACGGACGGCCTCCGTTATCAGCAGATGGCTGCCCGTTTCTCCGGTAGGATGCACCTGTATCTGGTCCATGTGTACCAACGGCACCTGCAAGGCCTCTACCCACTCGAAGGCATCGCCTGTAGCACCGTGATGATTGGAAGTGCCGAAACCCTTCAGTTCCGGACGATACTGCTCTACCATGGACAAGTTGGCGCCGAAGCCTCCGGTAGCGATAATCACCGCCTTTGCCTGTATGCTGTAAGTACCCTTGGACGTATTCACCTTTACGCCTGTCACCTTTCCGTCCTTTTCAGTCAATGCCGTCACAGTATTGCGGGTACGGATGGAAATGTTTTCGGCTTGAACCGCCCTGCTCAATACCGACATCAGGTGTGGGCCGATGGCTGCACCACCCGACGGACGATGGGTACGGCTTTGACTCGAACCTGCCATCTTGCCCACATCGCCCATATCGGCTCCCAGGGAAATGAGCCAGTCCACTACCGCAGCAGCCTTATTTACCAAGGTTGTCACCAACGATGGGTCATTCAGGTAATGGCCGCCCGACATGGTGTCATCGAAATGGCTCTGTCTGGAATCCGTAATACCCAGTTTCTTCTGGACCGAGGTTTCGGCCGCATTCAGACCGCCCGTGGAATAGTTGGTATTTCCGCCGATGATTCCCTGCTTCTCCAGAACGATGACGTGGGCTCCCATCGATGATGCCTGCACAGCTGCAGCCAGTCCGGCACCACCTGCTCCCACCACGACGATGTCGCAAGAGGTGTCGGTATAGGCCGCTTCCTCCCGTTCCACACCTTTCGAAGCATCGATGGCCATGCCGATGGCCGCCAGCATTCCGTTGGAGGTAAGGGTGGCCCCACTTACGGCATCCACACCCTCGGTCGTCTGCTTTTCCAAGACGGCTTCTATGATCTGCTGTTCCGCCGGCTGTGCAAATTTCGATTCAGATTGGCTGAGAATGCGGATAGCTGTGATGATATGCTCCTTCACCTCAACGGCGACCTTGATCATTCCACTCCGGCCTTCGCCCAGTCCTTCGTATACTCCGTCCTGCATCACAGCCTGTTCCGGCTGCGGCAGGTCTGCCTCTTTTTCATCGCATCCTGCAAGGAAAGCGATTCCCCCGACCAAAGCAAGGATATGAATCAGTCTTTTCATGTTCATAACATTTAACTCTTCAAGTTTGAGCCTGCAAAGTTATAGATTTTTTGTGGCAATTTCTTGTTTTCTTGCAATTTATGCGTATCTTTGCGCCCGCTTAATCCCGAAAGTCGGGAACGGGCACGATAGAATCAATAATTAACCTCTAATTTTTTCAAAAGATGGCTGAATATTTGGCACCAGAGAAAAAACAGGAGCTTTTCGAGAAGTACGGAAAGTCTAACGCTGACACAGGTTCTCCAGAGAGCCAGGTGGCACTGTTTTCCTACCGTATCGCTCACCTTACCGAGCACCTCAAGAGCAACAAGCACGACTATGTGACTCGTCGCTCACTCTTGAAGCTTGTCGGTAAGCGTCGTCGTGTACTTGACTACCTCAAGGCGAAGGACATTGAGAGATACAGAGCTATCGTCAAGGAGCTTGGCCTCCGTCGATAAGCTACATAATAGTAGGAACCGACGAAGGGGGAACGCCCAAGAATGGGACTCCCCCTTTTTTCACGCAAAGACGCTTCCAATGCGCTAACAAAGACCAACCTGCGGCGCTACGGAGGCAGAACAATATATATACGTAACTGTATTTAGAAGCCTTGCAGGGCTTCGTATGGGCGGAAATCATTAATAATCAACTCCCATTGGGGGAGGCAGGTTGAGACAGAAGTAATGAATATCGTAAAAAAGACAATCGAATTATCCGACGGTAGGGTAATTGAAATCGAGACCGGCAAGCTCGCAAAACAGGCTGACGGTTCTGTTGTCGTCAAGATGGGCGGCACAATGCTCCTTGCGACAGTGACCTGCGCGAAGGACGCGAAGGAGGATGTGGACTTCATGCCTCTTCAGGTGGACTACAAGGAGAAATACGCTTCTGCGGGACGTTTCCCGGGAGGCTTCATGAAGCGTGAGGGAAAGGCTTCTGACTATGAGATCCTCATCGCAAGACTTGTGGACAGGGCACTCAGGCCGCTGTTCCCGGAGGATTTCCACGCAGAAGTATATGTAAACGTAAACCTTATCTCTGCTGAGAAGGACATCCAGCCGGATGCACTTGCAGGACTTGCAGCATCATCGGCACTCGCTGTCAGCGACATTCCTTTCGAGGGCCCTATCTCTGAGGTCCGCGTTGCAAGGATCGGCGGCGAGTTCAAGATTAACCCTAACTTCAGCGAGATGGCTGACGCCGACATCGACCTCATCGTTGCCGCTACATACGACAACATCATGATGGTCGAGGGTGAGATGAACGAGGTCAGCGAGCATGACATGCTTGAGGCCATCAAGTTCGCTCACGAGGAAATCAAGAAGCACTGCAAGGTGCAGATGGAGCTCATGGAGGCCGTCGGCAAGACAGAGAAGAGGACTTACTGCCACGAGGAGAACGACGAGGAACTCCGCAAGGCAATCGAGGCATTCTGCTATGACAGATGCTATGCAATCGCTAAGTCAGGCTCTGCAAAACATGAAAGATCAGACGCTTTCGAGGCACTCAAGGAGGAGTTCTATGAGACCCTTCCTGAAGAGGAGCGCGAGGAGAAGCACATGATGGTGGAGAGATACTATCATGCTGTGGAGAAGGCGGCTATGAGAAATATGATCCTTGACGAGGGTGTGCGCCTCGACGGACGTGACACAACTACCGTACGTCCGATCTGGTGCGAGACAGACTATCTCCCTTGCGCTCACGGATCGGCAATCTTCACCCGCGGTGAGACTCAGTCGCTTTCGACTGTGACCCTCGGAACAAAGCTCGACATGAAGGAGCGCGACGAAGTCCTCATCCAGGACACAGACCAGTTCGTGCTTCACTACAACTTCCCTCCTTTCTCAACAGGAGAGGCACGTCCTCAGAGAGGCGTAGGCCGTCGTGAGATCGGTCACGGAAACCTCGCATACAGGGCCCTCAAGCCTATGATTCCTATGGCACCTGAGAATCCGTACGCAGTGCGCGTGGTTTCAGACATCCTTGAGTCAAACGGTTCATCATCAATGGCTACAGTCTGCGCAGGCTGCCTTGCATTGATGGATGCAGGTGTGAAGATAAAGAAGCCTGTTGCAGGTGTTGCAATGGGTCTCATCACAGACAAGGAGAATCCTAACGAGCGCTACGCCATCCTTACCGACATCCTCGGAGATGAGGACCACCTCGGAGATATGGACTTCAAGGTAACCGGTACAAAGGACGGTATCACAGCCACTCAGATGGACATCAAGGTTGACGGACTTTCATACGACGTTCTCGAGAGGGCTCTCGAGCAGGCACGTCAGGGCCGCCTCCACATCATGGGCGAGATGATGAAGACCATCAGCGAGCCACGTGCAGACTACAAGGAGTTCGTTCCACGTATGGTACAGATCCGTGTTGCAGGCGAGTTCATCGGCGCAATCATCGGAAAGGGCGGCGAGACCATACAGAGGATACAGCGCGAGACCGGCACGACCATCACCATTACGGAAGAGCAGGTTGACGGTGTATCTCAGGGAGTTGTGGACATCTTCGGACAGGACAAGGAAGCTATGGACAAGGCTCTCGAGTGGATCAACGGAATCTGTGCAGTTCCTGAAGCAGGTACGGTATACCACGGAAAGGTGGTTTCAATCCTCGAGTTCGGTGCGTTCGTCGAGATTCTTCCTGGCAAGGAGGGACTTCTCCACGTGTCAGAAATCGACTGGAAGAAGACCGAGAAGGTGGAGGATGTGCTCAACGTAGGCGACGAGGTGGATGTGAAGCTCCTCGAGATCGACGAGAAGACCGGCAAGATGAGGCTTTCACGCAAGGCCCTCATCGAGAAGCCTGAGGGATATGTAGAGCCGGAGCGCCGTCCGCGCGGAGACCGTGGCCCACGCCGCGATAACGACCGCCGTGATGACCGCCGCAACGACCGCGGCCCACGTCGCGACAACGACAGAGGCCCTCGCCGTGACGACCGTCGTCCTGCAGGCCCACGCCGCGACCGCCGCGAGGCACCGGTTGAAAACAATGAGCAGAACAACGAGCCGGAGATGTTCTAAGGCATCCCGACATACGATAAGAAAGGACAGTCTTGCGAGGCTGTCCTTTTTTTTAATGACGGACTTTGACCACACAGCGCAGCTGCCCCGCAACACCCAATCCCCTATCCCTCAGCGCATTACGTTAAATCGCCTGCTCCATATAACGCAGGCGATTTAGCCCAAACTACTGAACAGCAAGGTGTTACGCTTTGCATTTCAAAAGACTCAAGACAGAGAGGGAAAGGCAGTCTTGTGCAATAATCCTTTTTTGTGTATGTTTGCCGGACAATAACGTTTGCATATGAAACTATTCAGAAAAGTTTATGCAGCAATCCTGATGCTTGGAGCCACGCTTGCCGGAGGAGTTGTTTTCGGAGGGACTGAGGCGGTGGCACAGGAACGGACTTCGGCCGAGGATCTTGTGAAGTCGCTGAACGCTTCTCTTGGAAAGAAGAAGACGAATACAGAATATATGCCTCCCCAGAAGCTGGCGGTGGATACGGTGGAGCGAGGGAGGCTGCGGACACCGCGACGGAAGGAGCGGATACAGCCGGTGCATACGGCAGCGGACGATCCGGAGCTGTTCCTGCTCGGCGGCAGGACAGGCGTAAACATCGGCAACCTGCAGGGAAGACCGAACACGTTGCCGGAAATCCGTATAAATGGAAGTCTTGACAAGATGCCACTCGTACTGATAGACGGCATGGAATCCGACCTGATCCGTCTCAATTTCAAGGATATACAGAAATTTGAAATTCTTTCCGAACCGATTGATATCGCTCAATACGGATACAAAGGAGTGAACGGCGTACTGAGGATAACGACCAAAGACGGAAGTCTCGCCAGACAAAGGACGGGAGGTATTCCTTTCAGCATCACGTACACTGGCTCGGTCAATCTTTACACCCGTACCGTATATCCGCAGATAAGCTATGACCTTCAGGAGTGGGCGGACAATAAGAAACGGTTTACAGGAAGCGAAAGCTTTGCAATGAACCTAAGCACACTATTCAGCGAGGCACTGATTCAGAACCGCCTTAAGGAAGGCAGCAGAGGCACGGACTGGGAATCGCTTCTTTTCAACAGTTCCTTTTTCGGGACCGAGCATGCGCTTTCCGTTTCCGGGCAGCATGGTCAGGGAGGAGGATATGACCTGTCCGGAAGTTTCTCAGCCCAAGGCGGCATATACACGGGAAAGGAAAGCCATCAACACGGTACGCTTCATGCTGGAATAACCCTCATACCGCTGCGCTGGTGGCATATCCGCAATGTGCTTGAATATTCCCATATGTCCGACATTACCCCGCAGATGTACCAGCCGGACATCTCGGAAGGATATTATCATATCCTTGCACAATTCGGTTATCCCTATGCTGCACTGCAGGACGAAAACGGCTACACCGATGAAGCCGTATTCACACAGACAGCCTCCATGCAGGAAGGCATATGCTTCAACAACACATCATCGGTTCATCTGGTCGAGAATCTGTCCAACTCGTTCAGCATCCTCGCAGACCCTTCAGGCAATCGTCTGGCATTCAACCTCGGACTTTCCGCCGAATGGCATCAAGAGAAATCTTCCGAAACGCTGTCGAAGAAGTATTCCGAAAGTGCGGCCGACCATCATGATACGGCCTACAGCTCAGACATATACCGCGGGGACGCGAATCTGTCGTATTCACGGAATTTCCATAACGGATTATCCGTGTACGGAAGGCTCGGTTTCGAAGCATATCATTACCGTCAGGACTATAAAGAAACAGGTCCGGACATGTTGCGCACATACCGGCAGAAGTTCATGGAATACCGTCAGTACTTTACTCTGGACATGGACTGGAAAGGACGCTATGCCCTGTCGTTCGCACAAAGTCATGACCGGTCCGCCTTCCTGAAGAGCACATCGGCATCGTACTTGGAAAACAGCAATACCGCAGCAGGAAAGGTGTCATGGACATTGTCCCGTGAACCGTTCATGAAGTCTGTGAGCGGATGGCTCAGTCTCGCAAGACTGAGTTTCAATGCAGGGAAGACGACGATGGAGGAAATGGCCGGCACATATGGGCCGAACATGTCCTGGAAGGCTGAAGCAGGCTTTTTCGGCAACCGGCTGGAGATGAATGCACGGATATTCCGCAACAGATATATACTTAAAGAGGAATACCTTACACGGCAGGATCAGTCCCTTGTTTATGTATCCATTCCTTCCTTACATAAAGTCAAGGGCTGGGACGCCTCAATCTCATGGAAGGACCATGTAAAGGCTGGAAAAAGAGACCTCGCATATGCCGTACACGGAAGCATCTGGAATTCCAGCACGCGCAAAAGTCCTGAAGATGAATCTGTTGAGATAGAAGAATCCCTGCAGGACGGGGATATTTACGGATGGACCGACAAGGAATCGGGCATACGTGAAGTCATCGGCAACTCCACGCCACGATACATGTTCAATTTCGGAGTCACGTTGAAATATGCAGGAATGAGTTTCAACGCCCTCTTTGCCGGTACGGGAAAACGCGACTGGTCACCGGATTCCGCGTATGACGTCCTTTTCTACGGAATGTATTCCGAGAAAGGAGCCGATCTGGTTCTTGAAAAATTTCGCGATGCCGACATCGCCACCTCCGGCAATCAGGATGCATACTGGCCTGAGTTCCGTTCCGGCTCCATATCCCACGGCATCGAAAGCCGCTACCTGCAGAATGCTGCGTTCATCCGGCTGAAGAACCTTGAAATCAGCTATACGTTCGAAACGGAAACTCTCCGCAAGACACATTTCGAAAGCATTGAGATATTCTGCAAAGGCCGCAACCTTTTCCATTTCACACCGATGCACCGCCATGCACCGGACATAGACCCGGAAATGATATATCCCGGCACGACACGAGGAGCCGGAGACGCATATCCCCTGCTCCGGACAGTCGAAATAGGACTAAGCTTAAGATTCTGAAGCGCACAAGCAACTGCTGCTCAGCGTATTACCCTCAATCGCCTGCGCCATATGCCGCAGGCGATTTAACATAAGCTACTGAATAACAGACAATTGCATAACCATACTTCCGAATACTCCAGACTCCGACAGTTCAAGTTCAAGACTCCGACAGCTCAAGGCGGAGAAATTTTGCAATCTGCAGGTTTGTTCCGGAGACCTTGCGTTGCAAAAGGTGGCACAGGCGCAATTTCTCATCTACATCCAAAACAGCCACTTTTCTGACAGGCCTGATATCTGTATATTCGTTGACCACTCCCATCATATGCTGATATTCCATATCTGAGAATCTGTACCTGTCTTCCTTTATATCAAATTCACTTCCGGTATTGGAATTGACTGCTGTCAGCATGGTTGAAAGATTTCCATAACAAGAAATCACGGCATTGTAAGCTATCGGATTGTAAACTGAAACTATATGATCCGTCAACTGTTCTTTTTCGGACATGTCAAGCTTCTTCATAAGACGGGAGAGCTGCGCGTATCTCAGATGCCGATCTTGCGATTTTGCCCGGTCGACTTCCTTGACAGCCCTCTTCAATGCCCGGGATGCATGACTTATGACAATCGGTTTTGAAAAAGGATGGCTGCTTGTGGCATAAGGCAGGAAATTCCATCTGTATTCCTCTACACTTCGGCACAACCCCCTTTCCACAGGATTGTTGTACAGATATGCTATAGCCGTCCTGAGCAACTTCAAACCCTTTTTAGGCGCACTTCCAAAACGTGCCTGAAACAAGGAGCCTGACCGACCGATATCTTCATTCTGCTCTCTGGCAAACATCGAGGTCACCTGTCGTACAAATTCGCTCAATGCCACCTTTGTTTCTGTCTTCAAAAGCATGTGGATATGGTCTATCATCAGGCATAATCCAAGAACCGTCACACCATACTGGCGGGCAGCAACCGCAAATATTGTGTAGTACACAAGGTAATCCTCAATATCATAGAATATATTGAAGCGGTGCATTGTCCTTTGATAAACATGATGAGCCTCATCCTCAAGATATCTTCTTCTCCTGATTCTCGGCTTCTTTGTTCGTACAACATTTTCCATAAGTCATTTCATTAATATAATGCGGCAAAACTATCATAAGAAAATGTGACAAAGGATAAGAAAAAGAAAAATCGACAGCTAAAAAAAAAGAAAAAATGTTAAGAAAAAGAAAAAAAACGAATAGCTGCATCACATATAGTATTAGTTACCAGCAAATTAGCTTAAATCGCCTGCGTCATATGGCACAGGCGATTTAACGTATATCATTGAGCGGCTTTAGATTAAGTGGGAAACGTAGGCATAAGGCGGGTTCAATTGACGGATGGATATATAGGCATACACGGATAAATCTGAAAATCTACTATTATAAGTGGCACGCTTTGGATATTCGGATATATTTCCTAACTTTAAAGGTTGTTTTGAATTCAGTAACAAAGACAAATCTATATGGAAAGAATAATCGAGTGCGTGCCCAACTTCAGTGAGGGCCGAAACAGAGAGGTGATTGACGCGATTG
Source organism: Bacteroidales bacterium (assembly GCA_017452265.1). GTDB lineage: Bacteria > Bacteroidota > Bacteroidia > Bacteroidales > UBA932 > Cryptobacteroides. The sequence goes on along the minus strand of JAFTMS010000014.1, from coordinate 45,885 downwards.
TCGCTTCAATCGAGAAATCAGGCGGTGTAAAGGTGCTGGACGTGGATCCGGGCGAGGCCACAAACCGCACGGTCGTGACTTTTGTCGGCAATCCTGAGGCTGTCGTGGAGGCTGCATATCAGGGAGTGAAGTGTGCAGGCGAGCTCATCGACATGCGACATCATCATGGCGCCCATCCGCGTTCAGGTGCGACAGACGTGCTTCCGCTCATCCCTATTTCCGGCATTACACTCCAAGAATGCGCTGAACTGGCAAGAAAGCTGGCTGGGCGCATTTTTAGCGAACTGGAGATACCGTGCTACTGCTATGAGGCCGCGGCACAGAAGCCTGGGCGGAAGAACCTTGCAATCTGTCGTGCAGGCGAATATGAGGCTCTGCCTGAAAAGATGTCGGATCCGGAGCGCATGCCGGATTTCGGACCGGGATGCTATACTGAGAAGGCTGCCGTTTCCGGGGCTACGAACGTCGGTGCGCGCGACTTCCTCATTGCGGTGAACTACAACCTCAACACCACATCCACCAGACGCGCAAATGCAATAGCGTTTGACGTGCGCGAGAAGGGACGTCCGAAGAGGGAGGGCAACCCGATTACAGGCAAGATCGTCAAGGACGCCGAGGGAAAAACGGTCATGATTCCGGGAACATTGAAAGGATGTAAGGCAATCGGCTGGTATATAGACGAATACGGCATCGCTCAGGTTTCCATGAACATTACCGACATCAATACGACTCCGCTTCACGTGGCCTTCGACGAGGTATGCAGAGCGGCTTCGGCGCGCGGACTTCGTGTGACCGGTACGGAAATCGTCGGTCTCGTTCCAAAGCGTACGCTTATCGAAGCCGGCCGCTATTTCCTTGAAAAACAGCAGCGCTCGACAGGAATTTCAGAAGAGGAAATCATAAAGATAGCCGTAAAATCCATGGGACTGGACGATCTCAAGCCGTTCAATCCGTCGGAGAAGGTGATCGAGTATCTGATTGAAGATGAGGACGAAGCGGCTGCTCGTGAGAAGCTTGTACGCATGACCTGCAAAGGCTTTGCATACGAAACGGCATCGGAATCCCCTGCTCCGGGAGGCGGCTCCATTTCGGCATACATGGGGGCTCTCGGCGCTGCCCTCGGCACGATGGTGGCGAACCTGTCCTCACACAAACCGGGCTGGGATGCACGCTGGAAGGAGTTTTCGGACTGGGCGGACAAGGGTCAGGCACTGCTCGGCAAGCTGCTCGCTCTGGTGGATGAAGACACAGCTGCATTCAACAGGATAATGGCGGCGCTCGGAATGCCGAAAGGATCTGACGAAGAGAAGAAGGCACGCGCCGAGGCACTTGAAGCGGCGACATTATATGCCACGGAAGTGCCTCTCAAGACAATGAAGGCCGCTCTGGATGTATTCCCTCTCGTCCGGGCTATGGCATCTGAAGGCAATCCGAATTCCGTTTCGGATGCCGGTGTGGGAGCGCTTGCGGCACGTAGCGCAGTTCTTGGAGCGCAGCTGAATGTACGCATCAATGCAGCCGGCCTTGCAGACCGTGCGGCAGCGGAGCGTCTGTGCGCCGAAGCAGCGGAAATCGCCGCAGCAGCCGTCGCAGAAGAAGCGGCAGTGCTTGAAATCGTCAATGGCAAAATATAGCAGCATCACATAAACACCTGACACCCAACCCTTTGCAGAAAATCGCATGCAGCAGATGGAGCAGGTGATTTAACACAAAATATTGATAATCACCGAATTAAAATGACACAGCAACAGTTTCAAGAAGATATATTGGCAGGTATTCCGGCGGAGCTGCCTCAGCCGAAGCCTTATGATACCGCAATCAACCACGCACCGAAGCGCAAGGACATTCTGAGCGACGAGGAAAAGGTGCTGGCAATCAAGAACGCCCTCAGGTATTTCCCTAAGGAGCACCATGCAGTGCTGGCAGAGGAATTTGCCATGGAACTGAAGGAATACGGCCGCATATACATGTACCGTTTCCGTCCGGACTATGAGATGTATGCCCGTCCTATCGACGAGTACCCGGCGAAGTCCCGTCAGGCAGCCGCAATCATGGCCATGATACAGAACAATCTGGACTACCGCGTGGCACAGCATCCTCACGAGCTGATCACCTATGGAGGCAACGGTGCCGTATTCCAGAACTGGGCCCAATACCGTCTGGCAATGCAGTATCTTGCCACTATGACAGATGAACAGACGCTCGTGATGTACTCCGGGCATCCTCTCGGCCTTTTCCCGAGTCACAAGGACGCACCGCGTGTGATCGTGACCAACGGAATAGTGATTCCGAACTATTCGAAACAGGATCATTGGGAGAAGTTCAACGCCCTCGGAGTGTCGCAGTACGGCCAGATGACGGCAGGTTCGTATATGTATATAGGCCCTCAGGGAATTGTGCACGGAACCACCATCACAGTGATGAATGCTGCACGCAAACAGCTGGCGGCCAAAGGCATAGAGGGCACGCAGGAGAACATGAAGGGCATGCTGTTCGTGACGGCCGGCCTCGGAGGCATGTCAGGGGCACAGCCTAAGGCCGGAGTCATCAGCGGTGTAGTGAGCGTTGTGGCGGAAATCAATCCGATGGCCGCACGCAAGAGATACGAGCAGGGCTGGGTGGATGAGATCCACAGCGACCTTGACGAACTCATCCCACGCATACGCAAGGCAGTCGACGGCAAGGAAGTCGTATCACTTGCATATGAGGGAAATGTCGTGGATCTTTGGGAAAGGCTGGCGGATGAAAGCATACATGTAGATCTGGGCTCTGACCAGACATCACTGCACAATCCGTGGGCTGGCGGCTACTACCCTGTCGGTTACAGCTACGAGGAATCCAAGACCATGATGGCAGAGGAGCCCGAGAGGTTCAGGGAGTGCGTACAGGAGTCCCTCCGTAGACATGCCGCTGCAGTCAACAGATTGGCGGACAAGGGAATGTACTTCTTTGACTATGGCAACGCCTTCCTTCTTGAGGCTTCCCGTGCCGGGGCCGATGTGCTCCGCGTGGACGGCCGTTTCCGTTATCCGTCATATGTGCAGGACATCATGGGACCGCTCTTCTTCGACTACGGCTTCGGCCCGTTCCGCTGGGTGTGCATGTCTGAGAATCCGGAAGATCTCGCGAAGTCCGATGCCATTGCAGCTGGCGTTCTCCGTGATATAATGAAGGATGCTCCGAAGGAAATCCAAGGTCAGATGATGGACAACATACGCTGGATCGAGGAGGCCGGACGCAACAATCTCGTGGTCGGTTCGCAGGCACGCATCCTATATGCAGACTGCGAGGGCCGCACGAAGATTGCGCTTGCCTTCAACGAGGCGATACGCAAGGGGGAAATCACCGCTCCTATCGTGCTCGGACGTGACCATCATGACGTTTCCGGAACGGATTCGCCTTTCCGTGAGACCTCAAACATATATGACGGATCGCAGTTCTGCGCAGATATGGCCGTACACAACGTCATCGGAGACAGTTTCCGCGGAGCGACATGGGTATCTATCCACAACGGCGGCGGAGTCGGCTGGGGCGAGGTGATGAACGGAGGCTTCGGCATGGTCATCGACGGAAGCGAGGATTCCGACAGGCACATCAGGGAGATGCTTCTGTGGGACGTGAACAATGGAATTGCACGTCGAAGCTGGGCCCGGAACGAGGGGGCTGTGAGCGCCATCAGGCGTGAGATGGAGCGTACACCGGGCCTGAAGGTGACGCTGCCTAACATCGCCGACGACGAACTGATCAGAAACACATTGAAATGACGCATAATCAGATGACATCTACAATCATACATACCGTTTCCAACAAAAGACTGACCATAGAAAAAGTCAATGAAATTATCCATAACGGCGAAAAGCTCGAACTCAGCAAGGAATCCGAAGCTGCCGTCGTAAAATGCCGCAGGTTCCTCGACAGCAAGATGGAGGACATCGGAAGACCGGTGTACGGCGTCACAACGGGCTTCGGTTCGCTCTGCAACATAACGATTCCGGCAGAAGACCTGTCGCAACTCCAGCACAACCTCGTGATGTCGCATGCGTGTGGCACAGGAGAGACGGTCCGTCCGGAAATCGTTAAACTCATGCTGCTGCTGAAGATACAGTCGCTTTCTTACGGCTATTCGGGTGTGCAGCTCGAGACGGTTCAGCGCCTCATTGACATGTTCAACAACGACATTCTGCCAGTTGTCTACCAGCAGGGCTCTCTCGGCGCTTCAGGAGACCTCGCTCCCCTCGCCCACATGTGTCTTCCGCTGATCGGGCTCGGCGAGGTCGTGTACAAAGGCGAAATACGTCAGTCCGCAGACGTCTGGAAGGAATTTGGCTGGGAGGCCATCAGGCTGAAGTCCAAGGAAGGGCTCGCACTGCTGAACGGCACTCAGTTCATGAGCGCCCATGCCGTCTGGTCACTCATACAGGCGGAAAGGCTCTCGGATTGGGCCGACAAGATAGGCGCCATGTCGCTTGAGGCATACGACGGACGAATCGAGCCGTTCTATCCGCAGGTGCACGAAGTCCGGGCGCACAAAGGACAGATCGAGACGGCGGCTCATTTCCGTGAACTTCTCGAAGGGAGCGAAATCATAAGGCAGAAGAAGGTGCATGTTCAGGACCCGTATTCGTTCCGCTGCATACCGCAGGTGCATGGAGCCTCAAAGGATACAATCAGATATGTCAAATCGGTGATTGAGACCGAGATAAACAGTGCGACGGACAATCCGACCGTATTCCCTGACGAAGACCTCATCATATCTGCTGGAAACTTCCACGGACAGCCGATTGCCCTGCCGATGGACATGCTTACACTTGCCCTTTCTGAGCTTGCAAACATATCGGAAAGACGTATCTACAAGCTGATATCCGGTCAGAGAGGCCTTCCGAACTTCCTCGTCGCGAAGCCGGGCCTCAACAGCGGGTTCATGATTCCGCAGTATACGGCGGCCTCCATCGTGAGCCAGAGCAAAGGACTGTGTATGCCGGCTTCTGCGGATTCGATTCCGTCGTCACAGGGGCAGGAGGACCATGTCAGCATGGGAGCGAATGCGGCCACTAAGCTTGTCCGCGTGGTGGAGAACACCGAGCGTGTGCTGGCCATCGAGCTGTTCAACGCTGCACAGGCCCTCGAGTTCCGCCGTCCGCTGAGGTCTTCATGGGCCATTGAGAAGATATATGCTTCTTACCGCAAGGCCGTTCCGTTCATTGAAGACGACACTTACATGCACCCGTTGATTGAAAAATCTGTGGAATTCCTGAGATAGATGCAATGAAGACCGTCATATATAATATCGGAACACTTGCCGGGATACTGCCTGCCGGGGTAGAGAAACTGGATGGCAAGGAGATGGGGCATGTGGAGTGCCTGGAGGATGCATACGTCGTGATCGAAGACGGGGTGATAGCGGGGTTCGGGCGGATGGATACAGCCAGAAACTGTTCCGATGCCATATATATAGATGCAAAGGGCGGATATGTGATGCCTTGTTTCTGTGACAGTCACACCCATATCGTCTATGCAGGATGCCGGGACGGGGAATTCCGGGACAAGATCGCAGGACTGAGCTACGAGGAAATCGCAGCCCGCGGCGGCGGAATCCTTAATTCCGCCGACCTTCTGCATGCGACATCGGAAGACGAACTTTACAGACAATCCATGGAGCGCGTGAACGAAATCATGGCCATGGGAACAGGAGCCGTGGAAATCAAAAGCGGCTACGGCCTCACGACAGAAGACGAGCTGAAGATGCTCCGCGTCATCCGACGCATAAAGGAGACCGCACCTATTACGGTGAAGGCAAACTTCCTCGGTGCTCACGCCGTCGGACGCGCATACAAAGGACGTCAGAAGGAATATGTAGCCCTCATCTGTGATGAGATGCTGCCGAAAGTCGCCTCCGAAGGCCTTGCAGACTTTGTCGACGTATTCTGCGACAAAGGATTCTTTACTATAGAGGAAACGGACAGAATCTTGACAGAAGCGGCGAGATACGGCATAAGGCCTAAGATTCACGCAAACGAACTGGAGGTTTCAGGCGGAGTGCAGGTGGGTGTGAAGCACGGTGCCCTGTCGGTCGACCATCTTGAGAAGACGACAGATGCGGAGATGGAAGCGCTCCGCGGAAGCGGAACAATGCCGACCATGCTGCCGGGCTGTTCGTTCTTCCTCGGACTTCCTTACGGACGGGCAAAGGACTATATTGAGGCAGGACTTCCTGTAGCACTTGCATCAGACTACAATCCCGGTTCCAGTCCAAGCGGCAACATGCGTTTCGTCATGGCTCTCGGCTGCATAAGGATGCGCCTCACACCGGAGCAGTCCTTCAACGCATGTACAATAAACTCAGCATACGCAATGGGCATAAGCGACATTCTCGGCTCGATAACGGTCGGCAAAAAAGGCAATCTCATAATCACAAAGCCTCTCCCGTCGCTCGCCTTCATCCCATACAGCCACCAGACCCCGATCATAGAAAAAGTCCTGCTCAACGGCAATCCTCTATTATAAAATCCCAATATCATGAAAAGATTTATTACAAGCATAACCCTCATTCTGATGGCTTGGGCTCTGGGCGCACAGACAGAGCCTCAGGCTGTAAGGCATACCATCCGGCATGACGGGATGGAGCGGGAGTATTGGCTGTATGTTCCGGAAGGGATGGAGAAGGGGGCGCCGCTGGTGATGGTGCTGCATGGATATGGTGGCAAGGCGGAAGGATACAGACCCGAGATGATGACGGTCGCGCAGGAGAACGGCTTTGCAGTGTGCTATCCTCAGGGAGCGGAAGATCCTAAGGGCAAGACAGGCTGGAATGTAGGATACCCTGCACAGAAAGGCATGAAGACCGACGATGTGGACTTCGTGTGCGACCTTGCGAGGCACCTTCAGAAGAAGCATGGCTTCAGCCGGGCCAATACATTCTGCACAGGCATGTCCAACGGCGGAGAAATGTGCTATATACTTGCGATGCAGCGCCCGGAAATGTTCAGCGCATTTGCATCCATTGCCGGCCTCACAATGGAGTGGGCCTACAAGGAACTGACGCCGAAAAGGCCGGTACCGTTCATGGAAGTGCACGGCACGGAGGACAGGACGTCCAGATGGGAGGGAGACCCGGACAACGAAGGCGGCTGGGGTGAATACATCGCCGTCCCGCTTGCGGTTGCCAATATGGCAGCGGCGGCCAGATGTACGCACAAACTGACGACCGAACTGCCTATGATCCGCAACAAGGTCATACTCCACCGCTATATGGGTGGAGAACCGGCATGGGAAGGCGGGCCTATAGCGGAAGTCCGTCTGTATGAAGTGGTTGGCGGCAAGCATTCATGGGCTCTGAGCGACCTTGACACCTGCCGTGAGATCTGGGATTTCTTCACCATCTACAAAAAGTGACAAAATTTTCGGCATCACTCTTGCATATTTCATTTATTGTTTCTAATTTTGAATCATTAAAAATTAATACAACAATAAAACGACTGCATTATGATTACAACGAAATTACAGAAAGCAATCAACGACCAGATCACTGCAGAATTATGGTCATCACAGCTCTACCTCCAGATGGCATACTTCCTCAAGTCAAAAGGATGGGACGGATTCTCACACTGGATGCAGCTCCAGGCTCTTGAAGAGCGTGAGCATGCGACAAGAATGGCAGACTACATGACAGACAGAGGCGGAATCGTAAGATTCCAGATGATTGACGTCGTTCCTGAAGGATGGGGCTCGGTACTTGAAATCTTCGAGCATGCGTACAGCCATGAGTGCAAGGTGTCAAAGATGATAGATAACATCGTGAAGCTCTCTCAGGAGGAAAATGACTATGCTACAGAGAACTTCTACCGCACATTCGTAGACGAGCAGGTGGAAGAGGAGGCAACAGCTTCCGGAATCGTGGACAAGCTCAAGAAGGCCGGCGATTCAGGCATCTTCTTCCTTGATTCAGAACTCGGCAAAAGAAAAGACTGACCATCGTCAGCCCAAGATACAGAAAGATAGAAAAAACAAGGAATCCCTCTCCACATGAAGCATGGAAAGGGATTCTTATAGCTTTGAGCCGATGCTATTCTGCAGGCTGGGCCGCAATTGCCGTCGAGTCGGTCGGGACAGCGGCATCATCCGTGCATACAACCTCCTCAACCGCAGGTTCGCCCTTATCGAACCATGGAAGAGGCGACGGAAGCTTTGCCCATGCGAAAAGATTCACCAGCCAGAGGATAGCAAGAGTCACGATAAGGGATGCGAGCGAGATGCACCACTTCTTCCATGCAGGAAGGCCTTTCTTTGCATACGGATCCTTCAGCTTGAGGGTCGGGAACTTGGCGATGTCGGTCAAAGTCTCTCCGAACGGGATGCTTATCTTTGATGATGCATTTATCGCCCACCCGTTTGCATTGAGGAGCGGAGCGATGTTGCGGCGACGGAGCTTGAGCCAGGCCATGACCATAGCAGGACCCGAAATCACGAGCATTATGCCGACAAATATGATAAGAAGTTTCCACCATTCCGTATTCACGAGTCCGCTGAAGATACTTGTCAATGCCGTGCCTATCATTCCCAAAGCCATGCCCAATGCAGCAAAGATACCGGCAAACTTTCCGATGTCGAACGGCTGTGCGGCCGGCTTTGCATCTGCTCCCGCAGCAGGCAGAGCAGCTGGAGCCGCATTGATCTTCGCAGTCGCATCCGCCATCATCTTCGCATCCTTGTCGGCCGCATTCTTGCTGATGAGGTTCTCCACAGCTGTCGCCATCCTGCGGTACGGAGACCAGAACGACTGCGCGATGCTGATTGGATTGTCGATTATCTTCGTAATCACGGCATCCCACTCCACACCGGCATTGTCATAATAGACGGCATTCTTTCCGACCATCAGGTCACCTATCTCGCCGACAGTCACGGCAGCAACAATCTGGAGCTTCGCAGCGCTAGTCTTGGTCGTGCAGTCGCAGTACACCAGATACATCCCGCTTGAAGGAGCCATCGAATTGTGCTTGGCCATGTCGGCGACCTTCATACAGAAGCGGCACTCCCTCTGGTCGATGATGAGCCTTCCGGACTGGAAGATGGCGCTGACCTTCCTGTCCTTGTCGTAGAAGTCGTGGAAAGTTACGAAATTTCTCAAAAGCTTGTAGAAATCACGGAATATATGCAGGAACTTGTCCACCGTCTCTATGTTTGCAGCCTCTTCCGCAAGAGCCGCATCCTGTGCCACGAGGTCGAGCAGGGAAGCCTTCCTGTCCTTTGCGAGGAAATTCCTGACAGCCTCCTCACCGAGCGACTCGACGGCAGCTCCCGCCTTCGCATTCTTCCAGGACGTATATGCAGAGAACTTCGCACCGATTGCAGCCCAGTCAGCCTCTGTAATCACCGTGCTGTCTTCTGCAACGGCAACAGACCTGAGCGTCTCGAACCGGGCAGCCCATGCAGGGTTCACAGGAGCCGAAAGGTCGATCTCCGCCTTGCCTGTGATACGTACGATAGGATATGAAGCGATTTCATCTGTCTTTGCCGAGAGGTCCTCCGCGCTTATGGCCTCTATCCTCGAAGTCTGCACATCAAGGCTCGCAGTGCTGTCCGGCGAGAAGGCCGCAAGTTTGGAACGCATGAAGAAGTCCTTCACCTTCGCATCCAGAGCTGCATATGCGGCGATGGCGTCATCTGTCCTGTCTCCGAAAGGAGCCTCGACCTTCGCATCCAGCCATGCAGCATATTCCCCGAGCGTCTTGTAGAACAGTTCTATCTTCTCTGCATTCACACCTGCCGCACCGCTTCTGTCCGGCACACCTCCGAGGCATGACACAGCCGCAGCGACAGCCGCCTTGTCATCAGCATCCTCCGCAGAAGCTTCCGTAATGACACCGTCACCATTGAAGCGGGTCTTCGCGAAAATCGCAGCTATATCTGACGTATCCGCCATAGAGATCACAGTCCCTTCCCTGCCGAGATTCACAAGTATCTGCCTGGCCGAGCAATAGAGCTTCTTTCCGACAGCATTCCCCTGGTCGAGGCTTTCCACATCAATGCTGTCGCTGCCCGCCAGAAGCAGCTCCGGATCCTTGAGCGCCCCCACGATCCATTGCGCAGTGGCCACTACATCGTGCACACGGATCTTTCCATCTCCGTCCGCATCGATATACGAAAGGCTTTTTTCATCGATTTCCAGACCTTTCACCGGACATGAAAGGACGGTCCACATCTTTGGGTCAAGTTCGGCAAGATGAGCTATGTCCTCGCCGGAGGTAATCCTTACACGTGAAGAGCCTCCGATATTATCGAACTCCCACTTGTACTTCTGTTCCTTGTTGATCAGTGCCATATTTGATTGAATTCTGAAATCTTGCGAAAATAGTGATTTTTTTTCGAAAGTATGGCAGAGGCAGTTGATTTTTTTAAGGCAAAGCCTCTACCAGCTGCTGTACGGATGCATGAGTAGGGACGAATTGTAATATCTGCGGTCTCCTGTCACCTCTTCGCCGAGCCACGAAGGCTTCTCAAACGGTTCATCTTCAGAAGAAAGTTCGATCTCCGCCACGGTCAGTCCCTCATTGGCACCATGGAACTCATCCACCTCGAAGACATGATCCCCCACCGGAACGAGATGACGCGTCTTGTCTATCAGCCCGGAGCCGCAGAGAAGCATAAGTTCCTGTGCATCATCCACAGGTATTTCCGTCTCCCATTCGTATCTGCTCATGCCCGACACGCCGGTCTTACCCTTTATCGTAAGGAAACCCTTGTCTCCATATATGCGTACGCGCACGGTCGCCTTCGGAGTGGATGCCAGATAGCCCTGGCATATATGTAACGAAGAAGTTGCAGATGACTTGTAGTCACCTGCAACCAGAAACTTTCTTTCTATCTCAAGATGCATCTTTCTTATAATGTCATATCCGATGCGCAAATATATACACTTTTCAAGGGATTTTCAAGCGACATCCGCCCGCTCTTGCATAGAGGTTCATCCGGGAAATGGCGCATTTTTCCGGACGAGTGGGGCAAAAAGCCGGGGTGCTCCGGGAAAAGAGGCGTTTTTCCGGATGAGGGAAGGGAGATTCCCACGCTGCGCTCGGAATGACGTATGGTGCTAAGGCCGGACGGTGAAGGAGGCTTCGAGGGTGGCATCACTGTGGTTGCCGAGCCAGAGCCTGAACTCACCGGGTTCCTGGCCGAACTTCATGTCTTCACGCCAGAAGGACATATCCTCGGCAGTCAGCACGAATTCCACGACACGCAACTCCCCTTTCCGCAGGTGCAGACGTTCGAAGCCCTTGAGTTCCCTGACAGGTCTTGTAGTCGAAGCTGCCATGTCCCTCATATAGAGCTGGGCGACAGTCGCTCCGTCGCGGTCTCCGACATTGCTCACACGCACCCTGACCGTGACATCGTCTCCGATATGTATATTGTCCTTGTCAACTACTTCCAAAGAATCGAATTCGAATTCAGTATAGCTGAGTCCGTAGCCGAACGGATACAGAGGCGTATCAGGAGTGAACAGATAGCAGGATTTGTAGAGCTTCTTCATCGAAATGAGCGGATCAGGAGCCGTGCCTTCGAGCGGACGTCCGGTTGCCTTGTGGTTGTAACGTATCGGAATCTGTCCGTCACAGCGAGGGAAAGACATTACGAGATGGCCCGAAGGCGAATGGTCACCGCTGATGACGTCAGCTATGGCATGGCCGCCTTCAGTACCAGGATGCCATGCGAGGAAAAGCGCATCCATGTCATCGATCACAGACTCTAAAGCCATAGGACGGCCTGTCGTAAGCAGCACCACGACAGGCTTCCCGGCCGCCTTCACGGCAGCGAGCAGATTCTTCTGCGCCTGAGGCAGTTCGACGGACGTCATTGAAGCAGCCTCTCCGCTGAATTCTCCAGGAAGTCCCAAGGTAAGGACAGCTACATCAGCGTTCCTTGCAGCACGGACAGCCTGCGCGATGCCACCGTCAATCTCTGCATACGGACCGCAGCCGGCCGTCATCGTGACCTTGCCCGGGAAACGCTCCTCAAAGCCCTGACCGATTGTGACGGTACGGTCATAATCACGGAACGCAGTCCACGATCCGAGCATCGCCCTCGGAGACGATATGTACGGGCCTATGAGCGCGATCCTTTCTCCGCCATCAAGCGGCAACACCTCACCTTCATTCTTGAGAAGCACCATCGATTCACGGGCGATACTGCGGGCAAAGGCCAGATCCTCAGGGCGGTATATGGATCCGGCAAAGCGTTCCGCACCGCCGTATCTGAACGGATCTTCGAAAAGGCCCAGATTGTATTTGGCGACGAGGACATTGCGGCACATGGCATCTATCTCCTTCTCAGACACCAGTCCCTCCTTCACAAGCTCCTCCACACTGTTGAGATAGCTTCCTGACACCATTTCCATATCAAGGCAGGCCTTCATGGCCTTGTATGCCGCTTCCGTCGTATCACGGGCAACTCCATGGGCGATCATCTCCGTGACAGCCCTGTAGTCCGACACCACGAAGCCGTCGAATCCGAGTTCGTCGCGGAGCAGCTCCTTGAGAAGCCATCTGCTGCCCGATGCAGGAATGGCATTAAAGTCATTGAAGGAAGTCATCACGGTCGCAGCTCCGGCATCAAGAGCAGCCACATACGGAGGGAGATACCTGTCCCTGAACATCCTTTCGGACATATCCACGGTGTTGTAGTCCCTGCCGGCCTCAGGCGCTCCATAAGCTGCAAAATGCTTGACGCAGGCCATGATGGTGGTACTGTCGGCGAGTTCCTCACCCTGATAGCCCTCTACCATTGCGGCAGACAGCTTCGCGGCCAGATACGGGTCCTCACCGGAGCCTTCGGACACACGTCCCCAGCGCGGATCGGCTGACACGTCGCACATAGGCGAGAATGTCCAGGCGATACCCATCGCAGCAGCCTCAGCGGCAGCAATCCGTGCAGACTCCTTCACAGCCTCCACATTCCATGAGCAGGCGGAACCGAGATTTATCGGGAATATCACCTTGCATCCGTGGATGATGTCATGACCGAAGAGAATAGGAATACCCAGTCGGGAACTGTCCACGGCAAGACGCTGCAGCTCCCATATCTCTTCCGGAGTCTTCACGTTCAGTACTGAGCCGACTTCACCTGCCTTTATCAGGGCGTTCAGATCCATAGGCTCGCCCTCAGGGCCCGTCACCACTCCCGTCTGGGGTGCGAACTGGCTCATCTGCCCCACCTTCTCGCGCAGCGTCATCCTGCTCATGAGGTCATCCGCAAAACGCTCCGCTTCAGAACGTCTGTCGCAGCCGCAGAGACATGCAACCGCCACCAATACAATAAACAAGTTTCTCATAATCAGTTATTTATAACTCTTTTATTAATTTCAGCGATTCTTCCTTCATCCACTTTCACGACTTCGCGGTCATATGTGATCAGACCGTTCACCTCCACCTCGACATCCGTCGTCTGGGTATATACAGCCGCAGCCACACCGGTAGTCTTCAACATCCTGAGATGATCGGCAAACACCTCATACAGTTCAAGAACCTGATCACCTGACGACATCACGTCACCATATCCCCAGTTGGTCTCGGATATGACCCACAGATGGCCGTCAACGGGATAACCGATTCCTCCATATTCACCGATTACATTGACCATCGTCTTCTCAAAAGCGTTCATCCTCGGTCCCGGGTAGCAGTGTACGTCCTGTATGTCTCCGCAAAGCGCGTAGTTTCCGCCCGACGCTCCGTTCACAGGGCGGGTCGGATCAAGACGGCGCGTAAGCTCCACGGCAGCCTCAGTATCGAACTGTCCCCAGGCTTCGTTGAACGGCACCCACACCACGATGCACTGGAAGCCCTTCAGGGCATTGATTATATTAGTCCACTCCCTGTAGTAGTTCTCCTTCCACTCCTGAGGTACGTCACAGTCCGTTCCTCCGACAAAGCTATCCCTCGACCAGCTGTTGGTCTGAGCCTCAGCAAGGTCATCGCTGCGGTTGGAGAACCAGCGTTCATCACCGAAGCTCTTGAAGAGGCTTCCTCTGTAAGACCTGTTTCCGTGATGATCGGCAATGTTCGGCATATCCTGCCACACAAGCATACCAAGCACGTCACACCAGTAATACCATGAAGCCGGTTCGGTCTTTATATGCTTGCGTATCATATTGTATCCGAACTCCTTGGTCTTTTCTATATCCCATACCATCGCTTCCTGCGTCGGAGCCGTATATAGGCCGTCGGGCCACCATCCCTGGTCAAGAGGGCCGAACTGGAAGAGAGGTTCACAGTTGAGCGCAAGCCTCTGGTATCCGTCATCCGCCGTCACCTTTGCAATGCTTCGCAGAGCCGTGTATCCGTCTACCGAATCCACAATCCTTCCGTCACGGACGACAGAGATTTTCAGACCGTAAAGATAAGGATTTTCCGGAGACCACAGATGTGCTTCGGGAATTTTCACATTTATTCTTCCTGAGCCCTGAGCGGATGCCACAACGGAAGAAGACGGTTCAAGAGGATCATACCCTATGCCGCCATCAAGCACCTCAACCCTGAATTCATCGTCCATCTTGAGGGCAGATGCCTCCACCTCGACGGAAATTTCTCCTGACGAGATGTCGGACACGGTATAATAAGATTCTATATGAGTCTGCGGAACAGCTTCGAGCCACACGGTCTGCCATATTCCCGTCACCGACGTATACCATATATATGCGGGGTGCTCCACCTGTTTGCCACGAGGCTGCCAGGACGAATCCGTGCCATCCCAGACCTTCACCGTCATGCTCTGCAGGCCTGATTTCTTCAGATACGGCGTGACATCGAAATGGAACGGATCGAACCCGCCGCGATGCTCCCCGACATAGAAGCCGTTCACCCACACTTCCGTCTGCCAGTCCACCGCGCCGAAATGCAGGAGGACATTCTTCCCCTTCCAATCCTTAGGCAAGGTAAAGTTGCGTTCATACCAGAGGGCATTGTCCTTCCCGACGGTGCGTCCGACTCCGGAAAGCGAAGACTCCACGGCAAACGGCACGAGAATCTGCCCTTCAGGCACGAAACCGTCAGCCGACGCGGCTGTGATACCATAGTCCCACAGTCCGTTGAGGTTCATCCAGTCCCCGCGCACCATCTGCGGACGGGGATATTCGGGACGAGGGCAGGACGGGTCGACATCCGCCGCCCAGCGTGTCTTTATATTGTCGCCGACAGGAGCCCATTCCTGTGCGGAAGCCACGGCAATGGCCATGAAGGCCGCCATAAATAACGAAATTCTTCTCATTCGGGAATCATTTAATTACGTGATTTCAGGACAGGTGTCCTGTATATTACATCATAATCGGTGCTGCGGTCGTCGAGCACAAACACCTGGAACCGTCTGCCTCCTTTGTATACACGCACCACGACATGGCCATCCGGCATCATCAGTCCGCCGTCTTCCGCCAGCCTCTCACGGTTCGAGGCCACAAGACCTGCCGCAAAGACATAGTTCACGTCACCGTTGACGGCAGGATGGGCGTCGTCTGTTCCGGCACGAAGCATATTGTCCAGAGGTGCCGGCTGGGGATGATAATAGTCCCATGCGGGGATTATGCTGACCTGAGGTGTCACCGATTTAAGGAAAGGCTCATACATGGCGTCCGAATAGCCATGATGATTCGCCAGCACCACATCCGTCTCGCCTATGAGTTCACCCACAAACTTCTCCACATTCCTCCACGGACGGGTGGAATTGGCGCTCGAACCGGATATATCGCCTCCGCTATGATAGTCGAAGGAACCGTAAGAGATATTGACGGTGCAGCTCAGGCGGTTCTCGTTCATTGCCTTGAGATTTTCGGCATATTCCTCTCCTTCTCCTATGACGATGTCGCGCGTTTCAAGTCCTTTCCCGGCCCATATGTGTCCGTTGGCATATATGTTACGGATCCTGAAGCCGGGATATACTGACGGACGATGCTGCAGAGCGAACTGGCTGTCGCTGCCGACAACGAACTTCTCATATCCGAGCCCACGCTCCGCACGTGCTTCCAGAGCCTTGAGATAGCCGGGAAGCGTCCTTTTGTTCATGTCCATAGCCAGTTCCTGTGTCGGATATTCATATCCTCTGTCCACTATCTTCTCAATATGGAGAAGGCTGTCCAGTTCGGAAACGCCGCTCTGTCCGTACAGTCCGACATGATCCGAATCATAATGGGTTATAAGCATCATGTCTATCCTGCCGTCATTCCCCAAAGGTTCGGAAAAGTGGCGCACATAATCAGCCACCCACTGTGCAGGGCTCTTTCCAGGATGCGGAACGGCCGGCATGATCTCCTGCTTGAAGTTGGAAGCATAGCCGAGATCTCCTGCATCCACCATCATGGTCGTTCCGTCCGGAAGAATCATGAATGTGGAATTTCCGCGTCCTGTGCTTATCTGATGGATGTCCAAATACCCTTCCTGCCACGGTTCAAGAATGCTGTCACATGGTTTCAGGGATATTGCGAACCCGCCCGAAGGAGCCATCCGCACCTTGAAATCCGACTTGGAAGAGACCTCCTTCTCAAGGATTTCATATCTGAGGCAAGCCTCGGAGCCTGTTTCAAACGTATTGGAAACGCCGTCGGCATCCGGAGCGTCGCGGTATATCGTGGCGAGATATTTCCGCCCCGGCTCGAGAAAATCGAAGCTTATTGTAAACTCGCGGGCATTTTCATCGGTAACGCCTCCCACAAACCAGTCGTCCTCTCCCTTTGCCTTGCGGGCCACGATCACATAATCTCCCGGCTCCGCCTCCAGATACACGCTTCTGTCCCAGTCAAGGGCCACATCCTTGATGAACTGAAAGGCATCCATATGCTTCAGGTAGTTTTCCGGAATGTCACCGGCCATCTGAATCGGGGAAGCCTGCGTCACATAAAGGGCGAGCTGCTTGCAGATGGTCGAATGTATCTGCTGCTTCGATGACGGACGGAGCTTGCTCATGTCCATCTCGAAGATGCCGGGAGTGAAGTCCATCGGGCCGCCCTGAAGTCTCGTGAACGGAAGTATGGTCACATGATGGGGCAGAATCTGACTTCGATATTCCATTCCGAGGCCGGACTCGTTGCCCACAAGGTTCGGATACGTGCGGCAAAGGCCTGTCGGCCGCACTGCCTCATGTCCGTTCACCATTATCCTGTGCTCGGCCGCCTTCTTCAGCACCCTGTTATAATGATTGACCATGAACTGGCCGTAATGGTGCTCGCCGTATGGGATTATATCCCCGACATATCCCGTCTTCACGGCATCATATCCGTATCTGTTCATGAGGGCGAATGCATAATCGAGGCATCTTTCGTAGTTCACCACCGAGCTTGAGGTCTCATGATGCATCATAAGCCTTATGCCCTTGGATTGTGCATAGGCGTTGAGCCCGGCGATGTCGAAATCCGGAAACGGAGTCACGAAATCGAAGACCTCATCCTTCTGTTTGCCGAACCAGTCCCTCCAGCCCACGTTCCAGCCCTCGACGAGAAGGGCATCAAAGCCATGTTCCGCAGCAAAGTCTATATATCTCCTGACATTCTCCGTATCCGCTCCATGTCCTCTGCTTGAGCCGTAGGACCATGATGTCTTTCCGGTTATCATCTCCCACCAGACTCCCATGAACTTTACAGGATGAATCCAGGAGACATCATCCAAAGCACACGGCTCGTTGAGATTGAGGATCAGTCTGGAGGCGAGCACCTTGCGGGCATCATCCACCACCATGACCGTTCTCCACGGAGATCTGCACGGCGCACATAGACGTCCCCTGTAACCTGTCGCATCCGGTGTGAGATCCGCCTTGAAGCTGAAATCCCCTTCGTCCAGAATCAGAGTCATTGCGGGATAATCGACCAGAGCCGCCTCATGGATATTGACATAGAGACCCTCATCCGTCTTCATCTGAAGCGAAGTCTGGACGGCAGTCGGAGCCGGTACATACTGCGAGGCGCTTTCAATCAAGGTCGAAGGCAGGAGCTCACGTATCTGCGAAAGGCGGGATTCCCCGTAATTATACTCCTGAGTGTCGTAATCTCCAGCAAGCCACCATGCCATATGGTCTCCCGCCATACGGAATTCCGTCAGCTCGTCCAGCACCGTGAAATACCTCAGACCGTCCTGCTGCGGGAACTCATACCTGAATCCAAGTCCGTCATCATAAAGCCGGAACCTGACAATCATCTGTACACCGTCCTTTTCCATGGTCACAGCCATTTCATTGTAATGGTTCCGTATGCTGGCCTCCTCACCCCATACAGGTTTCCATGTCTCGTCAAACGTGGAATGCTTCACATCCGACACGGTGAATCCGCTGTGGAAGTCCCATGTGCCGTACTCCTTGCGCATACCGTTCTCAGGAGTCTTCGGGAGACCTGCACCTCTGAACTCATAACCGAGAGTACTCTCAAGCACGACGTCCGTCTCTCCATAGCGAAGAGAGTAATGAGGCGAGCCGTCCTGCGAAAGTCCGAAGTCCATCTCAAGATTTCCGTCCGGGCTGGCAAGCGACAGGAGGAAAGCAGATAAAACAGTCAGTATCATAACGTAATCTTAAATCTATATTTAGCTTTTTTCTGCATCTTCTGCGCGACAAGGCGAACACGGACGATTCCGTCACCCCACATCTCCACAATCTTAGGGTCTTCAAGGGCAATCGGCTCTATCACAGCGTCAAACGCATCTCCGGCATAAGTCAGAAGTGCATCCTTGCCTCCGACGGCAATGGCGACTTCACCATCCTTCACAATACGGACGTCACCCCAGGTCATGAAGACAATCTCGTTCGGGGCCTTCGCCTCGTCCAAGACAAAACTGTCCGATATTTCAATGACGTTCTTTCTGATGCTGTAAGACCTCACCCATGAAGACACGCCCGCCTCCTGAGGGTAGGCCCCTGCAATGTCCGCAGAGAAGAATCCCTGACGGGAAACGACCTCACGGGCCTCGTACTCACGTCCGTCCTTCTGATTCACACCGTTGATCACGGGAACATTGTGGTAGCCGCTCTGCATTGTCCATATGCCGTAGCGTTCATCGCTGAAGGTCTGACGTGTATATGTGCCCACTCCGACGTCGATGATAATCGGAACGGAACCGGAATAGAGGTTGAACGTGCCCACATCATTATGGTTGTGGCTCTGGTCGTTATGGCCGGCCGATGCGGCGAAGAACATTCCTGCGCCCTGCTGGAAATGGAAGGCAGTCTCGGGATACCAAGTATACGACGGTGCGACATATTCGGCTTCATACGAATTGAATTCATCGTCATAGGCCAGCAGCTCGAAGAATCTGAACACGTCCTCGGAAGGCTTGTACGAGATGTCCTGCACCTCCCTCGCAAGAGCGGCATAAGTCATCATGAACTCACTTCCCACGGCCTTTCCATAGCGGTACACCAAGGCGGAGTTCCTGAATGTCGGACGTGCCGGGGAATCGGCGAAATTCACCACCCAGCCGTCTCCGACGTAGGATTTCGCTATATATTCGCCCATCTCCCTGACCTGAGCCACATCAAATATCGAGACTTTACCGCCGGTTATCAGTTTCAGGGCAGTAAGGTAGTCGTAGAGCTTGCCGGCCGCGTTGTTCCAGTAGATCGGGCCCTCCTCGATGCCTCCGTCCTCCTGGATGAAGTTGAGATAATAGTCAACGGACTGGATACTCTTCCACACGGCCCTTGCGAGCCTGTCGGGATCATCCTCCATGAGCATGAAGGTAACGAGGGCATTCAGGCTGCACCAAGGCGTCCAGTTGTTCATCATATCGATGTGTCTGTCGCGGGTGAAGCCCATCCACCAGTAGTCCTCGCGCTCCAGATACGGATCCATCTCGCGATGGGTTATCTCCGTCTTGAGACGTCGGCTGATCTCGGGATGAAGCTTGTCGAATTCCTCATGGAGATAGTGATATATCCACGCGAAGAGCTGCGAAAGGTCTCCCTGATGCAGTTCCAGCGTATTGTCATCCTTCATAGGCATAGCCGTACGGGCATCGGAAAACTTGTACAGATGTGCGGAAAGGGCCCACGAGCTCATCTCGCAGAAATGGAATACGCCGTCTGCAATCTGAGGCACAAACCGCCCCTTTCCTTCAGCAAGCTCGGCGCAGAAAAGGCAGGCTATGGCCTGCATGTTCTCCCTATAGGGATTCTCCATTACGTCCCTGCTTCCGGAACGTTCGAACTCGATGTAGTCCGTCGCCTTCACCACCTGCCACCGATAGGACAGCAGCTCCTCACCGTATGATATTATCTCGGCCTTATGCTCCCCCGTCATCCTGTCCCAGCCTTCACGGTCTTCGTAGGCAGGATACGGGTTCCAGGCGCGATCCAGGACCAGAATCTTCTTCAGCTGCTTGTAGCCGATGCGGTTCTGGATGTGATCACGGCTTACATAAGCTGATGCTGTCAGGGAAAGTGACAGCATCAGCATGATATTCAAAAACCTTTTCATCGGAAAGAGGTATGGCATTAATCCATGTCAAGAGAATCCTGGTCGTCAAAGAACTGGGCGCTGGCCGTACATAGGGCGTTTTCCTGTTCGATGATGTATTCCTCGCAAAGAGGAGACTGATATGTTTTTGTCATAATGGAAACTATTTAGAGGTGAACTTTTCTGATGTATGGATGAGCTTGTAGTCCGTCGACGCATCGTCAAGGACGAAAATCTGGAATTCGTCTCCGCCTTCATACACACGCACTACGACGTGACCGGAAGTGAGAGCAAGATCGTCCGACACAGGACCGGCGGCATAGACGTGCGTGCCGCTCATGCGGGCAAGCGCTTCCGTGCCCGGCTGGGTATTCTCCCATGCAGGGATGACGCAGGCCTGAGGTTCGGTGGCCTCAAGGAAAGACTCCGACATCGCATCATCGCACGCATGATGGTTACAGAGCACCACATCCGTTTCACCTATGGCTTTGCCGACTGCATCTTCAATGTTGTTCCATGCGGCATCACCGACGAGGATGTCGCCACCTGTGTGATAGTCGAAACTGCCATACTTCACATTGATGACAGCTGACCAGAGGTTCTCATCCTTAAGTTCAGCCTGAGCCGCATCCGACGGAATGAGTCTCTTGACAGTGCTGCCGTCCCAAAGCTCTCCGTTGCAATAGATGTTGCTGATACTGAAATCAGAATAGGCAGTCGGATCTTTCTGAAGGTCGAACTGCGTCGTCGAACCTACCATGAAGCCGGCCTTGCTCTTAAGACGGCTGCAGCTGCTGTTGATGAAGTTGAAATAGTTGCTCATCATGACTTTTCCGTCGAAGCATCCTGTATATGGGAAATCATATGACGGATAACCCCTGTCGACGAAATTTCCGACTTCAAGGGTGCTTCCCACATATATCGATCCGGCCATATAATAGCCGTCAGGGCTTACAGGATAGTCTCCGTTGGCAGTTCCCATGTGGTCGTTATGGAAATGCGTCACGAGAAAATGGTCGAGCGATGTCGAAGGAAGTCCTGCCTCATCAAGAAAATGAGAGACATAGCGCACGATCCATTCGCCCGGAGTGCGTGTGGCATCAGGCATGCAGTCAAGCTTTGCCTCTGTGTCCGCTTCCCTTCCGCTGTCTCCGGCGTCCACCATCATCGTGGTTCCGTCCGGCAGAATCATGAATGCGCAGTTTCCACGGCCGGTGCTGATATGGTGGATGTCCATATAGCCTTTCTGCCATGCGGTGAGCTGGTCGGCTGCTGAATAAGCAGTGCCGTCTCCTGTTTTATATCCACTTTGTGTCAGACCATATCTTCCTGTTGCAAGATAGCCCCATAAATACCCTGAATCTGCACCACCACTGACCATTGTTTCAAGCTTATCAGCAGTAACATCCATTGTCAGATCGTCTGGGTATCCTCTTTCCAGACGACCTCCGACAACGCAATCTGTAATTGAGAACTCAGCTTGAGATTTACTATACATTCCTCCGAACAAAATACCAGACCGACCTTCTGACCTGACTGTCCCAAATGTCATATCTCCATTGAAAGAAGCATTTAATCTCTGAGAATCAGACAACCAAAACATTCCGACCAGACCACCAGCAAAACAGCTTCCAAGATCTGGGGATGCACCGTCTGTAATAGTTCTTGTGACATTTCCGAAGTTACGGTTACTCTGCAAAGAAACAGGATCGAAAGCACTTCCTACAACACCGCCGGCAGGGGAATAAGCCGCATTTGTCTTGCTTGAAACTGCAGAACGGTTGACATTTCCTTTAACGGTCACATTTGTAGCTTCATAAGTCCATGGGTCGCCGGCCTCTCCAATGATTCCACCTGCCGAGCAAACTGAACCCATTGCATTTGCAACCTCAATTTCCACAGATTCAGCCTTATTTTCGTTTCCTTCTACAATGACAACACCCCTTGTGTTTCCGCAGATACCTCCGACCTTTATCGCATTGTTACTGCCCGCCGATGATTTCGCCGACAGGTTTCCGGAATTCCTACAATCTTTAATGACATTGACAACAGCAGTGGTGTTATCCGACATACAGCCGACAATTCCGCCGACATAGCATCCATTAATCTTATTTGTCACACCTGTCTTGGAAAGAGTGACTGAAATAGAAGATTTGTTTTCACACTCTGTTATTTCTGTTGCAGTCGTAGCTCCATTGTCAAATTTACCGACGATTCCTCCTACACCCTGCATATTGACGGCCGTTCCTTCAATCGTTCCTTCATTACTGCATTGATGCACTTCTGCAACTGTCGAATAATAGTTATAGACAGTTCCTATGACACCACCGACGCCACCTGCATCAAGCACGCTGTTCGCAACCACTTTACCGGAATTCACACAGCCTATGACAGAACCACCCTCATGCACTCCGACCACACCTCCGAGTCCGTTAGTATGTGCTCCATTGGAGATTACCGTTCCTTTATTGACGCATCCCTGTATCAAAGCATCTTCCGAGAATGTAAGTCCAGCTGCGCCACCGGCATAACCCATCTTATTACAGTCACCTAATGTAACGGTTCCCTCATTAGTACAATCAATCATGCTTCCTGTCACGTAACCGGCAAGACCACCGCAATATATCTGATCGAAAGAGCAAGTTGCACTTACGTCTGTACGGTTGGTCACATTGTACATTGTACCGTTAAGATAGCCGACAAGTCCTGCAGGCCTTCCGCTCTTATCAAGATTTGTACATGAAATGGTACCTTCTACAGTTACATTCTTAAGAACCGCACCTGAATTGACAGAAAACATCGCTGCAATGGCGCCACCTTCAACGGCAACTTTCAGCCCCGAAATAGTATACCCCTGACCGTCAAGTATTCCTGTAAGGTCGACAGGAGTCCAATCATTTGTCAAGGTAATGTCTGTTCCGAGCTTAGCCGGCTCGCCGTCGTATGCTGTCTGGTTGCCGACATAAGACAGAAGGTCAGCTTCCGTCATGAGCGGATTGGCGATCCATGTCAGCTTGTCAGCAGCCGTAGCCGCCGTGATGTCCTTTCCTCCATTTATAGGGAAGGTGACATCGGCTGTCGTCTTCTTTATGGCCATCTGATTGCCAGCCTTCTGATAGACGACCTTGAAACCTGTCTTGAACTGTACAGGAAGGACGGCGATGTAATGCACACCCGCATCGAATGTCTCCCCTGTCGGCTTGAGTACGACCGAAGTCGAAAAGCCTTTCAGGGTAGAAACTGCAGGAACATCCTCAGGCGTTGCCGTTGCGGCACCCGAAATGCCTTCTGAGGCATATCCCTTCATGGTCACGGAAGCCACTCCCTCCGGAATGTTGAGCTTCAGAAGGGAAACGATGTTCCTGAAGGAAATATGATTGTTGCCATCCACCTTTCCGACCATCACGAATGCATCCTCATCGAACTTCTTGTCCGAAGCGAGTTCCTGTACGTCAGGCAGACATACATTTATCTTGCCGTCTGCCGGAAGGGCTTCACGAGCCGCAGAATAAGGATATACGGCATGGTATCCTGTAGCTTCCTCTGCCACAAGACCGGTAAGAGTAGCGATGCCCGAAGATACGGAGGCCACGGTGAATTCGCGCTTTGCGAAACCGTCATAGACGGCCACCTTGTCTCCTGTCTCCCAGTTCACCCTGTTTTCCGAAAATGTGGACTTGACTTCCAACTGGGAAGCCACAAAGGTCATTTCGACCAGTTTCCGGTCCTGCACGACCGGGGTCGGTTCCGACATCTCCTCCTTTGCACAGGAGAATGTTGCCGCCATGCAGAGGGCAAAGGATGCCGCTGCAAGGATTCTTTTGATTGTTGAAATTGGTTTCATGATAGTTTCAGATGTTGTTATAGCGTATAAGTGCTTCAAGGAAATAATAGTCCGCATATGTCAGAGGAGCGTCCACCTCGCTGTCATGAGGGATGCTGCCGACGCTGTGCTTAAGCAGGAAGCCGTGGCATTCTCCCGGGGCGCAGAGATATTCGTCCGAAGCAAGGGTGCGTATGATCTTCTCAGCGACGGCAAAGTATTCCTTTCCCTGTTTCTTTCCGACATATCCGCTCAGCTCAATGTATGCAGAAGCCATGACAGCGGCTGCAGACGCATCCCTGTATGTGTCCGGAATGTCAGGATCGTTGAAATCCCAGTATGCTACGCCGTCTTCAGGAAGATGGCCGAGAATCATGTTTCCGACATTGACCGCTTGCTGCAGGTATTCTTCGCAGCCGGTTTCGCGATACATCATCGTATAGCCGTAAAGGGCCCATGCCTGACCACGTGCCCAGGCGGAATCGTCCGAATAGCCCTGCACCGTCTTCCTGTGACGCACGCTTCCGTCCGTATCCTCATAGTTCACGAGATGCCACGATGTGAAGTCCTCGCGGAAATGGTTGGCCATCGTCGTGTTGGCATGCATCCTCGCGATGTGGGAAAGGGAATCACAGCCGAACATGCGGGCAGCCTCTTCAAGCAGTTCGAGATTCATCATGTTGTCGATGATGACCCTGAATCCCTTGTGGGGGTTGTTCCAGCTGCGGATGGCCTTCACGGTCGGCGAATACCTCGTGGCGAGAAGGGCCGCAGCCTCCTCTATTTCAGGCTTGTAGCTCTCATCGGCAGTCAGTCTGAAGGCGTTTCCGTAGCTGCACCACACCTCGAATCCGAGGTCATGGTCATAGTTGAGTCCCTCAACGGTTATCCGCCTTGTGTACTTGTCGGCCAAGGTCTTTATCTGCTCGTCGCCGGTATATTCATATGTATACCACAGCGAACCGGGATAAAAGCCGACGCACCACCACTTGATGTCGCTCTTCACAAGGTTGCCATCCTCATCGAGCGAACGCGGAAATTCCGTCTCCGACAGATTCGAATCCATTAGGACGAACTGCTCCACCGCCCTGTCGAAGACCCTTTCCGTAAGTTCTGCCATGGATTCACGGGCACAGCCTGCCATCGAAAGAATCAATGACAGGCCGATAAATATGTCAAACAGTCTTTTCACGACGACTTTTGTTTTTATTCGTAAGCGGATGCATCACCGTATTTCACTCCGTCAATGCTGAGTCCGTAGTTGCCCTTCTTGCCGGCGTAGCTCCACAGATAGCCTCCGTCGGCCTTGCTGTTCATGTCGTCCCAGTTGTCATCAGTCATGACAATGTCGTAATTGTTCGGATGGGGACTGATGAGCCTTCCGCCGACGATGCAGTTCGGGAATTTCATATCCCCTTTGCTTGAGCTTCTGAGACCTCCGATGAAGATTCCGGCTCTGCCGACAGACTTGATTGTTCCGAATGTCATGTCCGCATCGAAATATACAGGCAGACGATGTTCCGAACCGATATTTATGAGTCCGATGAAGCCGCCCGCAAAGCATGAATCAAAGGCCTTGAGGCTGTGACCGTCGGTGACATCTCTTTCAACATTTCCGAAATTCCTGTTTCCACCGGCTGTCACCGGCCCGAACAGATAACCGATGAAGCCTCCTGCAGGCGTCTCGCTGTTATTTGTCTTGCTCAGCACAGACGCGCGGTTGGTATTTCCGACAAGAGACAGCATTGTCTCCTCCGAAGCCCAAGGGTCTCCGGCCTCGCCGACCAGACCTCCGACAGCACACAGCAGTTTCGCGGCACTTGCATTTTCAAGGATTACGGAAGCCGCTGCATTCTCGTTTCCTTCCACTGCTGCCGGGCCGCGTGTGTTGCCGCAGATTCCTCCCACCTTGACGGCGTTGTCGGAACCTGCATCCGACGACAGGGATGCATACAGATTACCGGTATTCTTGCAGTTCTTTACCGAATTGACGATTGCAGACTCGTTCAAGGCATACATGCTGCCGACGATTCCGCCGAGGTAGAAACCGTCCAGAGCGCCGCTTCCTGCCTTCCTTGAGACATTGACTGAAATAGGGACGTTGTTCTCGCACTCCGACACTTCTGCCGCACTCGGGGTGTCTCCGCCGCCGTCTGTGATTCCGCCGACAACACCGCCGACCGACTGCACTGAAGGCGTATCATGTTCGATCGAGCCGTTGTTCACGCACTTCTGCACCGTCGTCGCCTTTGCTGTGTAGTTGTAGAGGTTTCCTACGATTCCACCGACACTCGCGGTACCATAGCATGCATTCACCACTAAGCTGCCTTCATTCACACATCCCTTGGTATCTCCTCCCTGCTGTAATCCGACCACGCCGCCGAAACCCTGCATATTGGAAGACTCGGAAACAAGTTTTCCTGAATTGACGCACTTGTCCACCATTCCGGCCGGATATATCACGCCGACAGCTCCTCCGACATATCCCTTGCCCTTCGTCTGCAGGAGCGTCAGGCTGCCGGCATTCTCACATTCTATGAGACTGCCTGAGCTGAGCTGTCCTACGAGTCCTCCCACATAGCATGCTCCCTTGCCAGATGCCGCAGTCACGGCCACCCTGCTGACAACATTGTACATTGTTCCGTACAGGTTCGCGACAAGTCCGGCCTGTGCCGGATGCTTCGTAGCTTCAAGTGATATCGTACCTTCCACAGTGATGTTCTTAAGGGTCGCATCGGCCGTCAGGCTTGAGAACATTCCGGCATCGTCACCGGCAGCGACATTCAGCCCGTAGACTGTATGTCCCTGGCCGTCAAGCGTTCCTGTAAGCTCCACCGGAGTCCATGCCGATGTAAGGGTGATGTCCGCTCCTATCCTTGCGACCTCGGATGCATATGCCTGCTGGTTGTTCAGATATTCCAGAAGCTGAGCCTCGGTCATGATAGGGTTGGCAAGCCATACAAGGCCTTCGGAAGCCGTTTCAGCAGTCACGTCATAGACCTTTCCCGCCTCGAGGACGATTCCCGTCTCCTCAGACGGAACGACCTTCGCCACAGCCAGATTATCTTCCATGGCGAATACGACCTTATATCCCAGTCTGAATGTCTGAGGGAGAACGGCGATGCTGTACACACCTGCATTGAACGCTCCGGAAGCAGGCTTGAGGACGACGGCAGCGGTGTTGCCGGCCACGTTTTCATATGCAAGACCCTTGACCGAAACGGAGGTCACACCTTCCGGCACATTGACCTTGATGTTTGAGACTGCCCTTTCGAACGTAATGTTTCCGTCAGCGGCATGACCCACATATACAAGCGCATCAGGATCGGAATCCGCACCATCAGCCACAATCTGTTCCGCAGGCACACTGATGCCCACTGCTCCCTCGACAGGAAGCGTTTCCGAAGCTGCATCATATGGCCATACGGCATGGAAGTCCTCCGCTCCCTCGGCGACATAACCCTTGAGCGTCGCCACACCGGCCTCATTCACTTCCACGATGGTAAACTTTCTTTTCGCCACACCGTCATATACGGCCAGCGCATCTTCCGCCTTCCACGCTACCTGTTCAGGTTGCGATGCCGACAGCATCGTCTCGACAAGATCCTTCTGAACCTCAGAATCCTCAACAGGAGGAAGTTCAGGCTCAAGCGGAGCGATCTTTTCGCCGCAAGAAGGCAGGAGTCCGAAGACCAGTGCCGCCATTGCGGATCCAATGATATTCTTCTTTATCATAACTTGCTCTTTATCATCTGTTATTCTACTCATTTGTTCCAGCCAGCTGTCTGACCGTAAGCACATCGGTGACGGTTCCCTCATCCTCCACCTCACATGTGACATAGACATGGCCTGTCCTGTGGCTTTCCACAACACTCGGGAGTCTGTCTATATAGAATTCGACGACATCACCATCATCGGAATAAGGATACAGGGTGATCCAGTCGGAATCCGTGCTGAACTTTATATCCTGCCGGTCTATGATGTTGTCCGTAAATGCCACCGAATATGTTCCGGCCCAGCATTCCACCTCAAGTTCTTCAGTCTCGAACTGTATCACCGAAGGACGGCGCTTCTGGATCACCGTGATTTCCTTCGTGTCGTTCCCGTCACTGGTGAACACCCTTATGCTGCACGTGCGTGCAGAAGCATAAGGATTGTCGAGGAAGGAAACAGTGAAATACTTTCTGTTGACCTTGCCTCCATGAAGGTCGGTCGACATCCATGGTGTGGATGTATCGTATTCGAGCCTCCACTCTGTCGTAGCATCTACCAGTACATGGCGGGTACCGGCAGCAGCCGGCAGATATATCACATCACTCTCGACCTCGACCTTTCCCATGCCCTCTTCCTTCTGACACGAAAGAATCGAGGCACAGATGAATATGAATGTTATTATCCTTTTCATTGCAGTTATTTGTTAGAAGTGATTCTTTCCGTCTTGTAAAGGACGTCATAATCCGTGTTCCTGTCGTTGAGGACATACACCTGGAATTCGCTTCCTCCCTCATAGACACGCACCACGATATGACCTTCCGGCTTGATTCTTTCTCCATTCTCGAGAAGACGCGTCCTGTTGCTTTCCACGAGTCCAGCCGCGAACACCATGCTCTCCGGGTTGCTCATCATGCGTGCAAGAGGAGCTTCCTCCGGATGATAGTAGTCCCACACAGGGATGACATAGGCCTGCGGCTTCGTCGAATTGACCATATCGGCATTCATGGCATCCTTGTACGCATGGTGGTTGCAGAGCACGACATCGGTTTCTCCGATGAGTTTCCCGACCTTGGACTCCACATTGCGCCAGTCGCCGTAACCGCCGAGGATGTCGGCTCCGCTGTGGTAGTCGAAATCGCCGTAATTGACATTGATCACGGCCGACCAGAGATTCTCATCCGAAAGGGTGTTCTGATCCACTCCGTCAGGAACAAGGTTCTCCGTCGTCCCGCCTTCTCCTGTCCAGATCCGGCCGTTGCAGTAGATGTTTCTGATGGAAAACGAAGGATAGTCCTGAGGGGCGTTCTTGAGCACGAACTGCCCTGCCGAACCCACTTCGAAAGCCGATCTGTTCACAATCAGGTTCGCATCGTCATTCAGGAAAGCCATATAGTTGTCCATCATGGCATTGTCGATGACACCGGCGTATGGGAAATTGTAGTCCGGATAGCCTCTGTCGATAAAGTCCTCGATATTCAGGAAATTGCCGACATGCGACACACCCGTCATAAAATATTTTCCGTTATTGCTCGGCAGAGAATAATCGGCCGGTGTTCCGATGTGGTCGTTATGGAAATGCGTCACAAGCATATAGTCAAGCTTGTCCGAAGGAAGGCCGGCGTCTTCAAGGAAATGTGAGGCGTAGCGCACGATCCACTCACCCGGAGTACGGCTGGTGTACGGGACACGGCTCATGATCTCCTGCTTGAAGCTGCCCGAGCCAAGGTCACCTGCATCCACCATCATGGTCGTTCCGTCCGGAAGAATCATGAAGGTGCAGTTTCCTCGTCCTGTGCTTATCTGATGGATATCCATATAGCCCTTCTGCCATGAAGGAAGCTGTTCGAAGGTCTTCTCTTCTTCGTCATCAGGGAAAGGAAGCTCCCTGTAACATGCTGCCGCTGCAAAGGCGAGGGCAGCCAATAAGATCATTTTAAATATCCTTTCCATATCTTAATATCCTGGATTCTGTTTAAGTAAGTTGTTGCTGCTCGACAGCGCTGACGTCGGTATCGGGAAGAGCTTCAGATGCTCGTCCAGACTCGGATTGTGATCCCACCATGAATCCGTAAGGTACACGTCCCACCTTATGAGGTCCGTGCGTCTGCGTCCTTCACCGAGGAATTCTGTCATCCACTCATCAAGGATACGGTACTTGTCGATGTTGGCTTCAGTCACAGGATCAGGATCCGCAGAAGCGAAGTTCCTGATGCGGACTGTATTGAAGAGGCTTGCCGCGCCCTGCTTGTCTCCTGCGCGGAACTTGCATTCGGCCAGCATGTAGTAGACTTCCGCAAGCCTTATCACCACCCAGTCGGGATCCCAGCGGTACGCATCATCCGCGACATCAGGAGTCGGATATTTCACAAGCCTGATTCCGGAATTTTCCTCGCCTGAATACATGTCAGACGGGAGTTCGGACACATCCGCGTACTTCTCGCCGAGTTCCTTGAAATGTGCAATCTGATCCACAAGCACAAGTACCTCGCCCTGATAGTCCCAGTTACCTTTGCAGGCGTCTCCTGTCTTAGGATTCACAAGTTCGCCCATGAGGAACATGCCTTCGTATTCCTTCTTTCCGTGATAGAGATACGGCTTCTTTCTGAGGTCGCTTTCGTGGTACTTCGAGAAAGGACGGCCCAGCTTCGACGTGTACTGATTTCCCATCGGGTCGAGTGATGGCTGGAGACATACTCCGTTATAGGCCGAGGCTCCTGAGGAATTGTAGTATTTCGCGATGTTGTTAGGGCTCGACTGCGAGAAATACCATGAAATCAGGAACTGCGAATTTGCAGACGGAGCAATCCATATGTTCTCCGCGCTGGTCTCATTGTCGAATCCGAAATGGGTGTTCCATGTCTGCGACAGCTCATACTGGCCGTATTTCTGGTCAATGATGTCCTGGCATACAGCCGCGCAATCGGCAAAACGGTCCTCACCTATATATGATATGGCGTTGAAATACAGCTGGGCGAGCATTGCAGCAGCCGCTCCCTGAGTGATGAAGCCGTCATGAGAGTCGCCCTTCTGATATGGCTTCAGATCCTTGATGGAGCTCATAAGCAGTTCCTCAATGAAGTCAAACGTCTCCTTTGCCGTAGAACGTGGAGCCTCGTCAAGGGTATATCCCCTATAAATAGGCATCCCTCCGAAATAGTCGAGACCGCGAAGGTAGAAATATGCGACCAGCGCCTTGAGCTGGCAAAGATGCTCCTGCTTTACGGTTTCGTCCAGACCGCATTTCTCATAGTCGACATCCTTGAGGTCTTCTGCGATACTGTAGGCCAGCGATATTCCCTGTCCTATGCCGCTCCATGTCTTGATGAAGCACTCATGGTCAGGTGTCCATTTATGATGATGGAGTTCCGCCCACATTCCGCCGTCCTCGAAATGGATGTATCTCTGAGGCGAGCACAGCTCGTCGGTCGGATATTCCTGAAGATACCACCTGTGCTCCTGCTGGAACCATCTCCAGTGTGTGAATGGTCTTGACAAAGCGGAATATATCGTGGAAGGACTGTCATAATAGACATCCGGGGTGACGGACGAATAGAACACAGGTTCAAGACTGCATCCCGCCAGAACTGCCGCTCCAAGTAAAAATATAAGATATTTTTTCATAAATCCCTGTCTTAGAATGTAATTTTTGCTCCTAATGTAAACCTTGCCGTACGCGGATAGAGCTTGTTGAACCACTCGTATCCGACATCGATTCCGTTGATGTTTATTTCCGGATCAAGTCCGCTGTACATGCTGAAGCAGGCTACGTCACGAATGGTCAGGAACACATTTATATTATCGATGAACTTCTGCCATTTCTTCATGTCGATGTTGTATCCGAGCGAAATGGCATCGATCTTCAGGAAGGTTCCGTCCTCGATCCAATAGTCGCACAGCACCTTTTCCTGCTTGATGTTGCGGTTCTCTATGAATGCTGACCTGAGGACATTCGTTCCGGCATTGGTCGCCAGACCGTAGTACATGTTGATGGTATTGAACACATCGTAATCTATCCAGCTGCGGAGGTTGATGCCGAGGGAGAGGTTCTTGTAGCTGAACGAATGGTTCCACGACGCTATGACAGCCGGGATTGCATTGCCGATGTATCTCTTGTCCTCATACTTCCTGTTGTCCGCGAGGATGATGTTGTCGTTCTTGTCATATATGAGCCACTTTCCTTCTTCAGTCACACCTGCATATTTCCAGATGTAGAACTGTCCGATCCGGGTTCCAGCCTCAAGACGGCCGCCGTAACCCGGATTACCCGGAGAAGGGAACTGCACGCGGTCGGAATAGGTGTTGTTGCCCCAGAGCGAGGTGATGCGTGAAGTGTTATGCGAAAGGCGCAGGGTGGTAGACCACTGGAAATCGCCTTTGCGCACCGGCACGCCTCCGACTTCAATTTCCCAACCGATGTTTTCAAGGTCTCCGTAATTCATCACGGTCGTATCATAGATTGCAGGAGGCTGAGGCACACGGATGGAGTACAGCATTCCTGTCACGGCCCTGCGGTAGACATCCACCTTACCGTAGAGTCTGTTGTCGAGGAACGAGTAGTCTATACCGAAGTTCAGCTCTGACTTCTGCTCCCATCTGAGGTTGTTGTTGACATTCTTGGCATGTCCGTAAGAGACGATCCATTCGCCGTCATATATCCAGCTTGAATTCGAGCTGTAGGTCGGCACCGTGACTCCGTTGGAGAAGTTGTTGTTACCGGTGACACCATAGCCGAGACGGATCTTCAGGTCGTTTATCCACTCTATGTCCTGCATCCACGGTTCCTGAGAAAGACGCCATCCTCCCGAAACGCTCCAGAATGTTCCCCAGCGGTTGTTCTTACCGAACTTCGAAGAACCTTCGTGACGGATGGACGCCATGAGAAGATATCTGTCCTTCCATGCCCAGTTGGCCCTTGCGAAGAATGCAAGAAGACGCTCACGGGTATACTTTTCCGAAGACATGCCGGCATCTCCCTTTGCCAGATAAGTACCCTTGCCTATATCCCAGGCACCGATGCCGTCGATCACGAAATCCGCATTCGACATGCTGATTCCCTCACCGCCGCTCTGGAAGAAGCTGTAGCCGGCAACCGCCGATATCTTGTGTTCCTTTATCATGCCGGTCCAGCTTGCCGTAGCCTCTGTCGTAAGGTCTACGTTCTTGTCGAAGCTGTGGGCTCCATAGCCATGATAACCGTAATCGATGCAGTCCTTGTGATGGCTGTCCAGATAGGTCATTCCCTGACGTGTCTTGTTCTGCCAGCCGACGGTGGCCTGAAGGTCTATGTCGTGCGGAAGGTTTATCTTCAGCGAGGCATCTGCGGAAAGCCATGATTCCGTACGTTCCATCTCCTTGAGCATGACGTCTGCCACAGGGTTGAATACATCCTTGCTTCCGGTCAGGACATTATATCCTGATTCATTGGCGTCGCTGTAAGGGCTGAGCGTCGGATTGAGCCTGATCGCCTGATTGAACTGGCTTGCAGAAGACCTGAGGTCTCTCTTGACCTGAAGATACTGCGTATGGATATTGATTTCAAGAAGCTTGTCCAATGCGCTGAAATACGCATTTATACGTCCTTCATAGTCCTTTCTGCCGTCTCCGATGGCTATACCCTTCTGGTCCTGGGTCATGAAGTTGGCATAAATCTTGGCGACGGACGAGCCTCCGGTCATGCTGACCGAATGCCTGTGCGAAACAGCACCTTCATTGAGAAGTTCGCCGTACCAGTCGGTATTGTGGCCGTAATCGGTACCGAGGTCGTATTTCAGATACCTTTCCCTGCTGAGCACACGCGGCCTTGCAGTCACGGCTTCTGTAGACACCTCGCCGGTGTAGCTGATCTTGAATGTTCCTTCCTTGGCCTTCTTAGTGGTCACGAGGATCACGCCGCCGGCCGCCCTCGTTCCGTAGATCGCTCCTGCAGAAGCATCCTTGAGAATGTCGATGGACTCGATTTCATCCTGATTGAGGGAGCTGAAATGTCCTCCCGGGATACCGTCGATGACAACAAGAGGCGAGTCGTCAGCATTGATTGACGACACACCGCGCAGCTGGAAGCCGTATGATGCATTCGGGCTGGCGTTTGTGTTGATGGTCATTCCGGAAATTTCTCCACGCAGGGCAGTTGCAAGAGTCGCTCCGCCGCCTCCCTGGATGAGCTTGTCGGCCTTGATGGATGTGATGGAGCTTGTCACCTCCCTCTTCTCCATTGTACCATAACCTACGACCACGACCTCCTTCAGCTCATTTGCGTTTATCATGAGCTTCACGTTCACCGGCTGCGGGTCGTTGACCGTCTTTGTCTGGGTCACATAACCGACATACGAGAACTCCAGCACGCACGGAAGGTTCACGTCGATGGCGAAGTTTCCGTCGATGTCCGTCACGACTCCCTGGGTCGTTCCCGCAACCATGACACCGCCGCCCGGCAGCGGATAGCCCATGTCGTCTATGAGCGTTCCCGTAATGGTGTGCTTCTCGTTCTTTGGCTGACGCGCGAGAATCACGACATCAGTGCCATTGATTGTAAAATCCACTCCATATTCCTTCAGCAGCCTTGTTATTGCTGCCTTCGCAGGCTCTCTGGTAGCGGAAAACGTCACCTTCTTCTGCATTTCCACGGCATCGCGGCTGTAGAAGAACTTATATCCAGACTGGCTCTGGATATCAGCCAGCACCTCCGACAGAGGTCTGTCCGACATCACTACCGTGATCCTGTCCGAATTCTGTGCGGAAACGGACAGAGACAACAGCATGATGCACAACATCAGTGATAGTTTTTTCAGCATAATGTGTTATTTATATATGTGAATCATTGTTTCTTCAGACGGATGCAGTCCTCGAATCTTTCAGCCCTTATGTCGCAGGCCTGCTCCATGTAGAGGAGGACCTGTTCGAGCGTATGGTTCTCAAACGAACCT
Source organism: Bacteroidales bacterium (assembly GCA_017452265.1). Taxonomy (GTDB): domain Bacteria; phylum Bacteroidota; class Bacteroidia; order Bacteroidales; family UBA932; genus Cryptobacteroides. The sequence continues at coordinate 11,015 of JAFTMS010000014.1, read as the reverse complement.
GAGAACCTCATCCTCGCGAGGGATTCGTCGTCGGTCACGACCTTGATGTCGAAATGGTTCGAAAGCTGACGCGAAACCTCCCTGAGGGTCTCGTCGCTGAATACGAGCCTGCCGTACATCCATTCGGTCCCGTCCACTCCCAGCATCTCCTCCACCGACATCTTGCCTGAACGGGTGTCATACGTGAACCTTTCGGAAGGATGCATGATGCATGAGAAGTCCCCATCCTTATCGCAGCTCACCTCGACCGAACCGGAGATGAGATCCACCTGGACTATGTCGTCGGCCGCATAGGATTCTATATTGAATGTGGTTCCGAGTACCTTTATATTTATGTTCTTGTCTGTCTCCACGATGAAAGGCTTTGACGGATCCTTTGTCACGTCGAAATAGCCTTCGCCCACGAGCTTCACCCTGCGCTCCTCGGAATTGAATGCGACGGGGAACTCCAGAACGGAGTTCTTGTTGAGCGTAACCTTGGTACCGTCCGTCAGGGTGTATGTCACATGGCTGCCGTTGTTCGAGGCAAGGGTCAGCAATCCCTCTTCAACGTCGGAAGCCTTGTCCAGCATCAGAGCAGCATTCAGGCAGAGCAGAGCCGCCATGACCGCAGCCACCGACCATCTTAGCCAAGGTCGGGCGGGTCTTATGGTCTTGCCCCCCCCTGCTCCTGCCTTTTCGCAGACCTTCCGCCATGCATTCACGACCTCATCCTCAGAATGCTTCCGGGCGAGGATACCGAGATGATAAACCTTGGCAAGGGAAAGCAGTTCGCGTCCGTTCTCCTCTGATTCGTCGGCCCATGCCTCTATTTCCTTTGCCCCTTCCTGCGTGAGTTCTCCCTTGAGATACTTCAGCAGCTTGTCTGTCGATTTCATTCTTGTCATATTTTTCGTGCACTTATATTCATAACACACAACCGGCACAAAACACTACGGGTTATTTGTGTTTTAATTTCTTTTTTGCATATATTTGCACGAAATGTACGGCAGACTTGAAAAATACCACTCGATTTTCGTCTCCCATTACGGAGACCTCTGTAACTATGCGTCGCTCTTTGTACCGGCGCATGATGCGGAAGACGTCGTATGTGACATCTTCGCAAACCTCATCGAGACAAAAGACCCGTCACAGATCTCCAGAAGCTATCTTTTCACTTCCGTCAGGAACAGATGCCTGAACCGTATACGCGACCGCAGAAGCAGCCGTGCCTATCAGGAATATATAGCCGAACGGCTGTCGGAATATTTCGAGACTCCGGACGAGAGCCTTCTCATGGATATAAAGGAACAGCTCTGCAACGCGATTCAGGATCTGCCTGAAAGATACAGGCAGGCCTTCGTCCTCAGCCGCTTTTCCGGAATGTCGAACAAGGAGATTGCCCAGCATCTGAATCTGTCCCAGAAGACGGTCGAATCCTACGTGACGAACTCCCTCAGGCTGCTGCGCACAGCCTTGAAGGACTATCTGTTTTTTATTCTTATGATGATCTGAACAGACCTCCATATGTAGTTGCCCGGAGGTAGCCGGTCAGCCTGGCGCTGAGGGTGCTCCGGAAAAAGAGGCGTTTTTCCGGACGAGTGGCGAAAAATGCGAGGGTGCTCCGGAAAATGGCGCGTTTTTCCGGACGAGGGACGAAAAAAGCTGGGGTGATCCGGAAAAAGAGGCGTTTTTCCGGATGAGTGGGGCAAAGCCATCAACGCAGCGTCTTGTAGTGGAGGATGTGGGCGGTGATGGCGGCGGCGAGGAGGATGAAGAAGAGGCGGAAGGCCCAGTGGTCGGCGACGAAGATGGCGCAGTTCAGGAGGGTGAGCCATACGAGGCTGACGGACAGGACCTTGATTTTCAGAGGGATGGCCTTATGCTCACGGAAGTTCTTGATATACGGGCCAAGTTTGGGATGCTCAAGAAGCCAGTCGTAGAGACGGGGCGAGCTGCGGAAGAAGAGCGCTGCCGCGAGAAGCAGCAGCGGTGTGGTCGGGAGGACGGGCAGGAAGATGCCGAGTATGCCCAGTCCGAGGGACAGCAGTCCCAAAGCGGCGAGAAGCAGTCTCATCATTTCTTCGCCGGCTTTCTGGACTTCTTCGACTTACGCTTGGACTCCTGTATCGCCTTGCGTACCTTTTCCTTGCGGGCGGCCTTGTTGATGCCGACGGTCACATTGTCGAACGAGCCGTCCTCACCCTTCATGAATGAGGTTCCACGTCCGCTCTCGTAGTCCATACGGTCATATACCCTTTCCTCAAGTCCGCTTTCAATAAGCTCATAATCAAGAAGTTTCTGTTCCAGATTAGTCTTCTTCACGCGTATACGTACAGAATCTCCCAGATTATACACGATTCCTGTCCTCTTGCCCACAAGCCTGTAATGGTCTGCATCGAACTCGAAGAAGTCGCTCCTGATATCCCTGAGCGGAACCATTCCCTCGATCATCGTAGGCTCCACTTCCACGTACATTCCCCATTCCGTAAGGCCGGAGATATGACCTCCGAAGGCATATCCCACCTTATCCTGCATAAACTCCACGAGCTTGTACTTTATGCTCGCACGCTCGGCCTCGGCGGCAACCACCTCACGCTCGGACGCATACTTGCAGAGCTTTGCATATTCAGGCTGGCTTGCAGATTCGCCTCCTTCGAGATACTTTGCCAGAAGCCTGTGCACAAGCATGTCCGGATAGCGCCTGATCGGCGACGTGAAATGCGTATAATATTTGAATGCCAGTCCGTAATGGCCGAGATTCTCGGTGTCGTAGCGTGCCTTGGCCATGGTACGTAGTGAAAGAAGCTCGATGGCGTTGTATTCCGGAGTGTCCTTCGCAGCGGCAAACAGGGAGTTCAGTTCCTTCGAAATCTCCTTTCCGTTTGTCGTCGGGCCCATCTTGTAGCCGAAATTGCCTATGAAGTTACGCAGATTCTCCACCTTTTCCTGGTTCGGCTCGTCGTGCACACGATAAACGAACGTCTTCGCCTGCTTACGTGCTCCTTTGGCAGGAGCGTCGCCGACTCCTTTGCAGCCCGTCGCCACGAATTCCGCAACACACCTGTTGGCCAGCAGCATGAATTCCTCGATGAGCCAGTTCGCTTCCTTTGAAATCTTCTGATATACGTTCACAGGACGGCCCTTCTCATCCACTTCAACCTTCATCTCAGGCCTTTCGAAGCTGATTGCGCCGCTCGCAAACCTCTTCTTGCGCAGCTTGGAGGCAAGTCCGTGAAGAGTCAGCACAGCCTCATTGATTTCCGCCGGTACGCCTTCATGCTCCGCCTTAGGGTTGTCGATTATCTCCTGGGCCTCCTCATACGCAAAACGATGGTCCGAATATATCACAGTCTTGCCGAACCACTGTCCTGCGATGCGGCCGAGCGGAGTCATTTCGAACACTGCCGAGAACGTCAGCTTTTCCTCGTTCGGACGGAGGGAGCAGAGCTTGTTGCAGAGCTTTTCCGGAAGCATAGGCACTGTCCTGTCCACGAGATATACGGATGTGCCCCTGCTGCGCGCTTCCTCATCCACAATCGAGCCCGGACGCACATAATGTGTCACATCGGCTATATGCACGCCCACCTCATAATTGCCGTTCTCCAGCTTCCTGAAGGACAGAGCATCGTCGAAGTCCTTCGCATCGGCGGGATCTATGGTGAATGTGAGAATATCTCTGAAATCGCGTCTTGAAGCTATATCCTCCGGAGTAATCTCCTCCGAAATCATGTCCGCAGCATTGGCCACTTCCGGCTCAAAACGGTACGGAAGGGCATATTCCGCAAGTATCGCATGCATCTCGGTGTCGTTTTCGCCGGGCTCTCCGAGCACATCGACGATATGGCCGCACGGGTTCGGCTCATGCCTGTCCCATCTGTCCACGACGGCCGCCACCTTCATTCCCGAACGGGCCTGAAGCTCCTGCCTGCCGGTGCCGTCTTCAGTCATTTCATAGACGCCGTTCACGGCATACAGGCCGTCAGAAACCGGCTTCAGCCATCCTGTCTCGTCCTTAGGCTCCGCGAGCGACTGCCCCTTGACATTGTGCCTGCGGTAACGCGACGCATCCGACTGGGCGAACGGAATCGATATGTCATACGGCATGAAACGGCTCTGCATCAGCACCCAGGCCTGATCTTCGACGACATGGAGTATTCCGATGAACGGCTTAGGCGAACGTTCCACGATCTGCACCACCTCGCCCTCACGCCTCGTGCGCTCGGTCTTCTCACGCGTCACCGCCACACGCACGGTATCCCCGTTCAAGGCTCCGCGTGTCTTCGACGCCTTTACATATATGTCGTCCTCATCGCCCTCGACGATGATGAATGCAAATCCTTCACGGGTCATCTGCACCCTGCCTGTAAACTCAGGGAACACCCTCTTCTGCTTCTTCTGACCGCTGCGGCCCTTGCCACGCCAGCCGCCTTGTTTCTTTCTTGACATATCTTCCTGTTTTCGTATAAAATCTTACAAGCTCAAGTTTCGCAAGTGTAAGTTGTTCTTAATTTGAAAGTTGGTGAAGCTTACGAAACTTTTCCCCACCCCACTTTCTATATCCACGTTACCCTATCCCTAAGTCCCTTTCCTCGGGAAAGGGACTTACTTCGGCCCTTGGCCGAAATAATAAGTCTTTCGCAAATGCGAAAGCGAAGTTACAAATTTAGCAACAATTCAGAAATTACGGCATATTTCGGGCCTTAATTGTTTATGGACACACGTAATTCGAGGCACGTCATTGCGAGGAGCGCAGCGACGTGGCAAACTGCTGCGACGTGGCAAACTGCTGCGACGTGGCAAACTGCTGCGACGTGGCAAACTCAACATGTATTTTTTCATTTTCGAAATCTTTACCGTATCTTTGTAACTTTGCATAAAACCAATAAAGACAGACATATAGATGAAACGTACCGGACTTATTTTCCTTACACTCTGCGGACTGCTTTCCGCATGCAAGGAGAGTCACAAGACCTCCCCAGCCACAGAAAACCTTTATGAAACCCTCGAAATCACACTCAGCGACCGCACCCTTACGACAGGCTATTCCGCAGCAATAAGCGGCGTCCAGACGGTGGAAATCCGTCCTCAGGTGAGCGGAATGATAACGGACATTCTGATAGAAGAGGGCGAGAGCGTAAGCAAGGATCAGGTGCTGTTCATCATCGACCAGACCCCGTACAAGGCGGCATACGAGATTGCTGTCGCAAACGTGAAGAGTGCGGAGGCGGCGCTTTCGACAGCGAAGCTGATCTACGAAAGCAACAAGGACCTGTACGAGCAGGACGTGGTTTCGGAATTCGACCTCATGACCGCGCAGAACGACCTCATCGAGGCAGAGGCACGTCTGACCCTGTGCAAGGCCGAGGAGGTGAATGCCGGCAACAACCTGTCCTACACCGAGGTACGCTCCCCTGTGAACGGTGTCGCCAGCATGATTCCGTATCGTGTGGGAGCCCTCGTGAGCAGCAGCATAAGCCAGCCTCTTGTGACCGTTTCGGACGACAGCCGCGTGTATGCATATTTCTCCATGGCAGAGAACCAGATGCTCGACATGGTGCAGCAGTACGGTTCGCTCAACACGGCCATAAGGCAGATGCCTGAAGTGGAGCTGATAATGAGCAACGGCCAGATGTACGAGCACATGGGAAAGATCAACGCCATCAGCGGAACCATCAGCGAGACGACGGGTGCCGTCAGCCTCAGGGCCGTGTTCAGCAACCGCAACCACCTTCTGCGCAACGGCGGAAGCGGCACCATCATCATCCCTTCGACAATCGAGGACTGCATCGTGATTCCTCAGGCCGCGACGTACGAGCTTCAGGACAGGGTATTCGTCTATAAGGTAGTGGACGGCAAGGCCTCTTCGACGGAAATACGCATCAGACCGCAGAACAACGGTACGGAATACATCGTGGAGGACGGCCTGGAAGTGGGCGACGTCATCGTGGCTGAAGGAGCGGGCCTCATCAAGGAAGGCACCGTGATCAAGAGCAAGAACGCTGCGGCTAAGGAAATGGAGGGCGAGGAGTAATGAACATAAAGACTTTCATCGACCGTCCGATCCTCGCCGGCGTCATATCCGTGCTTATCCTGCTCGTGGGCCTCATCGGTCTGTCGCAGCTCCCTGTGGAGCAGTTCCCGGAGATTGCGCCTCCGACGGTGAGCGTTTCGGCGGCATATGCGGGAGCCAACGCGGAAACGGTGCAGAAGAGTGTCCTCGTGCCTCTGGAGGAAGCCATCAACGGTGTGGAGGACATGATGTACATGGTGTCGTCGGCCACTAACTCGGGTTCGGCGAGCATACAGATATATTTCCGTCAGGGCACGGACGGCGACATGGCGATGGTCAACGTGCAGAACAGGATCGCATCTGCGCAGAGCCTTCTGCCGGCGGAAGTGACCAAGAGCGGCGTCACGGTCCGCAAGCGCCAGACGAGCCGCATCAAGACACTTGCAGTGTACAGTCCGGACAATTCCTTTGACAGAAAATTCATCGTCAACTATCTGAAGATCAACATCGAACCACGTCTTTCACGTATCGCAGGAGTCGGTGAGGTGGACGTGCGAGGCGGTGACTATTCGCTACGTATATGGCTCGATCCTGGCAAGATGGCCAAGTACAGCCTCATGCCGTCGGACATTTCGGCCGTGCTTTCGGAGCAGAACCTTGAAGCGCCGACGGGAACCCTCGGAGCAGAATCGGAAAACACGTTCCGCTACGTATTGAAATATCGCGGAAGATATGAGGACGTGACCGACTACGAGAATATGGTCATACGTGCGGAGAGCGACGGTACGGTGCTGAGGCTCAAGGATGTGGCGACGGTCGAGCTCGGAGAAAGGAGCTATGACTACGTTGGTATGGTGAACGGACATCCGGGCACGACCATAAGCATATCACAGACATCCGGCTCGAACGCCAACGAAATCATCGAGGCTGTGGACGCCGAGGTGGAGAAGATCAGGGCAGACCTGCCTAAAGGTCTGGAAATCATCGACCTCATGAGTACGAAGGACTTCCTCGACGCTTCCATAAAGAATGTCATCAAGACGCTCATCGAGGCGATTCTGCTGGTGATTCTGGTCGTGTTCGTGTTCCTCCAGAGCCTCCGTTCGACTATCATCCCGACGATATCCATCATCGTTTCGCTTGTGGGAACGTTCGCTTTCCTCGCCGTGGCAGGATTCAGCCTCAACATGATCACCCTCTTCGCCCTCGTGCTCGTCATCGGTACGGTCGTGGACGACTCCATTGTGGTCGTGGAAGCGGTGCAGGCGAAGTTCGACTCCGGATACAGATCGCCTTACAAGGCCACCGTAGACGCAATGAGCGGCATCACTTCGGCCCTTGTGGCAACGACCTTCGTGTTCATGGCCGTATTCATTCCCGTGAGCTTCATGGGAGGAACCACCGGTACGTTCTACACCCAGTTCGGTCTTACGATGGCCGTCGCCGTGGGCATATCCCTCATCAATTCGCTGACACTCTCCCCTGCCCTGTGCTCGCTCATAATGACGCCGCACGAGGAAGTGCTGCCGGGCCAGAAGGCAAGTTTTTCTTCCAGATTCCATAAGGCATTCGACGCCGGTTTCCACAGCCTCGTGTCGAAGTACAAGCATATCGTCCTCTTCATGTTCAAGCGCAGATGGCTCACGTTCGTGCTGCTTGCCGTTGCGTGCGGAGGCCTCGTATACCTTATGAACACCACAAAGACGGGACTCGTGCCTAAGGAGGACATGGGTTCGATAAACATGGACGTGCGTACGCCTCCGGGCACCAACATCGCGGAGACGAACAAGGTCATGGAGGAAATCGACCGCAGGATCAGGACGATTCCGCAGATCGAGGCCTATTCGAGGACGACCGGCTGGGGAATGATGTTCGGCCAGGGCTCGTCCACAGGCAACTTCGTCATCCGTCTGAAGGACTGGAGCGAACGCGAGGGCAAGGGCGACGACATCGAGTCCGTGATCAATGAGATATACGCGCGTACGGCCGACATCACGTCTGCTGACATCATGGTGTACACGCGCGGAATGATTCCGGGATATGGAGCCGCAAGCGGTTTCGAGATATATGTACAAGACCAGAAGGGAGGAAAGCTCGAGGACCTGCAGAAGATAACCAACGACTTCATCAACGAGCTGAACAAGAGGCCGGAGGTGTCGCGTGCCAAGACGTCGTTCGACACGTCTTATCCGATGTATCTCGTGGAGGTGGATGCCGTGCAGTGCAAGAGGAACGGCATTTCGCCTGGAGACGTGCTTGACGTGCTCGCCGGATATGTCGGAGGAAGCTACGCCTCGAACATGAACCGCGTCTCGAAGCTCTACCGCGTCATGCTGCAGGCGGCTCCTGAGTTCCGTCTCGACACGGAATCGCTGCAGAACATGTTCGTGCGCAATTCAAAAGGTGAGATGTCTCCTGTCAACCAGTATCTCAAGCTTACAAGGATATACGGACCGCAGTCCATCTCGCGTTTCAACCTGTTTACAGCCATACAGATAAACGGAAATGCGGCTGACGGATACAGTTCAGGACAGGCCATCCAGGCGGCACGCGAGGTGGCCTCGAAGGTGCTGCCGGCAGGATACGGATACGAGTTCGGGGGTATGTCCCGCGAAGAGGCGGCGACAGGCAACTCAGTTGCTGTGATATTCGTCATATGCGTCATATTCATATATCTGATTCTCTGCGCATTGTACGAAAGCATCTTCATCCCGATAGTCATCATTCTTTCGATTCCTTTCGGTCTGGCCGGCAGCTTCCTTTTCGCGCGCTGGTTCGGCCTTGAGAACAACATCTACCTTCAGATCGGTCTGCTCATGCTCATCGGACTGCTTGCCAAGACAGCCATCCTGCTGACGGAATATGCATCGCAGAAGCGTGAGGAAGGAATGAGCATCACGGCGGCGGCGATGTCTGCGGCAAAGGCCCGTCTGAGGCCTATCCTCATGACTGCGCTGACGATGATCTTCGGTATGCTTCCGCTCATGTTCGCAAGCGGTGTGGGCGCAAACGGAAACATATCCATTGGTGTGGGAACCGTAGGTGGAATGTGCATAGGTACGCTTGCCCTCATAATCATTGTGCCGGCGCTCTTCATCGTCTTCCAGCATATAGAGGAAAAAGTGATGCCTAAACGCAGAACAGAGGAATAAGATTATGAATATGATAAAGAATATGATATATAAGGCGGCTGTCATTGCAACGGCCGTCATTACACTCTCCGGATGCAGCCTCTACAGGCAGTACGAACGCGCCCAGCTGCCTTTTCTCGACAGCCTCTACAGGCGCATGTCCGTCCCTTGCGACTCGACTTCCACAGCATCCGTGTCATGGGACATGATATTCACCGACTCGCTGCTGCAGGACTGGATAAGGACAGGACTGAAATACAACACAGACCTCAACGTGGCCCGTTTCAAGGTCAAGGAAGCCGAAGCAGCCCTCCTCTCAGCTCGCTGGGCACTGTTTCCTGGCGCATCTTTCTCCGCACAAGGTGGAGCTCCCGGTTCATTCTCTGCAAGCGTGAACGCCAGCTGGGAAGCCGACATCTTCGGAGCACTGCACAACTCGAAGCGCAAGGCCCAGGCCGCATTGGAGCAGAGCCAGGCATATGAACAGGCCGTCCAGACGCAGCTTGTCGCAACGATAGCAAACAGCTATTATGCGCTCCTGATGCTTGACGAGCAGCTTGCAGTCAGCAACCGCACTCTTGAGACATGGGAGGAAAACATACGTACGCTCGAAGCCCTGAAACGCGCCGGAAAGACCAATGAGGCGGCCGTGCTTCAGGCAAAGGCAAACAAGCTGAGCGTGGAAGCCGACGTGCTTACCCTTGAAAAGGAAATACTTTCAATGGAGAACTCATTGTGCGCGCTGCTCGGACTCGTCCCCATGCCGATCGAACGTTCGACACTTGCCTCCCAGCGGCTTCCCGAGCATCTTTCCGCCGGCATTCCGGCCGAACTGCTGAGCCGCCGTCCAGACGTCCGTCAGGCCGAGCTGGCCCTTGCCCAGACATTCTACGCCACGAATACTGCACGTGCCGCATTCTATCCCGCAGTGAGCCTGAGCGGAGCACTGGGCTGGACGGCAAACGGTGCCACCGTCGATCCGTCCAAGCTGATTGCCAACCTCATAGGCTCGCTCACACAGCCGATATTCGGACGTGGCGTGAACAAGGCCCGTCTGCAGGCGGCACAGGCCCAGCAGGAACAGGCTGCCTATCAGTTCCGCCAGAGTCTTCTCGATGCAGGCGTGGAAGTGAACAATGCGCTCGTGCTCTGGCAGACCGCCCAGAAGCGCGTGGAGCTTGACAAGAAGCAGATACTCAACCTGCAGGCGGCAGTATGGAACACTCAGCTCCTGATGAAGCACGGAAACGCCGACTACATAGAAGTGCTCACCGCCCAGAAGAACCTCCTGCAGGCAGAACTCTCCGAAGTATCAGACCGATACGACGAAATCCAGAGCGTAGTCAATCTTTACCACGCCTTGGGAGGAGGCTATTCCCCCGAAGAGTAAGCATCAGTAAAACATAAAACACACAGCATCAACCACTTACATAAGCTGCGTGCTCCCCGCTGGCGGCACGCAGTTTATGTAACAGACTACTAATCAAAGGATTACATTTTACATACAATACGAGCCGCAGGCATGTTTGCATCAAAGGACTCTTGAGTTATGGCCAATTTACTGACCGATGCGCCCCCACCTCCGCCAGCCCTTCGGGGCGGTGGTGGTATCGGCTCAAGTAACTGTTGAGCTGATCAGCGCAAGGGGTAACACAAAAATGGTATATGTACCAACCACTTATCACATTTTGCCCTCATTCTGCCATTTTTACGCAAGTTCTTGCTATCTTTGTCCGCAACAGAAACCGATTAGATATGTTGTACCCGATAGGAATACAGAATTTTGATGATTTGAGAAGAAACGATTTTGTGTATGTGGACAAGACACACCACATACATCGTTTAGCTTCTACAGGAAAATACTACTTCCTCAGCCGTCCACGCAGGTTCGG
>JAFTMS010000013.1 GCA_017452265.1 Bacteroidales bacterium | reverse complement strand
GATGTGATGAAGATGTTAGATTGCACCGAAAAGACATTGCGAAAATATCGCAATGACGGTTTTCTCGGTTACTCACGAATGGGCGACAAGTTCTACTATACTGTTGAAGATATCGTTTTGTTTCTCAATCGGACTCATGTCTAAGCGTCTCCAGAGTTTGTACATTTGTCATTTTATTTTACAATGATGGTCATCAATCCTCGTGAATATAAAACATACCGGCTATGGGCAGAGCAAAAAGAGAAGTACCGACAGGCAAACTGCTGCTGAAATACCCCAAGACATCGTATGATGCGTCAAAGGAATACATGCATTCAACGGTTTTTCGTCGAATCCTGACCTGCTAAGACATTGACACGATTTACGAAATCCCGTAATATATTGGCAATCAGTAAGAAAGATTGAATCGCCTGCGGCATATGGAGCAGGCGGTTCAAGTCTTTTGGCTGGTTTTCAGCGACTTAGATGGCAGCTTAATTCAAGGTAGAGGGAGGGGACTCAATCGTGTCCGAGCCAGGATTCGATGTGGAGGCGGATGTCGTTCCAGACGGTTTCTTTGGCGGTTTCGTTCAGGACTTCGTGACGCATCGCAGGGAAGATGGCGGAAGTGACGTCGGTATATCCGGCACGGCACATCTTGAGGGCGGACTCGTGGAGACGGGATTCGCCGGCCATGCAAGGATCGTCTTCGCCTGAGATGAAGTATACAGGCATGGCAGAATGGGTGGAGTGCCAGCCGGACTCGGAATGAGTCTCCAGCATGAGGTTCAGAAGGGCAAGATTGGCATTGGCAGTGAAACGGAAGCTGCAGAGCGGATTTTCCGCGAAGGCCTTTCGTGAGAGCGGATCGGAGCAGGTCCATGCTTGAGGGCCCTCATGGGAGAAGCGTCGGTTGTACAGCGCGGACTGGAACATGGGGATGAGCAGCGGACGGTATCTGCCGCCGGAAACGAGGCACATCATGCGTGAGAGCATACGGGCGAACGGAGCCGCCGGATTCCAGCCGGGACTGCCGCAGAGAATGAGGCCGGCGAGATCCGGATCGTGTTTCTTCACGAATACGCGCACAGCCATCGATCCCATACTGTGGCCGAGCAGGAAGACAGGCAGACCGGGATAGGAATCATGGATCCAGTCCGTCACTAGCCTAACATCCTCCACGAGCGCCTGATATCCGCCGTCGTACATATATCCAAGATCCTTCACCGACCTCACGCTCGCCCCGTGGCCCCTGTGATCCCACGCCACACATGCAATCCCCTGCCCCGCCATATACTCCATGAAAGGCAGGAAGCGTTCCTTGCATCCGCGCATGCCGTGGGAAAGTTCCAGCACTGCATGAGGGGAAACTCCGTCTGGCGCGACTGTCATGACACTGATGCCGAGCCCGTCATATTCCGATTCCAATGTAAATTTCTTCTTCATTATACAGATGCAAAAAGCAAATAACATGCAATCCGATGCGGATTTAAAAAAAATCGCTATCTTGCGAAACTTTTTAAAAACGAACGTAAATGAAGAAAATCCACAGATTCATCATATCGGTGGCGGCAATGATCGGAACGTCAGCCGCAGCATCGGCACAGAACAACGACTTCGGCATATGGACGGAAGTCGGATTGGAGAAGGGCATAACAAAAGACTTTTCGGCTAACGTGGGATTCAAGTTACGCTCGCAGGACATGACAAGACAGTTCGAGCGTGTATGCGGATATGCCTTCGTGGAATATTCAATCTGCAGCTGGCTCAAGGCCGACGCGGGATATGAATACATACATAAGTACAACCTGCCCGATGACGATGTCATATATGACGAAGGATTTGAATATCCGGGAACATGGGAATCACGGCACAGAGCCAACGTCTCGCTTACTGCTTCAGTCAATTGGGGCCCCGTAAAGTTCTCTCTCAGAGAAAGATACAGATACGCCCACATCAGCGAAGACGGCGAGTTTGCGGAGCATGAGCACATACTCAGAAGCCGCCTGACAGTGGAATGGAAGATTTCGGAAAAATGTCCTGTACGTCCATACGTCGCATACGAACTCTACTCATGGGCAAAGGCAGACAAGATGCGTTACAACATCGGAGGCAAGTTCGCCCTCAACGAGCACAACAGTCTTGACATATTCTACCGTATACAAGACCGTGTCGGCTACAGAAAGGTAACCGACCACGTTCTGGGTATCACTTACGCATATTCCTTCTAAAGGATTATTTCTTCGCAGCAATATAGTCCTGGTAGTCCTCCATAGAACGGAGGATGACGTCTTTAGCCACATCCGGACCGTAGATGCTGATGAACTGCATTCGGCTTGTGTGCTCTCCAGGGATGTCCTTATAGGTGCTGAAATAGTGGATGAGTCGTCTGATTATGTCTATCGGCACCTGCTCGATGTCTGTCATGGCACCGTATACGGCATCGTTCTGCAGAACCGCGATAATCTTGTCATCGGCCTGATTGTGGTCCAGAAGCCTCAGGCCTCCAATCGGACGGGCCTTAACGATCACGTCGCCATGCGTGACATCCTTTTCCGTAAGCACGCAGATGTCAAGTGGATCTCCGTCTCCTTCAACATCCGTACGCACAAGGGCCTTGTTGGTCAGTTCCGCCATCTTGGGGCCGCAATACGTCCTCGGGAGGAAGCCGTAGAGGGACGGTACTATGTTGGAGAATTTCTGCGGGCGGTCGAGCGAAAGGTATCCGGACTCCTTGTCCACTTCATATTTAACGGTGTCTGTCGGTACAATCTCTATGAATGCCCTCACCTCTTCCGGAACGCTGTTTCCGAGGCTGATACCGTGCCAGGGATGGGCCTTATGTGCGTTGTTGAAATCCATCATGAATAGTTTTGAGTACACAAAGGTAAAAAGAATTCTAATAAGATTGCATTTTTTCGCCGAATATTCGGGCGGAGATGGCCACAAGCTCCTCGCACGGGCGCTTCCGATAGTATTCCGGCGTCCTGTCCGAAGGTTCCGGAGACTCGACGGAAGCACTGCCTCCACCGTTCCGAGGCACAAGACCGAGCAGTTCGCAACACACTATCGAGCCGTTCATCTCACGGAAACGGCCTGCAAGCTCCTGCACAAGAGCATAATTCGCGGTACGCCGCTCCTTGACGGACGGATCTGCCGCAGGGCTCAGCAGGCCCGCCAGCATCACCATTCCGCTGACACTTCCGCACACCTCCCTCATACGCCCCATGCCGCCTCCGAAGCCGGAAGCGAGCGAAGCCGCAAGATTGTCGTCAAGCCCGAACAGGTCGTTATATGCCAGTACCACAGCCTGACAACAGTTGTATCCGCCCTCCTTGAAAAGGCGTCTGGCCTTGGCTACTCTTTCCTCTATATTTATAATCATATCACATTCTGTTTATTTTCAATACATTACGCAGATTTCGAATCTGGGATATAACCTTATCAAGCTCCAGATTGCTCGGCACCGCAATCTTCATAGTTATATCATATGTTCCCTGACGGTCGTTTTCGGTGACGTTGAACATACGTATTGATGCACGGAACGAATTGACTATATCCATGACCTCGTTTATCACTGAAGGCTCCAGAGCCGCAGTCACCCTCAGCCCCGTCTGGAAATTGCCTGAGCTCGGCGTTTCGCTCCACTTCACCTTCTGGATTCTGTAAGGATACATCTCCATCAGCCTTGCCGCATTCGGGCACGACATCCTGTGTATCTTTATGCCTTCGGTACGGGTCACGAAGCCGAACACATCATCTCCGAACACCGGATTGCAGCATTTTGCCATACGGTAGTCCAGTCCGCGCACATTCTTCGCGTCGATGACAAGGATATCGTCTCCGCCTCCTTCCTGACGCACAGACGAGCTGCCTTTCCTTTCCGGTTCCGCGGCCTGCACCTCAGTCGCAGCCGAAGCTCCCACTATCATCTCCTTGATGTCCGCCACATCAAGCGTACCCTCTCCTATCGCTGCATAAAAGGCATTTATCGTCTTGAGCTGCAGCTTCTTGAGGATGCCTGCGAGCGTCTCGTCGTCCAGCTCCAGCTTCCAGTTCTTGAGACGTCTTCCAAGCAGTTCCTTGCCGTCCGCCGCCTTCTGGAATTCCGCTTCGCTGAGCTTCTGACGTATCTTTGTACGTGCCTTTGTGGTCACGACTATATTCAGCCAGTCAGAAGACGGCTTCTGGTTCTTTCCCGACATTATCTCCACCACATCTCCCGTCTTCAGCTTCTCGTTGATCCTCACCGCCTTGCCGTTGACCTTTCCTCCCGTACACTTTATTCCGAGATTAGTGTGTATGTCGAAGGCAAAATCAAGCACTGTCGCCCCTGCCGACAGCTTCCGCAGCTCTCCCGACGGAGTGAACACGAATATCTCCTTTGACGGCAGTTCCAGTATGTCGTCCTCATAATATGCCGCCATCGGATCCCCTTCCGAACCGAGCGGGCTTTCCAGGGCGCGTCTGACTGCCGTCAGCCACTTGTCAAGAGTCGCCTCATGCCTTATGCCCTTGTACGACCAATGCGACGCGAGTCCGTTCTCCGCCATGTCGTCCATCCTCTTTGTCCTGATCTGCACTTCAAGGAAGCTTCCCTCCCTGTTCTTGACGGTGATGTGCAGGGATTCGTATCCGTTAGGCTTGGGATTGGAAATCCAGTCGCGAAGACGCTTCGTATCCGACTCGTATTCCTCTGTCACATAAGAGAATACCTTCCAGCAAAGGGCGTGTTCGGTGGCCTTGTCCTCCTCGCAGTCGATTATGAAACGGATAGCAAACACATCGAAGACGCCCTCGAACGGCACCTTCTGCTTCTGCATCTTCTTATATATGGAAAGAGCCGTCTTAGTGCGCACTTTCAGCTTGTAGTGTATCCCCTCTTCAGACAGCTTCTGCTTCAGCGGTTCTATGAACTGCGTCATGAGCTTCTGCCGGTCTCCTTCCGTCGCCTTGAGCTTGTTGGTTATGGCCCTATACTGCTCCGGCTCGGCATGACGGAAATATATGTCCTCCATCTCGCTCTTTATATTATAGAGGCCGAGCTGGTGTGCAAGCGGGATGTAGAGCATCATCGTTTCAAGGATCTTGCGCTCACGCGAAAGCTTCGGGAACATGTCGAGGGAACGCATCACTTCAAGCCTGTCGGCAATCTTCAGGACGGTCACGCGCGGATCCTTGGAATAGGACACTATGAGCTTCTTGTAGTTCTCTGCCTCCAGGCGTGTGTCTTTAGGCTTGATTGTGGAAATCTTGTTCAGGCCGTCAACAATCGTATATACATCCTTGCCGAAACGTCCTGAAGCTATGTCGGTCTCGGGATGGAATCTGGTGGCTTCATGAAGGAATACCGCTGCAATGCATTCAGCCGAAAGGCCGATTTCATCACATGCGATGCGTGCGACTGCAAGAGGATGCTCAATGAACGGATGACCGTTGCTACGCGTCTGGTCCTTCAGCGCCTCTGCCGCGATGTCGTATGCCGCCTTCACGAGTTCCTTTCCGGCGGCGTCAAATCTGGGGAATAACTCATCTATACGCTCCATATCTGTCCGTTTTTAATCATTCTTTCAAAGATAGGAATTTTATTTCGATTGACGTGCCTGTGCCGGTTTTATTTTCATCCGCGAGGCACTCTGGCCCGCACTTTGCCTAATCGCAATTTTGAATGATTAAAATTTAGTGATATATGAAACGAATCTTATTGACCTTGATGGTCGCAGTCGCCGGGCTTTCGGTGATGGCCCCCGACACATACGCGCAGAGCAATGCCCGTGCCGACAAGAGGCAGAAGGAGATGGACGCATGGCATCAGGACATGGCCAAGTTCCGCGCACGCCTCGACAAGGACAGGCAGCTCAACGCTCTGGCAGACTCCCTCGCCGGCGTCCAGGCGGATGCTGCGCTGCGCAACCAGGACTTCGTGCTCGAAGCAAACAACGTGACATTCCGCAACGGCATGACCACATTCGTGAACTCCAGCACAAACTTCATCTCTGTGAAAGGCAACAGAGCCGTAGTGCAGATCTCCCCAAGCAACTTCGCCTCAGGCCCTAACGGAGTGGGCGGTGTGACCGTCGACGGCATGATCTCAGGCACGAAGGTCACCACAAACAAGAAGGGCGGGACCACACTGTCATTCAACGTCATGGGCATAGGAATCAACGCGCAGGTGGAGATATACATGTACCCCGGCAGCAACAGCGCTTCAGCCACGGTATACCCTAACTTCAACAGCAACACCGTATGGCTCCAGGGCAACATCGTCCCTTACGAGAACTCAAACGTGATCGAGGGAAGCTCACTGTAACATACAACGGACATTTACTAACGGATTTAAACAATAGAAACATGAAAAAGTTACTTTTCATCTCAGCAATGGTCCTTCTGGCCGCAGGTTGCCACAAGGAACCGTACTCACACGACAGCGACGGAGAATATCTTGTGTACACCTCCCCGTCGAAGGATGTGGATTTCTCAAAGTTCCAGTATTTTGACATGGCCGACAGCGTGCTCGTCATCGGACAGTCGGAGAAGCCTTACTACTCAGCTTCGGACAACGCCCTGGCACTGCTCCAGAGCTACAGGACGAACATGGAGAAGCTCGGCTACATATACACACCTTCCAACCCGATCGCCCAATTAGGCATACAGGTGACCTACGTCGTGAAGACAGAACGTTACGTCCAGTACTATAACGACCCGAACTGGTGGCTCGACTTCCCGGGATACTGGCCTGCAGGCTACTGGGGCAACTGGACAGGATGGTACTACCCATATCCGGTGACATACACCTACACGACCAACGCCCTGATCACAGACATGGTCAATCTGGCAGGCGGCACAGAGGACGGCAAGCTCGAAATAGTATGGTCGAACTACATCGGCGGCCCGGCAGGGACATCCATACAGAACGATGTAAAGAGGATGCAGAACTCAATAGACCAGGCATTTGCCCAGTCGCCATACCTCAAGCACACAGCGGCCTCTTCAAAATAACAAACGCTTAAAATTCATGAAGATATGAAACGAGTCTTATATATTCTCACGGCAGCTGCGGCATTCCTTCTTGCCACAAACGCAGCCGACGCTCAGATGAGCAAACCGTACTATGTGAACGGAGGATGGCAGTTCAACGGCACTCCGGGCAACAGCTTCGCCAAGAGCGCACAGGGCTACGGCGCATACGCTGAAGGCGGATACTACATCACACCGATGCTGGCGGTCGGAGGCTTCGCGAGCTTCAACACCAACAACGAGTATATACCTAAGCAGACATACACGTTCTCCGACAATTCGGCCCTCACAACCGACCTTGAGCGCTCCATCTACCAGGTTCCTTTCGGCGCTACGCTCAGGTACCGCTTCATGAGGACGGAGATCCAGCCTTACATCGAGGCGAAGATCGGAGCCGAATATTCGACACAGAGCACATATATGTCCACTTTCGTGAACAGGCACGACAACTGGGGAGTGTACGTGTCGCCTGAAATAGGCCTCACCTTCTTCCCGTTCCAGCAGGCGGACTTCGGATTCCAGATTGCAGCCTACTACAGCTATGCTTCCAACAGGAATCATTCTTTGGACATAAAGGGCATAAACAACCTCGGATTCAAGCTTGGCATCGCCTTCTGATGTGACATTTGACAAATTATCACTACCTTTACATCCATTACCGGAATCTCCGGGGTCCTTTCCCGAAGGCAGTCACGGAGAAAGGACGGGATGTAAAGGTTTTATTTAATTGTATTTATGCAGGAAAGAAGGAAATACAGGACGGTCGTGCTGTCGGACCTCCATTTCGGTTCGAAGTTCTCCAAAGTGAAGGAAGTCAGCGACTTTATGTCTTCCGTGGATTGCGAAAGACTCATACTGAACGGAGACACCATCGACGGATGGCAGCTTCAGAAGAAGAGCAACTCATTCTGGGGCCCGGAGCAGTCACGTTTCTTCAGGATACTGATGAAGCTGGTGGAGACGCACGGAACCGAGGTATACGTACTAAGAGGCAACCACGACGACTTCCTCGACAAGGTCATCCCCATGCATCTTGGCCCTTTGCAGATCCTCAAGGACATGGTCATGGAAAGCGGAGGAAGGAAATATTTCGTCACCCACGGAGACGTGTTCGACAGCATCACGTCGAACATGCGATGGATGGCGAAGCTCGGAGACGTCGTCTACAACATCCTGCTGCTCATAAATGTGCTCTACAACAGGATACAGTCACTTTTCGGCAGGCCATACTACTCTTTCTCACAGGCCATCAAGAACAGTGTGAAGAAGGCGGTCCAGAATGCCTCGAACTTCGACAGCATGCTCTCGGACATGGCTCGCACTAAAGGTTGCGACGGGGTGATATGCGGCCACATACACCGCCCCGAAGACCGTATAATCAACGGCATCCACTACCTCAATTCCGGCGACTGGGTGGAGACGCTCTCGGCCCTTGTCGAAGACTTCGAGGGGGAATGGAGCATATTGTATTACAAGGACATGTTCGGCACGGCTTCTGAGGAAGCATAAAGAAATTTCGGGCTTATGAGATACCTTTTCATAGTACAGGGCGAAGGGCGCGGCCACCTGACACAGGCCATGACCCTTGAGAGGCTTCTGACGGGACGCGGGCATGAAGTCGTGAAGATTCTTGTGGGCAAGAGCCCTCAGAGGATGCTTCCGTCGTTCTTTACGGACGGAGTCGGAGCACCCGTAGATTATTTCGAGAGCATGAACTTCCTGCCTTCATCCTCCAACAGAAAGGCAAGCATGGTGAAGACAGTGCTGTTCAACGGAGTGGAGATGTACCGCTTCTTCCCGTCCGCACAGTTCATCCGCGACGAGATACGCAGGTCAGATGCTGACGTCGTGGTAAATTTCTACGAGCTGATGGCAGGACTGGCGTATTTCTTCTATGAAATCAACACCCCGATGGTCTGCATCGGCCATCAGTACCTGTTCATGCACAAGGATTTCGGCCTTCCTCGACAGAAGTATCCGGCAAGCGTCGGACTGGACTTCTTTTCACGCATGACCAGCATCGGAGCCTCCAAGCTCCTTGCACTGTCCTTCCGCGATATGCCGGTCGACCCCGGGCACGACATCGTCGTCGTCCCTCCCCTGCTCCGCCCGGAAGTGCTTGAGATGGAGCCTTCGGAAGGGGACTACATCCACGGCTATATGCTGAATTCCGGCTTTTCGGAAGACGTGCTGGAATGGCATTCCGGCCATCCGGAAGTGCCGCTTCACTTCTTCTGGGACAACTGGAACGCAGGAAAGGTGCACAAGGTGGACGACACCCTGACATTCCACCTGATCGACGACAAGGAGTTTCTGAAGCAGATGGCCGGTTGCAAGGCATATGCAAGCACCGCAGGCTTCGAGTCCGTCTGCGAAGCGATGTGGTTCGGAAAGCCCATACTTATGGTTCCGTCACATATTGAACAGGATATAAACGCCTTTGATGCATCACGAGGAAATGCAGGCATATCTTGCGACAGATTCGACCTGTCTAAACTGCTGGATTTTGCAGGGAGCTTCCGTCCTGATCCTTCATTCAGGGACTGGGTGCGCTCTGCATCGGAGAAAATAGCGGTTGAATTGGAGAATGTCGGCAGATAAATGGAACAAAAAAGCAAAAAAATCACATAAAAGTTTGCAGGGTAAGAAAAAAGATGTACCTTTGCAGTCCCAATTCGAAAGGAACTCGAAAGAGACCCAAGAATGACCACGGATTGATTCGCTAGCTCAGCAGGTAGAGCACAACACTTTTAATGTTGGGGTCATGGGTTCGAGCCCCATGCGAATCACGGAAAATACTGCTTCCCTAGCTCAGTTGGTAGAGCACGACACTCTTAATGTTGGGGTCCAG
>JAFTMS010000012.1 GCA_017452265.1 Bacteroidales bacterium | reverse complement strand
CGTCGCGGCCTCCCCCTGAACTTTTTCTCTTGCCGCAGCTGCATAATACATCTTTGCGACAGAGTCAGAGAAAAGCAAAGTATATACGATTGCAGGAATCGCCTTCAACCAGTTCACCTTGAATCCCGGCTGATCGTTATTCAGACCGCTGCCGAATGCCACCGAAATGACAGGGGTGTCCATATATCCCGCATCAGTCAGAGCTTTCTTGATTAATGGAAGATAGTTGCTGGCTCGGCACTGTCCTCCGGTCTGGGTCATCGCAAGAGCAGTCCTGTCAGGATCATATCCACCTTCTTCCAAAGCCTTTATAAGGTCACCTACTACAAGCGTGGCAGGATAGCAGACTTCATTGTTGGCATACTTGAGACCATATTCCACTGACTTTTCATCACTTATCGGCAGACATTCCACATCATAACCGAAGTTTGCCATCAGCGGCGGTATAAGCGGTGATATGAACGGCGTGAAGAACGGAATGAGTATCTTTCTGCTTCTGTCCTTGTCTTCATATCGCGGAGGCATGACCGGATGCCATTGAGTCCTTGCCGGCTTACCGACAGACAGCCTGATGCTCTCGACGAGTGACCTTACGCGCAGTTTCATCGAGCCCACATTGTTGATGTCGTCCAATTTGACAAGGGTCAGAGCCTTGCCTCCTTCCTTCAATATGTCGCGCACAATATCTATAAGAAAGGCATCCGGCCCGCAGCCGAAAGATGTCATCTGCACGAACTGCACATCCGGGCCCTGAGCGGCACACCATCTTGCAGCCTGCATGATACGGTTTGTATATGTCCATTGTGATACGAAGTTCACTCCGTTCATATTCTCATCAGCACCTCCCCTGACTATGTCCTCGGAGATGACATTAACTCCCATCGAGGCAATCATTCCGGCGACATCGTGCTGGATGAGCGGATCGCTGTGATATGGCCTTCCGGCAAGCAGGATTGTCACTTTACCGTCTTTTCGCGACTCGTCAAGAACTTTCCCACATTGTTCTGCGATCTCCTGACCGTAAGCCAAATATGCATTGTTTGCAACATCAAAGGCCTCGGAAGCTTTTTCACGTGAAACTCCAAGCGTACAGAGATATGCAATGCACTGCTTCCTGAACAATGTCAGATCCTTCATCGAGAAGACCGGAGAATCAAAAGGGACCGCAACCGGCTGTACATTCTTTACAACTTCAGAATATCCGGTGACTATAGGACAGTTGTAGCTGTTATCACCCCTGTTCATTCGGCTATGTACGACAAACGGCATAAATATTCTGTCCACCCCTTGGGTCCCGAGATCGGAGATATGGCTATGCACGAGCTTTGCCGGAAAACAGATATTGTCGGACATCACCATACCGGCATTATCTTCATATTTGGAAAATTCCGACGGAGATGACAGCAAGACTATAAATCCGCAATGTCCGAATAGAGCATTCCAGAACGGGAAATCCTCCCATACATTAAGACATCGTGGGATACCGATTTTCAAGCTGGAGCCATTGGACGGCTTTTCCTGACGGAATATTCTTTCCTGCTTGAACTTATAGACAGAGTCGCCCGGGGTGACCTTCTCTCCTGAATTGTTGAATATCTTCTCGCATCGGTTGCCGCTGTAATATGTTCTGTTGCCTTTGAATTTATATGCAAGGATAGCACAGCCGTTCTCGCAGCCATGACATCTGAGGGTCTTTGGAGTGAACTCGGCAGCATCCACAAGCATTGAAGGCAGACGTGCCTCATCATTGGAAGTCTTGTGCTCCATCGCATAGACAGCACAACCGTATGCACCCATCAGTTCCGGGAATGCACTTCTTCTTACTTGCGCTCCGGTCAGATTTTCAAGGGCCTTCACGACTGCATCGTTCTTCATCGTTCCGCCCTGGACGACAAGATTCTTTCCAAGCGTAGAAATATCAGTGACTTTCAGCACCTTATAAAGACAATTCCTGATTACTGAATATGCCAGACCCGCGGAAATATCCTCGACGCTATAGCCTTCCCTGAGTACCTGTTTCACCTTTGAGTTCATAAACACGGTACATCTTGTGCCAAGGTCACACGGAGTCTTGGAAAGGCAGCCTTTATAGGCAAATGATGCGACATCGTATCCAGTAGATTTTGCGAATGTCTCCAGGAATGAACCGCATCCGGAAGAGCATGCCTCGTTAATCTCTATTCTGTCAATAACCCCTTCATGGACATATATGGCCTTCATATCCTGGCCACCGATGTCCAGGATGAAAGATACTTCAGGATCAAGAGTCTTTGCGGCGATGAAATGTGCAATAGTCTCTATGATACCGTAATCCAAAGAAAAAGCAGCCTTTATCAGGTCTTCACCATACCCGGTAGAACAAGCGGATACAATATTGAGTATAGTTACGTTCCGGATGCACTCGGCATCAAGACTTTCAAGAGCGGTCCGCACTGCAGTCACAGGATCGCCGCCGTTGGGGGCATAACTTCTGAACAAGACATTCCTGTCCTTATCTATAAGGACGACCTTCGTCGTAGTCGAGCCGGAATCAATTCCAAGCCATCCTTCCACATAACCTTCCTCAAAATGTGCAATGACAGTGTTTCCTGAGCATACCCTTCTGCTCCAGTCCTTATGTTCATCTTCATCACGGAATAAAGGAGGCAGATTACTTTCCACTCTTGAGGCAGAGAGGCTTTCCTTGACTATCTGAATGATTTCAGAGAGACTGCAAACCCTTGATTCCTGATGCCCTACAGCAGTTCCCAATGCCGGCATAAGCTCGCTGTCATCAGGCCTCAAAATATCTTCTTCGTCAAGATGGAGATAGGATTTGTATGCATTTCTTAATGCCGGGATAAATGTCAGAGGACCGCCACAGAACAGAACAGGAGGCTTGATCCGGGCTCCATGTGCAAGGGTTATGACGGTCTGAACGACAACAGTCCTGAATATAGAAGCAGCAACATCCTCTTTCGGAATCCTCTTGGCGACAAGGTTCTGCACATCTGTCTTGCTGAACACTCCACATCGGGATGCTATTGGATATGTACGGGTCGATTTCTCTGCCAGATGACTCAAGGCATCCACGTCCTCATTAAGGATCACGGCCATCTGGTCGATGAACGCTCCTGTTCCACCTGCACAGTTTCCGTTCATACGAAGGTCTTCCGCTTCTCCTTCATCGTTGAAGAACACAACTTTTGCATCTTCACCGCCGATGTCGATCATCGTAGAAACAGCCAGACCTTTATGCCTTATCGCCTTTGTTGCCGCCACCACCTCCTGGACGAAAGGGAAGCCGCATTTTTCAGCGACACCCATGCCTATCGAGCCGGTAACCCCGATAGAAACTTCTACATTACCTAATTCATCATATACCTCATCAAGCACATCCAGCAATGCTTCCCTGATCTTTGCGTTATGTCTTCTATAGACTCTAACTTCTTGATTACCATTCTTATCAAGTGCAACACATTTGATGGTTGTTGACCCGATATCAACTCCTATCCTGTACATACGCTTACCTTTTCCGCATTATCTGACACAAGTGTCAAACGCAAAGGTAAAAACATTTTTCTGTTTCTCAAACAAACCTGTAACAAAGGCTGCACTAAACAGTCAAGACGAGTATAATCTAAGTACTGACAAGGCTATGTCAAAAGACATCTCAGGACAAAGATATTTATTGAAAACCATCTCTTAGTGAAGCATAATGCTTAATATTTGCAGGTGACAGACCGACGACCCGTTGTCCAGATAAAAGCAGTACAAGTCATGAATAAAATCTATGTCGGCATCGACATCAGCCAAGAAAATTAATCCTTGCTATAGCCATGGTCTTGAGGCAGCCTTGAATGTCATTTCGGAGAGATGAGGGGAACTGTACCGGGGATCGGGGTGTCTTCGGTGGGGGTGAGGTGGATGATGCGTTGGTTGGAGCTGCCTCGGAAGAGGAGTCCGGAGTCGCGGAGGGACTGGACGAAGGGGCCTTCGACGAGGGTGTCGATATATGGCAGAATGCGGCTCAGACGGTCATCGGCGAGGATTTCCTCGTAGGTGAAGCCGGTGTAGCACCAGATGTTCTTGCCGGTTTCCTCCTTGATGCGGCGCGCCAGTTCGGTGAAGGCTTCAACCTGATAGAGGGGATCGCCGCCGGAAAACGTCACATTCGAGAATTCGTCATCCTTCACGATGTCCAGAAGCTCCTGAACGGACATTTCGCGTCCGCCCATGAAATCCCAGGACTGCGGATTATGGCATCCGGGACAATGATGGGCACAACCGGCACAATAGATCGATGTACGGAAACCGGGGCCGTCTGCCATGGTCTCGTAAGCTATGTCAAGAACACGTATAATCATAAAACACCGCCTTTATTGCCGCGAAACTCTTCTTCAGCCTTTGCGAGATTCTTCTCCATATGAGGCGGACGCATCTGCTCCCATGAGGTTATATTCCTGTAATCCTCAAGCGAACCGTAATAGGCTTCGAACTTTTCCCTGTCGTTCTCCACCCACCACTGAGTGCCCATGCCCTTCTCGAACGCATACGGCTTCATGAACATCTTCACAGCCCAGGCCGGGGCAAGAAAAGCCAGCGAATAGAACCACGGCAGCTTTGACTTCAAGGATGCAAAATATTCATCCACAGGGATATTCGCCCTGAAATGCAAATACTCCTCCAGCACATCGGCATCCGTATACCACATTCCATGGAAATTCTTCAACGCAAACCACTTAGGTTCAAATACTTTCTCCGGCCCGGGAAGACCGAGGGCATTGAGCAGACGGGTTTCGAACTCATAATTGGTCATACGGTACTGCTCGCCACTGCTGATGTTGTAGGCTTTATTCCAGAAGTCCTCCGGTACCCAATCCTCGCAGACATTGGCCAGCAGACGTCCCGAATCCTCGACAGTAGCCCATTCGAGCACACCGCGGATCGGCACATGAAATGCCGTAGGATTCACCACTTTAAGAATGCCGGGATAGAGGATACCGCTCTGCCTGAGAGAAACCCAGTGTTTCAGTCCCGCTTTCGCAAAAATCTCTTCCGAACGGATCTTCGAGAGCGCGTACATATCATATTTCGCAGGAGTCTGAGGATCATCTGCGCTACCCCAGTGGCGAGGGGGATTTCTATCGCCGTACTGAGCCACTGAACC
This sequence comes from Bacteroidales bacterium, assembly GCA_017452265.1. Taxonomy (GTDB): domain Bacteria; phylum Bacteroidota; class Bacteroidia; order Bacteroidales; family UBA932; genus Cryptobacteroides. The sequence goes on along the minus strand of JAFTMS010000012.1, from coordinate 136,160 downwards.
GATGTACACGACTTTTATCTTGTCCTGGTCCGGCTGTGCAAGAACGGCATTGACAACATTCTCGGCAGCCGTCACATTCACCTTCAAAGTCTTCTCCGGGAAATAATCCGCCGCCGGTGACACCATTCCGCCCACATGGAGCACGTAATCCGCCCCTCTGACGCCTTCGAGCACGTCTTCATACCGTGTCAGGTCGCCCCATATCACCGTCACATCAGGATCCTCGGCATATCTGTCGAGCATCCTGTGGTTCTTCCTGCTGTCCCTTGCGAGAAGCCTTATATGGAATCGGTCCTTCCTCTTGTAAAGTTCCTGAAATCCGGCCCAGCCCATATTGCCGGTGCCACCAGTAAGAAATATGTTTTTTTTCATGATCATCTGAGCCATAGCTCCGGATTCTGCGGCTTAGTACCCTGCCACGTTTCGAAATGGAGCTGCGTGTTTCCGTTTATCGTATCAACCTTTCCGATGGACATCCCCGTCTTGACCTTGTCTCCGGCCTTCACCGACACGGTCTTGAGCTTGCAGTAGAAGGTGAAATAGTTTCCATGCTGTATGAGCACGCACTGATTGTATCCCGGCATGACAATCACCTGCTTCACCACTCCGTCAAACACGGCCTTCACATCGGAACCGGCCGAAACCGCGATGTCGATTCCGTTGTTCGGCGGAAGTTCAAGATTCTTGTATACAGGATGATAATGCTTCCCGAAGCGATCCACCACAGGGCCGTCCGCAGGCCACGGCAGTTTGCCCTTGTTGGCAGAGAACTCCGCCGCCAGCTTCATGTCTACAGGCTCTGTCTTCTTTCCCGAAGAGCCTCCAGATTTGCCGCCCATGGCCTGAGCCACGAGCCGCTCTATCTCCCTGTTCAGAGCTTCGACCTCCTTCTTCTTTGCCGCCAGCTGCTTCTGGTATGTCTTGCGGTTCTTCTTCAGCTGCGCCACCACCTTGTCGGACTCCGCTTCCTCCTTCTTCAGTTTCTCAAGATCCTTCACCCTCTCCGCCTTAACCTCTTCCGCTTCCTTCTTCATCACTGCAAGGCGCTCCTTCTCCTTCTCCAGTTCCTCCTGCGCCTCCTTCAGATGCCGGGCGTCCTCGTTCAGCTGTGAGGAAAGATTCCTGAAATACGAAAGTCTGCGGAAAGCCTGGCCGATGTTGTCGCTCGCCAGCATATACATATACCAGACTCTGGCATCCCTGTTCTTGTAGGCACTGAGCACAAGCCTCGAATAATGGGCCGACAGCGTGTCCACACGTGCCTTCATCTTATTGATCTGAAGCTGCTTGAGATATATCTCATCCTTGTATTTCCTTATCTGACGGTCGCTCTCCGACACAAGTTCCTTCCTGTTCGCAATCTTCTTGCGCACCAGCGTGAGGTTCGAAAGCATTGCGCTGCTCTTCGACGAATTCTCCGCAAGCTGCTTGTCAATTATAGCGATCTCACGCTCAAGCCTCGCCTTCTTTTCCTCCTGCGGCTTGGTATTCTGTGCGGAAAGGCTTCCCGCCATGCATGACAGGAGCATCATCAATATGAGAAGTCTCTTCATAGGTCGTGTCATTTTCTGATGGCGGCCTTGCGCTCTTCAATCCTCTTATCCAGATCCGGAACATCACCGTCGTTCTTCTGCTTCGCCATGTTCCAGTACACAAAGGCGAGGTCGTATTCCTTCAAGGCATACAGCACCTCGGCATAATGGTCCATCACCACTGCGCTGTCCTTGCCTCCGTACAGCATCGCGTGCTTGAAGAAAGGCTTGGCCTCCAGCGCCTTGCCCTGCAGATAAAGTATCCATCCGAATGTATCGAGATACGTGGAGTTGTCCGGCTCGGCCTCTATCGTCTTCCTGCTCATGGCATATGCCTTCTTGAGGTTCTTTCCCTCCATGCTGAGGTAATACGCATAGTTGTTCAGTACGTACACATAGTCCGGATTTATCTTCAGAGCCCTTTCGTAAGCCTTGTACGATTTCTTGGCGTCACCGAGCTTATGATATATGTCCCCCATCGTCGACCATGCCCTCAGAGTCTTCGAACTGTCCCGAGGAGCTACCTCCAGCACCTTTTCACATATTTCCAGCACATCGTCATAACGCTCAAGGTTGAAATCTCCCACACTCGCCATCTCAAGGAAAGCCGTCTCCTGCGGAAAACGTTCAAAAGCACTGCGCCCCTCCTTCGAAAGCTCCTCCCAATCCTGGGCATACATCAGGAACTCCACGAAGTTGGCGCTTGCCGAAAGGTTCTGCGGGAAAGCCTCCACATTCTTGCGGAACATATTCTTAGCCAAACCGTTACGTTCTGTAGAATAGTAATATATCCCGGCCATCTGGAGCACTGAGCTGTCCTGCGGATGCACTTCCACAGTCTTGTTCACGACGCTGTCCAGCTGAGGAACGAAAGAGCGCACGAACTTGGGATCCGTCCTTTGGATTATCGCCATGAGATAGTCGCTCTTGCCGGCAGCCGGGATGTCTGCTGAAGAGACAAAGTCCTCAAGAACAGGAAAATACTCATCATATCTTCGTGTAAGCCTATATGTCTCCGCCTTGCCGAGCAGGGCAGGCGTATAGTCCGGAGCGATGTCCAGAGCCTCATCGTAATATGCAAGGGCTGTCGAATCGTTGTACACGGCCATCTCGTAATCGGCGAGAGTCGTCAGGACATACGGAGAAGAATACTCCTTGTTGTATTCACGGAGCGATTCGAAAGCCTCCTCATGGCGGTCCATCCTGCGCAGAAGATTGTAGCGGAACATCGCTATGGACTCCGTCATACCGAAGACCGTCTCGATCTCCTTCAGCGTTTCAAGGGCCTTTTCGTTCTGGCCCTGGGAAGAATACAGGTCCACAAGGTCGAAATACAGCTCGCTCTTCTTGGGAAAATCCTCAAGCAGCTTTTCGTACACATCGATGGTCAGTTCCGGACGCGACGTCATGGCATAGATGCCTGCCAGAGTGTGCCTGTACCAGAAATTATCCGGATCCAGCTGCTCGGCATTCTTCAGATACAGCTCCGCCAGCTCCGGATTCTTTTCCGAAATCGCACATTTCGCCAGATAGTACCATGCAGCATCATTTCCGGGAGCATCCTCCACGACAGCCTTCAGGATGGCCTTCGCGCCCTCCGTATCGCCGTTGTCGAATTTTGCTATCGCCGTGATTATCAAGTTCTCGTTTTCACTGCCCGGATTCGGAGTCTGTGCCGAAATGGAGAGCGAAAACGCTGAAAAGACGGTCATCAAAAGTATGTATATCCTTATATATTTCATATTCTTTTTATAAAAAGTGCAGAAAACGTACAAAATTAACACTCTATTTCGGGAAAATTGCATAAGTTTGGAAAAAATGCAGCAAAGATGCAACATTTCGGGGCCGGATTGCATCTATTAGCTCGCATGAACAAAGGACACACCTTCCGGACCCAGCAGAAAGAAACGTGGCAGAACTCTTTGACTTAAAGCTGATTGAATCGTGCATAAAAGGAGATCGGGCATCCCAGAAGGCGTTGTATGACCGTCTGGCACCCCGCATGTTCCCTTTATGCATGCGCTATGTCGGCGACAGGGTTCTCGCGGAAGACATCCTACAGGACGGTTTCGTAACCTTGTTCACGCGGCTTGGAGACTACAAGGGAGAAGGTTCCTTTGAAGGCTGGGCAAGAAGGATCTTTGTCACGACTGCATTGATGAGCCTGAGGAAGAAGGATGCGCTGAAGATGAGCGACGAGCTCGACACGGCGCGAGGGATGAAGGCGGATACGGTCTCTCAGATCCAGAGCATCGGCTACAAGGAGCTTATGGAACTGGTGATGAGCCTGCCTCCGGGATTCAGGACGGTGTTCAACATGTACGCGATCGAAGGATATTCGCACAAGGAGATCGGGGAGATTCTCGGAATAAGCGAGACGACATCAAGGACGCAGTTGAGCAGGGCAAGGCTGCTATTGCAGAACAGGATTAAGGAAAGGGAAAATGCTTGAAGACAGAAATATAGAAAATGACATTCTGATGAGGTCGGTTCTCTCGAACGCGGAGGAAGAAGTTCCGGAGCGCGTCTGGGAAGGGATCTCACAGGAGCTCGACAATATGGCACAACGCAGGAGGATCATGCTCTGGTGGCGTCGTGGTGCCGTTTCTGTTGCGGCAGCCGCTGCTGTAGCGCTCACGCTCGTGCTCAACAGGTATACAGAGGAAACACTCGTACCGGAGGCTATAAATGAAGACATGACAGCGGTCGTGGAACCGGAGGTTGCAGCAGAAGAAGATACTGAAATACAGGAACATATAAACATACAGAAGCCGGCTGCCATCAACAGCACAAAGCAGGCATCACGTGCAATGGCGAAGCTGACAGCACATGGCACGGCTGAAAACGAGGCTCCGGCAGCAGAACCGACCCTCGAAGAGCAGCTTGAAGGAAACACGCTCACTGCCGGACTCATCGGCTTCGACGAAACCACAGAATCAGAAACTCCCGCACAGAAACCTCGAAAGGAAACGGTCCGGGAGGATACACGTACATACACATTCGAGGACTTTCCTGAAGAAAGGCCTTCCCGCAAGATAAGGACGTCTCTTACAGCTTCAGGAATCACGGGTACAAACAGCACTCAGAACAAGAGCCGCGCAGGCGCCATCCGCTTTCCTTCTATATCAAAAGCCCCTGCGAAGACAGGCATTTCGGAAACGAGCACAAGCACGATTTACGGCATCCCGCTTTCGTTCGGAGCCGGAGTCAGAATCGGCCTTACTGAAAGATGGTCGCTCGGAGCAGGCCTGAACTACACCCTCCTTTCAAGGAAATTCTACGGCACATACACGCTTGTGGGCGCTGACGGAAACATCGAGAGCACCACATCATCGGACATCCGCAACAACCAGCACTACATAGGAATACCTGTAAACGCATATTACAACATCATCGGAACCGAAAATGTGAACTTCTATGCATATGCAGGCGGCACCGTCGAGAAGTGCGTGGCAGACAAATACGATGTCCAGAGCACATCCATCGTGCACACTGAGGCCGTCAAGGGAGTGCAGCTCTCGGCCGGAGCCGGCATCGGAGTGGAATTCATGCTGGGAAGGCATCTGGGCCTGTATGTGGATCCGAGCATCCGCTACTATTTCGACTGCGGCCAGCCCAAGAGCATAAGAACAGCCCAACCTTTGATGGTCGGGCTGGAAATGGGTCTTAAAGTGAGATTGTAAGAAGCTGCTTCAAAACAACTTCTTTTTTATTTGTGCACCACGCGGTCCTTCAGTTCGGCCAGCTTCGCGCTGTTCCAGCGACCGGTCGTACCCACCAGATATCCTGTGATACGCTGCAGCTTGTCGATCTTTGCACCTCCGCAGTGAGGACATATCTCAAGTCCTTCGTCCGCATTCTCATATCCGCAGTCCATGCAGCGGTTGCGGTTGTGGTTCACCGAGCCGTATCCGATATTGTACTTGTCCATGAGGTCGACGATTGCCATGATGGCCTCAGGATTGTGTGTCGCGTCGCCGTCGATCTCCACATAGAAGATATGTCCGCCGCGTGTAAGGTCGTGGTACGGGGCCTCGATCTTCGCCTTGTGCTTAGGAGTACACTTGTAATATACGGGAACGTGGTTTGAATTCGTGTAGTAGTCCTTGTCGGTCACGCCCGGGATTACGCCGAACTTCTTGCGGTCTCCCCTTGTGAAGCGTCCTGAAAGGCCCTCTGCCGGCGTTGCGAGCACACTGAAGTTGTGGCGGTACGTCTCCGAGAACTCTCCCACCTTGTCCTTCATGAACGACACGATGCGGAGTCCGAGCTCCTGAGCCTCCTCAGATTCGCCGTGATGCTTTCCGATGAGGGCGATGAGCGTCTCGGCAAGACCTATGAAGCCGATTCCGAGGGTTCCGTGATTGATTACAGACTCGATTGTGTCGTTCTCCCCGAGCTTCTCGCTGTCCAGCCAGAGCGCACCCATAAGCAGAGGGAACTGCTTCTTGAGCGCCGTCTTCTGGAAGTTGTATCTCTCGTTGAGCTGCTTGGCAGCGATTTCGAGAGTCCAGTCGAGCTTCTTGAAGAATTCGTGGATCCTGTCCTCACGGTCCTCGATGCCCATGCACTCGATGGCCAGCTTCACGATGTTTATCGTGGTGAACGAAAGGTTGCCTCGTCCGATGGAAGTCTTAGGTCCGAACCTGTTCTCGAACACACGCGTACGGCATCCCATGGTCGCCACCTCGTACTGATACCTCTTCGGATCGTCAGCCTTCCACAGCTCGTGGTGGTTGAACGGAGCGTCAAGATTCACAAAGTTCGGGAAGAAACGGCGTGCGGACACCTTGCAGGCGAACTTGTAGAGGTCGTAGTTGCGGTCTTCCGGCAGGTAGCTTACGCCACGCTTCTTCTTCCAGATCTGGATCGGGAAGATGGCTGTGGAGCCGTTTCCGACGCCCTCGTATGTAGTGTTAAGGATTTCACGGATGACGCAGCGTCCCTCGGCAGAAGTGTCCGTACCGTAGTTTATCGAGCTGAACACCACCTGGTTGCCTCCACGCGAATGAATCGAGTTCATATTGTGGACGAAGGCCTCCATCGACTGGTGTACACGGCTCACCGTCATGTTGATGGCATGCTGTATCACCCTGTCATCTCCCTGTATTCCCACAAGGTCACGCTTGATGTAGTCGTCTATGTTTACATTGTAGAGTCTTGAATAATCCTCCCCGTTGAGTTCGCCGATCTTGTCGAGCTCCTCCTGGAACGAACGCCTCACGAACGGCGCCATGTAAAAGTCGAATGCAGGGATGGCCTGCCCGCCGTGCATCTCGTTCTGTACGGTCTCCATTGAAATACATCCGAGGATGCTGGCCGTCTCGATCCTCTTCGCAGGACGTGACTCGCCGTGACCGGCAAAGAATCCGTCCTCGAGAATCTTGTCGAGCGGATGCTGGATGCACGTAAGGCTCTTCGTCGGATAGTAGTCCTTGTCGTGGATATGGATGTAGTTGTTCTTCACAGCCTCCTTCACGTCCTCCGAAAGCATGCACTCGTCCACATATGACTTGGTGGACTCAGAAGCGAACTTCATCATCATGCCGGCAGGGGTATCTGCGTTCATGTTGGCATTCTCACGGGTGATTTCCGTCGCCTGGGCATCGATGATCTCCTGGAAGATCTCGCGCGACTTCGCCTTGCGGGCAAGGTTGCGCTGATTGCGGTATGCGATGTACTTCTTCGCGACTTCCTTGCGCGGACTCTTCATGAGCTCGATTTCAACCTGGTCCTGGATGTCCTCCACACTCATGTTCTCCACCTCGATCTTCGAGATGGCTGCTGCGATTTCTGCCGCGAGAACGATGTCCTCGCCTTCTTCCGTGACGTCCATTGCCTTGAGGATGGCGTTCACGATCTTCCTGTTGTCAAAGATTACGACTCTGCCGTCGCGTTTCACTACATGCTTTACCATAGATGACGTAAGTTAGGTACATGCCGGCGTTCCTTCAGGAGGCCGGTCATACGGGTTATTTCCAATGGGGTCAGCAAAGATAATTCAATTCCTATTAAGTTCTGCGGAGGATGCAGGAAAAAGTTATTAACAATCATAATAACACCCTGTTAACTAATTAGTCAACAGGGTGTTATAAAGCAATTTAATTTAGAAAATATCTAAATTGGTTAACATTTCTGTTTCATATGAAGTCCGGGGACACGCTACCCGCACGCATCTTCCTATCCCACAAGCCAGACCAGGACATGACGGTCGAAGATCATGTACTCAAGTTCGAAGTCCTCCTCGTGCTCATCCTTGTGGATGAACGTCGCCTCAAGCTCTCCTTCCTTCCTCAGGTTGAACTTCTCCACCTCGATCTGCTCCGCGAAATCCACACGGTTCTGGGACATCCTCTTGAAGATCGCCTCCTTCGCGCACCAGTAGATGGCGAGCTGCTCGTTCTTCTTCTCGTCGTCGAGGTCGTCTATCTCATCCTCCGAAAGAGCCTTCTTCTCCACAGCCGAGAAATCCCTGTCCAGCGACTCGATGTCGATTCCGAGTTCCTCGTCATCGTGGATGATGATCGCGACATACTTGTCCGTGTGCGTGATGCTGATGTTTGTTACGCTGTTTTCAAGGTAAGGCTTTCCGTTGTCGTGGTGGTTGAGGTACATCTTCTCCTCGAACACCTCGTTAAGGAGTGCTCTCACCGCCAGTTTCTGCCTTCTGTGGCTCTCGTTTCTGTAGAGCGATATTTCTTCGAGTTCATCTGTCGGTACGGATACGAGATTGCGTAGCTCGTCCTCGCTTTCCGTGACCTGCCATACGGCGATTTCCGCCTTGTTTTCAAGTTTCTTTCTTAAATATAGTGCCATATATCAATAATGTTCTATGAGAGTGTGGAACTTGGGGTGCCTATATACGACAGACCCGTGCGTACCGACCAGGCACACACAGAAAACACCTCCTGACTTTCGTCAGAAGTGCCGCCCATTATCATATATATATTGTCGGACAACGGATCGTCAGAGGTCTGATCCGCGTTGATCTGCTGAGTATTTACTATAGGACTGGGAGGTTCCACTGTCTTAAATATCTAATAATTAGGGTGCAAAGATAGCAAAGACTTTTGATATCTGAAAATTAATTTGATGAGCAAAAGGAATATGAAAGAAAGGGAGGAAAAGCTGGGTAATAGTTCTTGTAAATCTGAAACAAATAATTATATTTGTAAACAAGAACAATGTTATCTAAACAGTTTAAATAAAAGTAAAGTAAAGGTGCAAGTTCCTTCCTGTTAGATTCGCGGGAAAGAATGTAAAATATGGTGGTTCGAGGTGAGAATCCGAACCCTCCCATAGGAGATATATTTATGATTAAATCAAGCAACAGAAGCTATAATTTGGTGAATAGAGAATATGGCAGAGAGAAAGTCATATTTGCCGGATATAAGGGCAATGTTGTGTCCTGTGATCATTGATTATGCGTCAACAATCACAGGAAAGATTTCTAATTCCACCATTACAACAAATCTCACCTCTGCTTCACTCAAGTCTGAAACAGACAGAATAATTCGATCTCAAAAGAAAGCATTACGTGAAAATATATACAAGCTATTCACGTCTGATAAATTCCTTCGTAGGTTTCCTAAGATGAGGCAAGTGATGCAACTTGATGGCCCAGACTATCAAAAATGTGTCATTATGATGGCAGGGATAGATATTGAATTAGAGGAGATTGCCAAATTATTGCTGGCAAATGAAGATAGTATATCAAGCCTTCGTTCCAAAAGATCCGAAGATATCATAAGGATATTTGGGATCAAACCTTGGATGAAGAAGAAGTAATCAGTTCCTTTCTACATATTGTGTCGTCATCTGATAATGTCCCAGAAAGTGTTCCTTTGTAAAACTAAGCATATATCTGTGTTTTTAAAGTTGAACATTCTTTGTTCTTGGGACCTTTAAATTTACGACATATTTTATTTTGCCCTCACGGACACACTTTCTGGGACATTATCTACGCTACTACAATAATGATAGAATCAAACTGAGGCTAAATGGAAAAAGCCCGGTGCAATACCGAGCTTTATTCCAATCTAAGACCGCCTCTTAATAATGTTAAGCCGTCCAACTTTCGGGGGTCACATCATTTAGGATTTACTTTTGTATATGTCACATATGTCTTTCCATCAGAGAATGAGGCCGCTGTCTTCGCTGCATCTGTTGCATTATCCGCTACATTTTCCACACCCTTGGCAACATCCGCCGCATTGTCGATGGCATTGACAGCTTTTGCGCCAGCCCTTACCGCTCCGACACTACCCGGTACAAATGGAAAGGCCGCAGCGACTGCATCTACAGCAACGCCTAAAGCATCTCCTACCGCCCCTGACGGAGAAATGAGAGATTCTAAATGATTTCAAACATATTAAGAATATACAAAACAATTATAGACACATCAATGAGTGCTATGACTGTTGTCATTAACTTTCCTCGCCACAACTTCATATGCAGGAGAACTAATATTATATATAAAGCAGCATAAAGGGCATCTGTCATTGCAGAAGCCCTGAAGTTCGCCAAGCCGTTATATCCCATTTTGTCGGAATTAGCAATTAGTTGAATAGTACGGTCGAAGAACGAGCTCACGAAATCATTAAGAGAAGCAATAATCACCAGTACAGCTAGTGAGAGTCGCACAGTGTTAATGTTGTTTTTTATTTCCATAACTCACATTAAGTCTTATTGATTTTGATTTGGAATGCCAAAGTTTTCTAAAAAAACTCAAAGAATTACCTGATAAGTCAATGCAACCTGCACTGCCGGGAATTAATCCCCCATGTATGGAGAATCCTGACCTTATCACCTCTTCTCCTGATTGTTCGTCGTATATCTTAACATTTTCAGGACTTATCCAGACACGACTGAATCCCCACGCAATAGGTCCCTTGGGGAATGGGCCTTTATTTACAAGTGCTGCGATCTTTTGAATTCGCGTTAAATACCAAAAAGACTGAATCTCCTGAGGATTTATGTAATAAAATCCTTCAGGAATAGGTCCTTCGCTAGCAAGAACCTGTCTTGTTTCATCATAGGAGAAACTGCCATCATCATTTGGCCTTCCAGAAACAGCTTTAAACAAATCGCAATCTTTTTGGTGATAATAGTACAAATTATATCCATTAAAAAACAAATATTCTTCACCTATATTTCTCCATTCTTTACCAGTTTCATCAATATAATTCATTTCATTTCCCTCTCTCCACATAGCATTGCCAAGTTCATCTTCATACCAATCCATTCCATTGGGATCCACAAAATTCACCGGATTGTTATTGCAGAATGCATACGGTGATACGCCGTAGTACTTCTCGGCCAGGGGATCGATTGCTAGCCAGCGTCCTGTCGTTGGCGAGTACTGTCTTGCTCCATAATCGATGTATGGACTTCCGAACTCCGTCTGCTCCTCCTTGCCGTTGTAGCGGTAGCGGTTGGACAGGTCGGTGAGGAATGAGGTGTCGTTCCATCGACTTCCGAAGGCAAGGAAGTCGCTTGTCTCAATGACCTGTCCTGTGGTGGCGTTGACGATTGCCCTTACGCTTCCGAGATGATCCGTGATATAGTAGTGAGGAACGAGCACGGGACTTCCCTGAGCATTATCCTCCACCACGAACCTTCCTCCGGGGAATGCGATACCCTCCAGTTTCTTTGTATTTCCATCTTTCCTGAATGTCAAAGAACCGCGGTACTCCAGTCCGTTTCCTTCTGCGTCCAGCGCACTCATCTTCGTACCGTCTGCAAGGTAGGAATAATTAACGAGAACTCCATTACTGTCAGACACTTTTTTGATGAGTCCAATTCTGTTCCATTCAAGGGTATTACCAGCGATAGCATCTGAAATGACATTGCCATTGGCATCGTACGTGTTGGTTGTCATCCGGTTTCCTAAATAGGAGAATGAAAGGTTTTCAGACAATGGTGAAGCTCCGTATCTTTTCATACTAAGGATATTACCGTTGCGGTCGTATGTAATGTCTTTTTCCGAGAATATATCAGTCGCTGATCCTCCGCTGATGAAGTTGCAGTCAGTAAGACGTGAAAGATTGTCGTATGAAAAGGAGTACATCTTGGCCGGCGAAGTCCCCCTCTTCCATTCCCATTCTGAAATGTTGCCTCCGTATTGCGGCTCTGATGAACTTGATACGGGAGATTCATACCTTGTCGTTAATGACAGCAATTCTGTACCAGCTGAAGAAACGACCTTACCAATATTCCATCCTCTGATATTATAGGTGTAAGACTCAGTTATGTTGCCATATGTGACGGATATAAGTCGGTTGAGAGAATCATAACTGTAAGAGAAGTGTGCTTCAACATTGTCATCTGTGGTTATTGTCACCTCCTCCACTAATCCGTTGTGGCAGAATGAACGTACAGTCTCAACCCACCCGGTTTCTGTACCGATGGTTGCTGTCTCGTATGTCCTTATTTTGTTGCCTATGAAGTCGTACGCGTGCATCACGGTGTGTCCCTGAGTATTGCGCGTTTGTATGAGTCTTCCCTTTCCATCGTAATAATATGTATGAGGAATACTGCTTGATCCGTCTTCGTTAAAGATGAGTCTACCAGTAAGCAGCCCGTTCGTTCTGCTGTCGCAAACTGTTTCGTATCCGTTTCGGGTGATATAAGACAGTCCGGGAATAATGGCTGTAAGATTGCCTATGTATGAGTCATAATTGTCGTAGTATGATAAAACGGACGGTTTAATTCCGGATATATTGATTTCGGCAGGTAATTCATATCCATAATATCCTTCTGATGATTGTTCTGTAGCAGTGTCAATTGTTTCGATTCCGAGAGTGGAAGCATCCCCCGTGTATAACCCATTTATGGTCTCTCGTCCAAGAGCATCATATAGGGTGAACTTCCATTTTCCTTCTGTTCTGAGGTTGCCGTCTTGACTGAAAATGAGTCGGTCGTGTGTATCGTAGATGTAGTATATCCATTCTGCTCCCGGAAACTTCTTGGCGATGCATCTGTTACGTTCGTCGTACCTGTACTGATATCCATAGTTATCAACTGCTGCAATGTGACTTCCAGCTTCCCAGGCAGCAGTTCCCTCAGGAGATAGTACGTAACAGAGATTGCCATAGTCGTCATATATGAAATGAGTGTCGATATACCCGTTGACCGCAATACATCTTTCAAGGACAATTCTGTCATCGCTGTCCTTGAATACGAGTGTGGTACGTCCGTCTTCATCTGTGGTTTTTAGAACAGCTAATTTTCCAGTGGAGTAATATCCGTCAGAAGTGAGGTTGTGGTTTTCTCGTGTACCGCTGATGTAGAATTTCCTGCAGAGACGTTCTCCGTTGCCATAAGTTACATTGTATTCGTGTGATGTTTTGATATTATTCTGTTTCCAGATCTGTCCCGGACCTGATACAGTCAGAGGACGGGATAACGGGCTGGATTCGAAAGTAGTCGTGGCATATATGCATGAGTCTCCTCCATAGAGGGAACTTGCATTGGACGAATATGTTTCAAGACTGATGAATGCTCCGCTGCCATTTCCCGTTGAAGGCAGTCTTTTGACAGATTCTCTGCCGAATGCATCGTATGAACGGAATGTCACAATGTCATTGTAAAAAGCCCCGAAGCCACGGTTGATTTCCTGTATTGGACGCCCGATTCCATCATAGTATGTGACGCTTTCAATTGCAGTATCAGCAGAAAGTCCCGTCGTCGTGGTAGTAGGAATTATTGGAGTTATCGTTAGGATGTGATTCTTTCCTTCCGTGACTCCTCTTGAAACAGGCGTACTGCCTGATGCTATGCTGCTCAAAAGTACAAGAGCACAGCTGATGAGAGTTACTATTGTTTTCATAATATGATCTTGTTATTTCACGAAGTTGTATGAATATGATGCAATAATGTTTTCCTGTTCTGAATCAGATGTCTGTTCTGTAATCTTGACAAGTCTTTCAAGATCGTCATAATAATAACGTGTTACTATACCTCGCGGATCAGTAATTGTGTCTGGACCTACTCCAGAACGATATGTGATAGTCGTTATCAGTGCTTGTGGTAATTGACTACGCAGAGAGTCTAGTACAGTCATAGTTGGAGTAATGGGAGTGGGCGAAGTCAATGAGGAGGAAAGGAGGCTGACATACGTACCCAAGGCATCTTCTACCTCTGAAAGATTTGCATTGCGGATCTCGGCAATCGGATGTTGTCCTTCGTATCCCCAAAAATAAACTATGTCCAGTCCGTTGGATGTGATATGATGAGGGTTCCCGGCCGCGTCATATGCGTGGATGATTTCTGCAACTATCCATTCTCCATTTTCGACCGTCTTGTACTTGGACTTGCTAACCTTTGGCATATCAGAATGTTCAAACACCATATACTCTTCCTCTTTGTCTGATACCATATTCCCGTTACAATATGTGGTAGTTCTGACAGGGAGTGATATTATATTTCTGGATTTAAGTTCCTGCATAATAGGGGTAGTAAAGTCGAATGGATAACTATATTCGGTCTTGACATCATCTCCATCCTCTTTAAGTATGGACTGCTCAATGATTATTCCTTCATAATCTGTACTGAACTTATTTTCTGTTCTGGTACTCCACGAGTTGCCGAATTCATAATATATACTTTCTGAGGAACTTTTCAGTCGGATAGCAACAGGCTGTATTGCGGGATATACATAAGCCATAGGGAGACCACTCTCTTGAAGTAGGGCTGGTCCGAAAGATGGATTCTGACGCATATCGTTGATATCTTCAAGGGTGTAATATGCTGGAGTACTAAGATTTATGTTTCTATATTCCTTTGATATTCCCCATATTATATCTTTCTGTTCAGAGATGATATCGTATGTGTTTACAACTCTCTTTTTTAGTGATCCGGATGCGTCATATATACTTTCACAGATCAGTGAACCATTCTCAGGATGAGTCAGCGGTCTTACTCCGGTGGGGTTGCAGTCTATTGAGTATCCAACGACTTCATCAAGCACGACTAATGTATTTTCCCAGGAGTAGCAATAGTTTGAATCCGGGCGATTGATGAACTCATATTCTGTCCATCCGTTCGATTGTCCGTTTGTGCCGAGCTCTTTTACAGTTACTTTCGAATATCCGACAGAGTACCCCGGATTCCTGAGTGCATTTGATGAAAAGGTTAGATATCCGGTGTTATAACGAGGGTAACTCATTATTTTACCAGTGCTTTTGCCGTTATCAGTATAGTCGAATGTTTTATATGAGACAAGTTCTTCTGGCTCTGAAAAAGTTTTGATTTCTTTGATTCTGAGTCCTCCTCCGAGACAATAGGAATGTGACCCCAGATACTCTTCTGGACTTGAATACCTCGTGCAGCTCAATTCCGTTCGATCGATGACAGTTCTAAGAGAGCCATAAATGCGTAGTTCATATTCTCCAGACGTGAGGGAGGCAGTTCCAAATCCTTCGAAGATGCTATTCTCTTCAGTCATATTCCATCTTTCCGGAAGTTCTTCAACTTTCAATATTTTTGACCACACGATACTATTATCAGATTTCTGTACAATACTAAGGGATAGGAACATATCTGTCGTGAATAAAGAAGTATATGAAGTGACATTGATGTCAACATAGTAGTGAATGCTTGTTGTTGTATAGCCAGAAGAAGCAGGTATACTAAATGTTTTCGTACTGGCTGTCATAGCTGGTACATTATTATATCCTTCACCTTCTTCAATGATGGCGGTTATCGGTTCGTAATAGTAATTTACCTTGTGAGGATCTCCTTCCATATTTGACGGATCGTATCTGTTCGCTTCATAATCGAATACTGTATACCCTCCTGTTGGATAGGTTATTGTTTCCAGTATATATGCATCGCTATATATCCCGTCTGCTTCCCGGTCTGCATTCCCGGCTGTTTCTATCTTGCTATTTCCCGAATAAGATATGTGGTGATACTGTCTGCCAATAAGGCTTCCATTTAATTTTCCATTGTGATATCCCCAATGATCCACTGCACTACTGAGCTTTGTCGGTAGATTTTCTTCATTGTATGTCAACTCATATCTTAAACTGTTGATTTTGTCAGCAGACATTTCCGCGACTCCGTCAAGGCGCAAACGCATCGTGTTCCAATTGTTATTATACCCGGCCTCATCCATTCCCAATGTTTGAAGTCGCGTCACTGTAGGAAGATCGCGCCCATCTGCGTTTGCGATAAAGTAACTCTGCTCCATTTCCCAGAAGGTTGTTTTTGATCCTGAGATATACCTTTCGATTCGCGTCAGTTTAGGCAGCCAAGATGCATCCTGTCTATTGTTTTCATAGCAGAATACCATTTTCCCTCCGTTATAAGTGATTGTGTCAGGATACCAGCAATCATCGTATGTCTGATGCTTTATCTTTTCTGCCCTGTCAATTCCATCCGGGCCGCTTTCCTGATATCTGCTGAAAGTTTTGTACTGCCCTGGCCATTTCGTATATGAAAACGTTACTACTGAGCCGGAAGTAGTTTCTATACGTGTCAGATACCAGCTGCTGTTACAGGTTTGGTAAGGTCTGTATTCTACCTTTTCCACTTGCGAGAAGGTGTATTTTGTCCCATCGGGAGCCAGTGCGATCCAACTCGAAATGTCATCTATGCACCCACTATAATATCCGAATTCTGGAGTCAGGATGACATTGTCCTCCTTTTCTTTAATGATGCCCTTGTCACGTTTGAATATGAAGGTGCCACTAAATGACCCAAAAGAATAATTGAATATATCAGGAGCGAACTCCTTCCCTCCGGCTTCTTCGAAATACACACTATTTGATAGGGCATTGAATCGCTCTTCAAAAGAACCTCCATAGACAAAATTTTCCCAGGAAGGTGTTGCGACAAGATAGTCCGTGAGCGTAAAATCATATCCGATAGGTCCGTAAAATTCGCTTATGTCAGAAAGACTGTTACACGATGTGTGAGGGCTTCCGCTGCATAAAGATGTGTTAAAATAGATTTGCTCTTGATAAAGGTCATTCTCGCCTATAATTGTCTTGGATATGATACCGCCTGCATTGAGGGTCCATCCAAGTCCTACAGTGGAAGACTCCTGTTCTACTTTGATTCCAGAAGTGTTATAGGTAAGACTGATCGGAATAGAAATATCCTTTAGCTCAATTGTGTGGATAGGAATTTCTACTTTACTTGTCCCAGTATGATACGATACTGGATGGTTGATGTTCTGCAGGATAGCCTGCGCATTAAGTGATGGCGGAGTAGGGAGGTAGTCCGCCTGAGCAAAACTGCTGACGTAAATACTAGACAACAATAAGAGTGTCAAGAAGAAATACTTTTTCATAATACCTTGTTTTTTAGTGTTTTTTGTTACGTAACACTGCGAAGGTATATTCAAGATTTTGATAAAATGCTCGTTTATGCAGGTTTGCTGAAGCGTTAAAATAAAGGCAATGTCTATTATTGCGTAAATAGAAGAATATCAATATTATAGATCTTGGTTTTTAATGCATTTGCAACAACTTGTCAATTAGTTTTTAATAGGTCAACTGTATAATGTCTTGGTAGATAGCACTGTTGTCAAATCAAATACAGATACTTATGTGCTTTATTTTTACTTATTTTACTACGTGCTTGTCTTTGATACTATATACATATAATATCTTATTGCCATTGAATAAATTGTACTTTTTAAGTCGAAATCATCATAGTTTTTATTATATTTGCCAAGATTTGAAACCAAATGTTAACATTATAGAATTATTATGGAATTTTTGACTGACGACAAGCTCGTTATCGTAGGCGCCGGCGGCGCCATCGGCTCGAACATGGCTCAGACAGCCCTTATGCTCGGCCTCACTCCGAACATCTGCCTTTACGACATTTACGGCCCAGGCGTGAACGGCGTTGCAGAGGAACTGTATCACTGCGCATTCGAAGGTGCGAACATCACATGGACGACAGATCCCGAGGTGGCATTCACAGGTGCAAAGTACATCATCTCTTCAGGCGGTGCACCTCGTAAGGAGGGCATGACCCGTGAGGACCTTCTCAAGGGCAACTGCCAGATCGCAGCAGAGTTCGGTGACAACATCAGGAAGTATTGCCCTGATGTAAACCACGTTGTCGTGATCTTCAACCCTGCCGACGTGACTGCTCTCACAGCCCTCATCCGCTCAGGCCTCAAGCCAAGCCAGCTCACATCACTTGCAGCCCTCGACTCTACACGTCTGCAGTCTGCAATCGCAAAGGAGCTCGGAGTGCCTCAGTACAAGGTGGAGAACGCACGCACTTACGGCGGCCACGGTGAGGCAATGGCTGTATTTGCATCAAAGATCACCGTCGACGGCAAGCCGCTCGCAGAGTACAATATCCCTGAGGACAAGTGGGCAGAGATCAAGCACGCGACCATCCAGGGCGGTTCAAACATCATCAAGCTCCGCGGCCGTTCTTCATTCCAGAGCCCGGCTTACCAGTCCGTACTCATGATCCAGGCAGCCATGGGCGGCCCTGAGTTCCACTGGCCTGCAGGATGCTATGTGAACACAGAGAAGTATCAGAACGTCCTCATGGCAATGCCTACGACAATCGACGCAACAGGCGTACACTTCGGTGAAGTCACAGGCACTGCAGAGGAGATTGCTGCTCTCGACGCATCATACGCACACCTCCAGATAATGCGTGACGAGATCATCAACCTCGGAATCATTCCACCGGTATCAGAGTGGAAGACTTTGAACCCTAATCTTTAATCGTCAATTAAAGAACTGTTTTCAGGCGATGTGCCCGGAACTTCGATTCCGGCCCATCGCCTTTTACATAAACAATAACACTAACAACCGTATAACATGAAGAAGTTTTTTTCAATAATCACATCCGTGATTGCAGTCGCTCTTGCTGCCGTGTCCTGTCAGAATCCCGACGACACAAAGAAAGCCACCCTTGAGATAGGAACATATTCACTGCCGGAATCGGCATATTTCGGCGAAACGCTGGATTTCTCCATAACTGCTGAAGCAGCTCAAAACGTCACCGTGGCCCTTGTGAAGGATGCGGAACAGATCGCTTCAGTCACGGTCAGGGAATCGCAGGAGGGTATCTTCACAGGTTCTTTGGCAGTTCCATACACCAAGAACATCTCAGACGGAGAATATAACGTACTGATCATGGCCGTGGGAAACGAGTCAGACCGCAAGGAAGCGTCAAGCACGATCAATCTTGCACACCCCGACTTCACATCGGTCGCATTTGTGACAGGCTCCGACAAGTATGAACTGACGAAGTCAGATGCAGCATCTCCGCTTGAAGAGAACAAGTGGTCATATACAGGAGAGCTCCCGGCGTCTCTTTCAGGCCATTTCGAATCAGCCGACGCTGAAGGAAACAAATACATCTTCGGAGGAAAGAATGTCGATAATATAGAATATGGAAATTCTGCAGATATAGACCTCTACAGCTATGACGAAGCCATTCCGCAGGGAATCATATCTTTTGACGTCGTATCATTTGAGGTGAAGTATCCGCTTGAGGCAATGTGGGTGGAAGTTCCGCAGACAACAGACCCAGCTTATCCGGGAACAGCCGATGTCGAGTTCAAGAAGGGACAGGTTGTCGGTTTCAATGGTGCCGGTGACCTCTGGATAGACATCGACTTCTTCGAAAGCAACGGAGACGGCACATACACATTCCGTGCTGAAGGAGGCAAGTACAGGCTCACCAATCAGGCAGACTGGGGTTCGCTTCGCGTAGAAAGGCTTTCATCCACCGGAGACCTCGGCAGCTTCGGATGGGACGATTCTGGAAAGATTACCGTAAACGAAGCCATCTGGTGTCTTGGAAACTACAATTTCGGAAAGCCGGATCAGCGTACAATCCGCGACGGACGTCAATTTTCAGACTGGGAGACGTTCGACGGCTACTGCATGGCTAAGATCGATGACTATAAATACCAGATAACTCTCCGCGTATACAATTACGCTTCATGGAAATTCTTCTGCACAAAGCTCAACTGGGGTGACATCACAAGCGCAAACTATGATGTAGCAAACAGTACAATCGAGAAATGCTTCCTCATCAGCATAGCCGGGTCAGACGGAAACTTCCAGCAGGGACAGAGCGTCATTGATCCGAACAAGTTCGAATACCCAGAAACCGGTATCGTTCTCAGATTCACATTCGATGTGACCAATCCTCTTGCCATCAAGGCAACCGTAGAAGATGTTACTGATCAGAATCTGATGTAAGATGAAGAAAATACTGTCACTTATATCCCTCCTGTGCATTTGTGCGGCTTCTTTCGCACAACATGCGCAGGAGGGCTGGACTATGACGGCTACCTCCCGCAAGAACTACAACGGAGCTACGATGGCGAACGGCCGCATCGGTGTCGTGACAGACGACAGGCCTTTCACTGCCCGTGAAATCGTGCTTGCTGGAGTATTCGACAAGGAAGGCTGGAACGGAGTCAGCCGTGTAGCTCGCGGCCCTGTATTCCTGAACATGGAGCTTACGGTGGACGGGAAGAAGGTCACGGATCAGGACTTCAAGGGATGGAATCAGGTGTTCGACATACGCAATGCCCAGCTTACGACGAATGTGGAACTCAAAGGCAAGGCTTCGTTCAGATATACGGTCCTCGCTCTGAGGCAGCTGCCGTATAATGCGATGTCCGTAGTGGAGGTGATTCCTCAGAAGGACATCACCCTCAAGGTGGAGAACGTATACGGCATTCCTGAGGAGATGAGCGACTGTCAGGCCAGCTTCGGCGAAGGAGCCCAGCTCGTCTATCAGCTCAACGCCGCCACCCGTACAAGGATGCACCGCGTCAGCTCTTCGTCGATGTTCATGTTCGACGGACAGGAGCCAGAAGTGAAGCGCATCAATGAGGAAGGACGCGACGGAATGTGCTTCACGGTGAAGCTGAAGAAGGGTGAGGCATACCGTTTTGCGCTCGTGGGAGCCGTATGTTCGACCCAGGACTTCAAGGATCCGGTCAACGAGTCGAAGCGCTTTGCGACGTTTGCATACAAGTCCAGCATCGACCATCTGATCGGAAACCACCGTGCCGCATGGGACGAGCTCTGGCAGGGAGACGTCATCATCGAGGGAGACCCTGAAAGCCAGCTCGACATACGTCATGCCCTGTATCAGCTCTACTCGATAACACGTGACAACTGTCCTGTAGGCATCGCGCCGATGGGCCTTTCCTCAAGCGAAGGCTACAACGGACACTACTTCTGGGACACCGAACTCTGGATGTATCCGCCGATTCTTGTGATGAATCCGGAAGCCGGACGCTCGCTCATGGACTACCGCGCAAACTGTCTGCATCAGGCGAAGCAGAATGCCCTGAATCATGGCTACAAAGGCGCCCAGTACCCTTGGGAGGCCGATACGTCAGGCGAGGAATGCACTCCGGTGTGGGCACTTACAGGTACATATGAGCACCATATCACGGCCGATGTGGGCATCGCGATGTGGCAGTACTACTGCGTGACTCAGGACAAGGAATGGCTTGAGGAACAGGGATGGCCTGTGCTCAAGGCTGTCGCCGATTTCTGGGTGAGCCGTGTACATGAGAACGAAGACGGAAGCTACTCCATCATAAACGTGGTCGGAGCCGACGAATACGCCGAGAATGTGGACGACAATGCATTCACGAACGGAGCCGCAAAGCGCGTCCTCAGGGATGTGACGGCAGCTGCGGAGGTGCTCGGAAAGAAGGTGGACCCGAAATGGATGGAGATTTCCGACAACCTCGTGTTCACATACAACAGCGAGGGTGTGACCATGGAATATACGGGCTACAACGGCCAGCTCATCAAGCAGACCGACGTGAACATGCTCGCATATCCTCTCGGAGTCATCACCGACCGTGAGCAGACCCTCCGCGACATAAACTATTATTTCGACAGGATAGACCCGAACGGTCCGGCAATGAGCAACGCCATCATCGCTGTGCTCCATGCCCGCCTCGGAGACCCTGAGACAGCCTTCAAGGTGTTCAAGAAGAGCTATACGGACAAGCTCAGGCCGCCTTTCGGAGTGCTTTCGGAGAATGCCGACAACTGCCGCGTGTCCTTCGCGACCGGTCTGGGCGGCATCCTCCAGAGCGTAATCTTCGGATTTGCAGGCATAGAGATCACCGAAAACGGCATCATCCAGCTCCCGACACAGCTTCCATCGCACTGGAAATCGCTGACCGTCACCGGAGCAGGTGCCGACAAGAAGACTTACAAGGTCGAGAATCCTGACTATAAACACAACAACAAACAACCGACCCTATGACAATGAGGAAATATATGGCTGCCTTTGCAGCTCTGATCTTCACTTTCGGGATGAATGCCATCTCTGCCGCAGTCGAACACAATACTGTTGCAGAGGTTGCTGCTCCAGACAAGGTAAAGGTATCAGGAAAGGTGGTTGATGAAGCCGGCATACCTGTCATTGGAATCGCCGTGATTTCTTCCGACGGCACTGCCGGAACAATTACCAACGATGCCGGTCTGTTCTATATCACTGTGCCGTCGGGAGATATCCTGACCGTCACAGGAATCGGATATCAGGATCAGAAGGTCGCTCTGGAAGGACGCACTGAACTTCTGGTCAAGATGAAGACAGATACCGTCCTTGAAGAAGCCGTACTTGTCGGCTTCGGCACACAGAAGAAGGAAAGCGTCATCGGAGCCATCGCTTCCATCGCCCCTGAGACTCTTCAGTCCAACCAGACAGCCAACCTGTCGAATGCTCTTGCAGGTCAGATTGCCGGCGTAATCGGCGTACAGCGTTCAGGTGAGCCGGGATATGACGCTTCGGACTTCTGGATCCGCGGTATCAACACATTCGGTGCAAGCTCGAACCCTCTCGTAATCATCGACGGAGTGGAGCGCGACCTCGACCAGCTTTCTCCTGAAGAGATCGAGTCGTTCTCTGTCCTCAAGGATGCTTCGGCGACAGCGATATACGGTGTACGCGGTGCAAACGGTGCCATCGTGATCAAGACCAAACGAGGTTCGATCGGAAAGGCAAAAGTCAACATCAAGGCTGATTATGGCGTCACGACCCCTCTTAAGATTGCAGATTTTGTGGATGGAGCAAAGCATATGGAGGTCATCAATGCGGCTGCGGCACTTTCCGGAATGGCAGCCCCATATACACAGGATCAGATAGACAAGACCCGCAGCGGTGTTGACCCGGACCTGTATCCTTCCACCGACTGGCTTGACATCGTCACCAACGATTTCGCCACGAATTCACGTATCAGCGCAGACATAAGCGGCGGAACGGAGCTGATGCGCTACCGTTTTATCCTCGGAGTCTACAACGAAAGCGGAATCATCACTACTGACCCGACGGCAGCATTTGACTCCGAACTGAAGCTCACCAAATACAACGTACGAAGCAACATCGACCTCAACATCACGAAGTCTACCCTCTTCACATTCAGCATCGGCGGATACATGCAGGACAGGCATGCTCCAGGCTCCAACGTCAGCAGCATCCTGCAATATGCTCTCGAAATTCCTCCTATCGTGCACCCGGCGGTATATTCAAACGGGCAGTTCCCGATACAGTCCAACCGCGCCAATCCGTACGTGATGGCTACACAGACGGGATACAAGGACAACTACCGCTCACAGCTCCAGAGCACGGCAACGATTGACCAGGACTTCGGTATGCTTTGGAAGCCGTTGGAAGGACTGCACGCAAAAGTGACGTTCTCGTTTGACGTATATCAGGACTACTGGTCTGAACGTACCAGAAGGCCAAGTTACCATTATGCAACAGGGCGCGATGAAAACGGGGAACTCATAACATCACTCGTTTCGACCGGTGACGAATTCCTCGGCTTCAGCAAGTCCTTCGGAGGAAACAGAAGCACCTACTTCGAGGTTCCCGTATCCTACAACAGGAAGTTCGGCAGGCACAGCGTCGACGGCCTCCTGTTATGGAACATGAGCAGCTATGTCGACCAGAATGCCTCATCCGCAATATATTCGTTCCCATATCGGCATGCCGGACTTGCCGGACGTGTCGCCTATGACTACGACAGCCGTTATTTCATCGAATTCAATTTCGGATACAACGGCTCAGAAAATTTTGCGAAAAAGTACCGTTACGGATTCTTCCCGTCTACAGCAATAGGATGGATGGTTTCCAATGAACCTTTTATGGAAAGCATCAGACACATCGTCTCGCAGCTGCGTGTCCGCGGCTCCATGGGACTTGCCGGAAATGACAACATATCCGGCGGAAGACGTTTCGGTTATCTGACCACGATGAACGGTTCTGCCGGAGGACACAGTTTCGGCTACAACAACAGCATCTCCTATTCCGGAATAGCAGAAGACCAGTTCGGCGTGGAAGATCTGACATGGGAAACAGCCAGAAAGAGCAATATCGGTTTTGACCTTGGACTGTTTGACGCCCTCAACATCACCGTGGACTATTTCACGGAACTGCGACAGGACATCTTCATGCAGAGAAAGATATTCCCTGAAACCTCCGGTTTCCAGAATGCTCCTTATGCCAATTACGGAAAGGTATTCAACAGAGGATTCGATGCTTCGCTCACATTCAACAAAGCATTCACAAAGGACACATATCTGTCAGTGATGGGCAACTTCACGTACGCTCACAACACTATCCTTGAATATGATGAAGCCGCCGGAATCGTAGGTACGACACGTGCACACACGGGAAACAGCATCAATCAGAACTACGGCCTGGTGTCGCTTGGTCTCTATACGGAGAATGACTTCCTCAATCCTTCCGCAGGAACACTGAAACCAGGAATTCCTGCACCTTCGTGGGGCAGGGTGAAACCGGGAGACATCAGATATGCCGACCAGAACAATGACGGAATCATAAACGATGAAGACGTCACGGCAATCGGCGGGACTTCCGTTCCTGAAATTGTATACGGATTCGGATTTTCATTCCGACACAAGGGATTTGACATCAGTGCCCTCTTTCAGGGCGTGGCGAGGACAGACTTCGTAGTAGGAGGCGACTATGATGACTCACGTAACCAGTACTATATCCCGGGATCAGGCGCAGGTGCAGTCGCTAACATCCTTGCAAACGTAGATGACAGATGGACTCCTGAAAATCCGTCTCAGGATGTATTCTGGCCCCGACTTTCTCTTGGTGTAAACGAGAACAACAATCAGGCTTCCACATGGTGGCTCAAGGATGGCTCGTTCCTACGCCTGAAGAATTTTGAAATGGGCTATACTTTCCTTCGTAAAGATGCCGGACGTGCCCGTGTCGTGAACAACCTCAGGGTATTCGCAAGAGGAACAAACCTCTTCACCCTTTCTTCATTCAGACTTTGGGATCCGGAACTGGGATGCAACGGATTTGCTGCATATCCTATTTCCAGAGTAGTATCTCTCGGTCTTGACATTTCATTCAATTAACAGATTGACTTATGAAGAATATATACAGAATACTTTCAGCGTTACTCCTCGGCGTTCTGCTCACATCCACGACAGGCTGCAACTTTCTGGATGCGGAACCGGACGATCTTATTACAGAGGAAATGGTCTTCAACGATATCGTCAAGACAAACGGCTGGCTTGCAAATCTTTACAGCTATCTTCCCGACCCTTATATGGGATGGAATCAGACATATGCACTCAACACTCTGGCCGACGATGTACAGATTCCGCTCGAATGGTCAGGATTCGGATGGTGGGCAGCTTCAGCGATGAGCGGAAACTGGAGCGCCACTTCGGGTTACGATCTGTGGGGCAGCGTCTACAAAGCAGTGCGCGCATCGTATATCTTTCAGGAAAAGGTAAAGCCTCTCGGTGCAGAACAGACTGCTGAAGATGTGGCTTACATGAGGCTGCAGGCCCGTTTTCTGGTTGCATATTATTATGCAGAACTTCTTGAATTCTATGGTGCATTCCCGTTGGTGACACAGTATTACGACATCAACTCCACCTACGAGGAACTTATGCAAGAACGTACACCTTTCGAGGAATGCGTGGAATGGCTGGATACCGAACTGCTTGATCTGGCGGCACAGCTTCCCGTCGAAATAAAGAACATCAGCGAAGACTACGGTAGAGCAACCAAAGGTATGGCCCTTGCCGTACGTGCACATGTTCACATGCTTGCTGCAAGTCCGCTTTTCAACGGAAACCGGCTCTATGCCGGCGTGACAAACAACGACGGCACTCCGCTTTTCCCTCAGACCTACGACGCAGCGAAGTGGGAAAGGGCGGCGGATGCGGTCCGCGACCTTCTCGACCTTGCAGAAACAGGCGTATATTCACTTTACAAGGAATACAATGAAGACGGCACACTCGACCCGTTCCGTTCGTATATGAACATTCATTTCGCCACGGGAGACAAGAATCCGGAGCTGATCTTCATCAACAACAATTCCGACTACGGCCAGGCGGACCAGAACATGGCTCCTCATGGATATGGTGACGGAAACGGTGCTTACGGCGCGACACAGAATCTTGTGGACGCTTTCTTTACCCGCAACGGACTTCCTATTGACGAAGACCCTGATTATCTGGAAGATGGATACAGCACTGAGGACATATACTATCCGAATACGACATGGGCACGTGCCGACCTGAAAGAGACAAAGGGTCTTATAACCGTTGCCGGGACACCGAACATGTACTGCAACAGAGAACCACGCTTCTATGTGTCCATTCTCTGGCATGGATGCTACTCCAATCAGACCGAAGGCCCTGTCGACTTCCTTTATGGAGGTGCGAACGGCGGTCCGACATATGATTCGCCTCAGTGTGGATACCTCATGCGCAAACGCCAGCATCCGCAGAGCACTGAGATCGGAACACAGAACCATCCCTACCGTCATGGCATAATTTTCCGTCTGGGAGAATTCTATCTCAGCTATGCCGAAGCTCTGAATGAGGCATATGGCCAGGAGCGCCATGACGAAGTTCTTGAATATCTCAATGCTATACGCGAACGAGCTGGAATACCGGCATATGAAGGTAGTTACACACAGGCACAGATGCGGGAAATGATACGTCGTGAACGCCGCATCGAACTTCTTGACGAAGGAAAGCGCTACACAGACATGCGTCGCTGGATGATTTCCAAGGACGTGTTCTCGGAACCCATCATGGGAATGAACACCAAAGCTACGGACAATGATTCATTTTTCTTTACCAGAAGGGAATTCATGACACGTTCATTCGAAGACAGAAACTATCTGTGGCCAATCCGTCAGACCTACATCGACAATAATCCTAATCTCGTTCAGAACTACGGATTCTAAAAAATGATTCCCTTGGGGAATCGTCAAATACTTCAAAAGTGCAGAATTTTTCAAAAAAGTTTTGCACTTTTGTTTTTTGTGTCTATATTTGCAGTCCCAATTGAAAGGGAAAGATAATCGGGGTGTGGCGCAGTTGGCTAGCGCATCTGGTTTGGGACCAGAGGGTCCTGTGTTCGAGTCACAGTACCCCGACATTGAAAGGCTGATCTTCGGATCGGCCTTTTTTCGTAAAATCACCTTTTTTGGTGGTTTGTCCATCCAGATGACACGTTTTCATGGACAAGTTGACTATATTTGCGGAAACGGGAGGAAAATGATGATACAGGCAAAAGGTATAGAGAAGTCGTTCGGGACATTGAAGGTGCTGAAAGGAATTGATTTCTGCGCGGAAAAGTCCGAGATCGTTTCGATTATGGGCACATCGGGAGCAGGAAAGTCCACTCTGCTGCAGATACTCGGCACGCTTTCGACTCCGGATGCAGGCTCGCTGGTGATTGACGGCGTGGATGTCCTGCAGCTCAGAAGCGAGGCTTTGGCGGAGTTCCGCAACAGGCGGATAGGGTTTGTGTTCCAGTTCCACCATCTGCTTCCGGAATTCACGGCGCTGGAGAATGTGATGATTCCGGCTTTCATTGCAGGACGGTCGAGGAAGGAGGCGGAGGCAGCGGCGAAGGCGCTGCTGAGCGAGCTCGGTCTGCAGGAGAGGATGTCGCACAAACCGTCGCAGCTGTCGGGTGGCGAGCAGCAGAGGGTGGCCATCGCAAGGGCTCTGATAAACAATCCGGCCGTTCTGTTCGCTGACGAGCCGTCCGGCAATCTGGATTCCAGAACGAAGGAGGAACTGCACAGGCTGTTCTTCGAGCTGCGCGACAAGCATGGCCAGACAATCGTCATCGTGACGCACGATCCGCTGCTTGCAGAAATGTGCGACCGCTCGCTGTACATGGTCGACGGGCAATTTGTCCAAAACACTCAAAGTTCTGATTATTAAAACATTATATAATTTAGGGTAGGGAAATTTACCGACCCTCTATCATATATCCTCCTATAAATCAACACTTTAAGTGAAAGCCCATTAAGAATCGACTGACAACATGCAAAACTTGACTTAAAAGTGGGGTGGGAAAATATAAACAGCTTCTGAAATACATATGAGTGTTTTTAGGTTCAAAAGGTTTGAGGTGGTAAATGAGCGCAGCGCCATGAAGGTGAATACCGACGGGGTGCTGCTGGGGGCGGCCATGACCATAAGACCGGAGGACAGGACGTTTCTGGATGTGGGGACAGGAACGGGAATCATAGCGCTGATGGTAGCGCAGAGGGCTATGGAAGATGGATTCTTCAGCCGCGCTCAGAATGACATAAGGAGAAACGCTCGGTATGACGAAGGAAACTCTCGGAACAATGCGCAAAGGGACAATCTGCATATTGATGCGATTGATATCGACGGGATATCTGCAGAGGAAGCTGCGGCCAATTTCCGCAATTCGCCATGGGGACCGGCCCTGCATGCACACCATATGTCTCTGGACGAATTCGGAGAAGCGGAGCCGGACAGAATGTACGACCTCATATTCTCAAACCCACCTTATTTCGACTGCTCGCTGCAGGCCCCTCAGGAGCGCAGGAATGCAGCCCGGCACACATCCACAGGCCTTTCCTACCGCGAGCTGCTCGAATTCTCAGCCCTCAGACTGACGCTGCACGGACGCTTCGCCATAGTCCTTCCTGCCGACCAGGAAGCCGCCCTCACCCGTTACGCCCGCATGTGCAGCCTGCACCTGCAACGCATCCTGCGCATCCGCACCGTCCCCCGCAAAGCTCCGTCACGCATAATCGCCGAATTCTCACGCGAGCGCCGCCTGCAGCCGTTGGACGACACGCTCACAATACAGAATGAGGGAAAGTACACCGAAGAGTACCTTTCCCTCACCCATGAATTCTATCTGTTCGCCTGACCGGAATTCCACCTACTTCTTCTCACCCGGCTTGCCGTGCAGCTTGCGTATGTGCTGCCTTCTGAACTTTTCCTCACCGACATAAAGCTTTGCGACCTTTTCCACCGGAAGCACCGCCTTGTACTGCTGAGTGACCTTTCTGTCTATCTCGCGCTGCTTTTCCTGCGCCTTGAGATACTTGTCCAGCAGTTCGGAAATCTCCTTCTCAGGCTTTCCTGCCTCCAGAGCATCCTCCAGAGCCTTGAATGCACTGAACACTTCATGCATGGCCGCATCCCTTTCGCCGTTCACCTTGTTGTAGACCGGCCAGAAAACCTGCGCCTCTTCAGGGGTTATATCCATCTCGACCGTAAGGAAAGCCACCTTCTCGCTCATCATCTTCTCCTTCCAGTCGCCGTCGCATCTGCATCCTGCCACTGCTGAAAAACCGGCACAGAGAAGCATGAGGGCCGATATCATAAATGTCTTTTTCATATGTTTCATCATTTAGAAAGTTCTATTGCCTCGGCACTGATGCCGCTGTATATAAGGTACTCGATTATATCTCCATCCGCCAGTTCCGCTTCGGCTATCTGGGCCTCGTCCTGACTGTAATATATCGAATTCACATAATTTTCCGAAAACACCATGAAATCCTCCTGCGAAAACTCCGGCATGACAGCCGACCTGTTCGAGAAAAGCACACCCAGACCGACCACAAGTGCAAAGGAAGCCGCCACCGGGACGAACTTCATGAGCAGGCTGCGGAAAGGAACCGGGGCCTCAGACGGCAGAGGAATCTCCTTCAGTTCCGTCTTGAGGGAGCTGAAATAGCCTTCAGGCGTGCTGTAAGGCATCTTCTTGAGCTCGGGAAGCGTCTGCAATATGTCGTTTTCAGTTTTCATCGTAATATTAGACACGAAAAAAATCAAAAGGTTAAAACAATTCCTGCATTTCCTGTCGGATTTTGTTGTATGCATGGTGATACGAAGCCTTGAGCGCACCGACGGACGTATCTGTAATCTCAGCTATATCTTCATACTTCATTTCATCGAAGTACCTGAGGCTGAACACTATGCGCTGCTTCTGCGGAAGCCTCTGGATGGCCTTGTGAAGTTCTCGCTGAAGCTCATTGCCATTGAAATATGCATCTTCGTCTATCTTCTTTTCGAGGGAATACGACGGCGATTCAAGGCTGATCATGGTCCGGAGACGGTTGCGGCGGAGCTGGTTCAGGATTTCGTTGGTGGCAATGCGGTATATCCATGTATATATACGCGAATCGCAGCGGAACGTCGGCAGAGCGGCCCATATCTTGATGAACACGTCCTGGAGCAGGTCGTCGGCATCTTCATGGCAGCAGAGAAAGCGGCGCGCATGCCAGTACAGACGCTCCGAGTAGGCCTCGACGATGCCGTTGAAAGCCTTCTCGAACTCTCCGCACTGAAGCAGCTCCTGTATCTGTCCGTCCGATATCATGACTATGATCCCGCAAGAATTGACTATAGCAGCAAAAGTAGCAAATTTTAATTATCTTTGCACGAATTATCTGTCAATGATGAAGAACACACGTAATTTTTGCATTATCGCCCATATCGACCACGGAAAGAGTACCCTGGCGGACAGGATGCTGGAAATCACCAACACCCTGACGGCGCGTGACATGGAGAACCAGGTCCTCGACTCGATGGATCTGGAGAAGGAGAAGGGCATCACCATCAAGAGCCATGCGATTCAGATGGACTATGTATACAAGGGAGAGAAATACACGCTGAACCTCATCGACACTCCGGGCCACGTGGACTTCTCGTATGAAGTGTCCCGTGCGATTGCCTCATGCGAAGGCGCCCTGCTTGTCGTGGATGCAACGCAAGGCATTCAGGCTCAGACGATTTCCAATCTGTATCTCGCCATCGAGCACGATCTCGAAATCATACCGGTCCTGAACAAGATCGACGTGGAGTCTGCCATGGTGGACGTGGTAACCGACCAGGTCGTGGACCTTCTGGGCTGCAAGCCTGAGGAAATCCTGCTCGCATCCGGAAAGACGGGAGAAGGCGTACGTGACGTGCTGGATGCCATTGTAGAGCGCATTCCGGCTCCGACCGGCGATCCGGACGCACCGCTTCAGGCCCTCATCTTCGACTCTGTGTTCAACTCGTTCAGAGGCATCATCGCATATTTCAAGGTCCTCAACGGCTCGATAAAGACAGGCGACAAGGTGAAGTTCTTCAATACCGGCAAGGAATATCAGGCCGACGAGGTGGGTGTGCTCAAGATGAAGATGAATCCGCGCGACGAAATCCCTTGCGGAAGCGTAGGATACATCATTTCGGGCATCAAGACGGCCGTGGAGGTGAAGGTCGGTGATACGATCACGCATGTGTCGAACCCTTGTGCGGAGGCGATTGCGGGATTCGAGGAGGTGAAGCCTATGGTCTTTGCCGGAATGTATCCCGTGGAGACGGACCAGTACGAAGAGCTGCGTGCGTCACTGGAGAAGTTCCAACTCAACGATGCGTCATTCGTGTTCGAACCGGAATCGTCACTCGCCCTCGGATTCGGTTTTCGATGCGGTTTCCTCGGACTTCTGCATCTGGAAATCGTTCAGGAGCGCCTTTTCCGCGAGTTCAACATGGACGTCATCACAACGGTGCCGAACGTATCGTATAAGGTATATACCACTCAGGGCGAATGCCTCGACGTGCACAATCCGTCCGGTCTTCCGGCCCCTACCCTCATCGACAAGATCGAGGAACCGTACATCAGGGCGCAGGTGATTTCGAAGGCGGACTACTACGGACCGATCATGAAGCTATGCCTGGACAAGCGCGGCGTGCTCATCAACCAGCACTACATGACGGCAGACCGTCTGGAGCTCACATACGAGATGCCGCTCTCGGAAATCGTCTTCGACTTCTACGACAAACTTAAATCAATATCAAAGGGTTACGCCTCATTCGACTATCATGTGATCGGCTTCAAGGAGGCGAAGCTCGTAAAGCTGGACATCCTTCTGAACGGAGATCCGGCTGATGCGCTTTCATCCCTGATACATGCAGACCATGCCTATGATTTCGGCCGCAAGATGTGCGAGAAGCTCAAGGAGCTGATACCGCGACAGCAGTTCGACATTGCAATCCAGGCGGCTGTAGGTGCGAAAATCATCGCCCGTGAGACGGTGAAGGCTGTCCGCAAGGATGTGACGGCGAAGTGCTACGGAGGTGACATCAGCCGAAAGAGGAAGCTGCTCGAGAAGCAGAAGCAGGGAAAGAAGAGGATGCGCCAGATCGGAACTGTAGAAGTGCCGCAAAGTGCCTTCATGGCAGTATTGAAGCTGGATTAGCAGCTTCAATATTGTCCATAGGGATTTTCCATAAAACACAAAAGGCAAACCGTCACGGCTTGCCTTTTTGTATGCCTCTTTGCCGAGGCCTTTCTGACGAATCCCTAAAAGGAATTGCACACATTTTTCTAAGAAATCAAGGATTCGCAGAAAGAGACGAATAAGATTCTTAACCGAGGGCAAAGATGGCGCTTATTATGATAGCGCACGTTGTAGAAGTTGTTGTTTTAAGTGTTGTTTTAGCTGTTGTACGTTGTTCTAAGGCACTTTTTACAAATTTTACAGCGGAACCGCATAAGAGTTCTTCACTTCGCCGATGACGAAGATGCTGTGGAGCGAACCGATACAGTCGAGGTCTCCGAGAGTGCCAAGAACGAAGTCCTGATAGTGGGGCATGTCGCGTGCGTATATCTTCAGCATGTAGTCATAGTCCCCCGACGTATTGAAGCATTCCACCACCTCGTCGATTTCCGATATGACCGACGTGAACTGACGGCTGAACTCCTTGCTGTGGTGCTTGAGACGAACGTTGCATAGTACCATGATGCCGTTCCCGACCTTCCGGGAATCCACAAGTGCGACATATCTCTTTATATATCCCTCCCTTTCAAGACGCTTCTGGCGCTCGAAGACGGGAGAAGGAGATAGATTGACTTTGGCGGCAAGTTCCTTTGTCGTAAGCTTCGCATCCTTCTGCAGCTCGCGCAGAATCTGGATGTCGGTTCTGTCCAATGTTTCCGTCATGGCAATTGATTCTTTAAAACTCGGATTTATCGGTAATATTTTCGGAATATTCCATATTATCCGACAAAAATAGAATATTTTTCCGATTTTTTCAGAAAGTTTTAAAATACGTGGATATTGCGTATCTTTGCAGGCCTTTTAAGTAAGGCCCAACCTTTTGATTTACAGATACGAAACTGACATGACACGACAGGAATACATACACGACGGAACTTTTGAATTCGAGGGAGGCGGAAGCATCGAAGGGCTGAAGGTGGTCTACCACTGCTCGGAGCGTCTCTGGGAGGCCGGCGACACAAGGAAGGTCATATGGATATGCCATGCTCTCACGGCCAATTCGGATGCACAGGACTGGTGGCCGGAGCTTGTGGGCCCGGGAAAGCTTTTCGACACGGAGAAGTATTTCGTCATATGCGCCAATATGCTCGGCTCGGCCTACGGTTCATCCGGCCCGGCTACAATCAACCCTGCCACCGGAAAGCCATATTACTTTGATTTCCCAAAGGTTACCGTGCGAGACATCGTACGCGCCAACGATCTGGTACGCAGGTCTTTAGGAATACAGCGCATAGACCTCATGGTGGGCGGTTCGATAGGAGGATTCCAGTCCGTGGAATGGGCCGTGATGGAGCCGGAGCTTTTCAGCAAGGCTGTGTTCATTGCGTGTGGTGCGCGTGTAACCCCCTGGCTGACAGCATGGGAGGAATCGCAGAGGCTGGCTCTTGAGGTGGATCCGACATTCCGCGAGTGCGCGAGCCTGAAGGGCGGAGAAGCAGGACTGAGATGCGCACGCAGCATCGCACTCATTTCATACAGGAGCTACGACGGATACAACGCCACCCAGTTCGAGACGGACGAGGACTGTCTGTTTGCGGACAGGGCGGGTTCGTACCAGAGATATCAGGGCAAGAAGCTGGCGGACCGCTTTGATGCGTATTCATATTACTATCTGAGCGACTCGGTGAACAGCAACAACGTCGGGCGAGGAAGAGGCGGAGTGCAGAAGGCGCTGGCCGGCATCAAGGCGGACTGCACGGTGATAGGCATCGACAGCGACGGACTTTTCCCTGTGTGCGAACAGAAGCTGATTGCGGAGGCGGTTCCGGGTGCGAAGTATTATGAAATCACCTCGAAATTCGGCCATGACGGCTTCCTGCTGGAAAATGACCAGTTGACTGAAATCATAGCTCCATTGTTAGAGGCACTTTGCTGATGAACGAAGTGCGACATTGTCATTTCTGCCGAATGGAGTGAGTGGAGAAATCCATCGAAAACAGCACCGATTTTAGAAAACAGACAACAAAGAGATAATATTCATAATTCGGAGCGAAGCGACAAAGTCCTCTTCCTCAGGAGGAGGATTTAGGTGGAGGGTAATTGACATATCTGCATATGCTTGCAGGTCATCGAGAACAGCACCGATTTTAGAAAACAGACAACAAAGAGATAATATTCATAATATGCAGGTAATGAAATTCGGCGGCACATCGGTCGCCAATGCAGACAGCATGTCACAGGTGGTGGATATAGTCACCAAGGCCGTAGACCGCGACAGGACCATCCTCGTGGTGTCAGCCATCTGCGGTTGCACAAATACTCTGATCGAAATAGGCATCCTCGCCTCAAAACGCGACGAGGGCTACAAGACACTGATAGACAAGCTTCAGAAGCAGCACCACGACATCATCCGCGAACTGCTGCCACGTGAGAAGCAGGAGGAATCGCGCGAAGTGTGCGACAGCCTTTTCGACTCGCTCCGCAGCATCGCACAAGGCGTCTGCCTGCTCGGCGAACTCTCCCCTGCCAGCCTCGATGCCATCCAGGCCTTCGGTGAGCTGTGGTCCACCAAGATTCTCGCGACCAAGCTTGCAACCATAGGCATAGCGACCAAGTGGATAGACTCGCGCAAGATAATCCGCACTTATGCCAAGGGCGACAAGAACGTCGTGGACGTGCAGAAGACATATTCCCGCGTCAATGAAATGGTGGAGAACAACCCTATCACGCAGCTTTTCGTGCTTCCGGGATTCATCGCCGCTGACAAGCAGGGACGCACGACCACGCTCGGCCGAGGTGGTTCTGACTATACGGCGGCCCTTTACGCAGTCGGCTGCAAGGCACGTATCCTCGAAATCTGGACGGACGTTTCCGGCATGATGACAACGAACCCGAAAGTGGTTCCGACAGCCCGTCCGATCAATCACATCTCATACAAGGCAGCCCTCGAGCTCTCGCATTTCGGCGCCAAGGTCATATATCCGCCGACAATCCAGCCTGTAGTGGCTGAAGGCATACCTATATATGTAAAGAACACCTTCGATCCTGAAGCTTCCGGCACACTCATCGAGAAGAACCCTCCGAGAAGCAAGGACCGTGTCATAGGCATATCGAATTCCGACAACATCGCCCTCCTTTCACTCGAAGGCAGTGGCATGGTGGGCATTCCGGGCTTCTCGAGCCGCCTTTTCGAGACACTGAGCCAGAACGACATAAACATCATACTCATCACTCAGGCATCTTCCGTGCACACGATGTGCATCGCAGTATCCGAAAAGGATGCCGACAAGGCACGTGAGGCCGCCGACAGATGCTTCGCATACGAAATCTCGCTCGGCAAGCTCAACCCTCTGAAGGTGGAAAAGGGCTTCTCGATCGTCTGCCTTGTGGGTGACGACGTGCTCAACCAGACCGGAGCGACGGGACGTATGCTCGCAGCACTCGGCCGAAACAGCATCCCTGTCAGGGCAACTGCGCAGGGCTCGTCTGAAAGGAACATCTCCGTCATCATATCCTCAAGCGACTCAGAAGCGGCCATCCGCACCATCCACAATGAGTTCTTCGACAGAAGGAGCGGCAAGGACATAAACCTATTCATCGCAGGCTATGGCGTTGTGGGTAAGGCACTTGTGGACATCATCGCCAAGAACAGGGAGAAGATTGCTGCACGCACCGGACGACGTCTCCATATCTGCGGACTCTCGAACAGCCGCAGGTTCATAATCGACAAGCACGGACTTGCCCTCGAAGGCATCGGGGAGCAGCTCGCAGGCGGCGAAAGCTCTGCTGACGAGGCTTATTTCACACAGCTCGCCACCCTCTCACTGGAAAACTCCGTATTTGTGGACTGCACGGCATCGGCCGATATCGCATTCAAGTACATGAACCTTTTCAAGAGGGGCTATTCTGTGGTGGCATGCAACAAGATCACGTTCTCATCACCATACAGGCAGTATAAGGCGCTGAAAGAGGCCGCAATCGAAATCGGTGCGACACTCCGATACGAGACTACGGTAGGAGCGGCTCTTCCGATTCTCGAGTCGATTTCGAGAAGCGTACACAGCGGCGACGAGATATTCCGTATCGAAGCAGTGCTCAGCGGCACGCTCAACTATATATTCAGCAATTATGCCGGCGGCGAGGGAGGAACTTTCGCCGAAGTAGTGAAGAGGGCGCAGGAGGCCGGATATACCGAACCGGATCCACGTCTGGATCTCAGCGGCAGGGATGTGCTCAGAAAACTCATCATTCTCTCGCGTGAGGCTGGGGTCGGCATCGATGAGAAGGATGTGGAGATTTCACCTATTCTCTCCGACGAATTCTTCGAGGGCGACGTGGCAGCGTTCTACCGCAAGATGGAGGAAAACGAGGCCATGTTCGCGGAACGTTATCATGAAGCCGCTTCGAAAGGCCTGAGGCAGAGATTTGTGGCTTCGCTCGTGAAGGATGAGGCGGCTCCGTTCGGCTACAGAGCAAAGATCGGACTTGAAACCGTTTCGTCCGAGCATCCGCTATACTGCCTCTGCGGCACGGACAACGCGGCACTGATACAGACGGACTTCTATCCGTCGCCTCTGGTGGTGCAGGGAGCAGGCGCAGGTGCCTACCAGACCGCATCCGGAGTACTTAACGACATATTGATGTAAAACGATTATGGAAAACAAGAACTATAAATTCGAGACCCTGCAGGTCAGGGCAGGACAGGAGATCGACCCGGTATCAAAGGGAACGGCTGTGCCTATATACCAGAGTACGGCATATACATTCGATGACATGCAGTACGGCGCCGAACTTTTCGAGCTGAAGCGTCCAGGCAACATCTACACACGAATCACCAACACAACGACTGAAGTCTTCGAGAAGAGGATGGCTGCGCTGGAGAACGGCGTGGCGGCCACTGCGACGGCATCCGGCCAGTCTGCCGTATTCCTTTCCATTACTAACATCTGCGGCCCGGGCGACAATATCGTCGCACAGCCGTACCTTTATGGAGGCACATTCACTATGTTCGCCATCACATTGAGGGACATGGGAATACAGGTGCGCTTTGCCAAAAGCGACCTTGTGGAGGATCTTGAGGCGCTTGCAGACGGAAACACCAAGGCCATATACCTTGAGAACCTCGGCAATCCGGCCTTCAATATACCTGATTATGAGCCGATTGTGGAGATGGCACGCCGCAAGGGCATATGCGTGATCGTGGACAACACCTTCGGCATGGGAGGCTACCTTTTCCGTCCGGTGGACTGGGGTGCGAACGTATCCGTACATTCGGCGACCAAATGGATATGTGGCCATGGAACCGCGCTTGGAGGCGTCGTCGTGGACGGAGGAAACTTCGACTGGACTCCTGAGAAATATCCGCTGCTGGCGGCTCCGTCCGAAAGCTATCACGGACTTGTATATAAGGATGTGTTCGGGCCGGCAGCCTTTGCAGGACGCGTGCGTGTGGACGGACTCAGGAATATAGGACCGGCTCCGTCACCGTTCAACTCGTTCCTGATGCTTCAGGGCCTTGAGACCCTGTCCCTGCGTGCAGAGAGATGCTGTGCGAACACGCTTGCAGTGGCGGAATTTCTTGAGAAGCATCCGGCTGTGGAAAGCGTGAACTATCCGGGACTGAAGAGCAATCCGTATCACGAACTCGGCCGCAAGTACCTGCAGCACGGATTCGGAGGTGTGCTGACTTTCCGTGTGAAGGGCGGATTCGATGCTGCGGCAGCCCTAGTGAGCCGCCTGGAGCTCATTCTGCATGTAGGAAGCGTCGGCGATGCTAAATCACTGATAGTGCATCCGGCTTCGACAACCCACTCGCAGCTCAGCCCGGCGGAACAGGAAGCGGCCGGAGTATACCCGAACCTTCTCCGTCTCTCCGTCGGCATAGAAAACGTCGACGACCTCATCGCCGACCTCGCCGCCGCCCTTTAAGGCCCGAGTGTCGCAACACTGAAGCATTACTATTATAAAGAAGTATTTTTATTGTTAAATTATATGAAAGTAGCTGTAGTAGGTGCCACAGGATTGGTTGGCACAAGAATGCTGGAAGTCCTCGCAGAGAGGAACTTCCCCGTAACGGAGCTCCTTCCGGTAGCTTCCGCAAAATCGGTAGGACGTAAAGTGACATTCCAGGGAAAGGAATGGACTGTAGTGAGCGCAGAAGACGCAATCGCAGCACGTCCGGACCTCGCCCTCTTCTCGGCTGGAGGAAGCACATCCGCAGAACTTGCCCCTAAATTCGCAGCCGTCGGCTGCCGTGTAGTGGACAACTCGTCACAGTGGCGCATGGATCCGACAAAGAAGCTCATCGTCCCTGAAATCAACGGCGACGTGCTCGAAGAGAATGACTATATCATCGCAAACCCGAACTGCTCGACCATCCAGATGCTCATGCCTCTGTGGCCTCTGCATAAGGCATACACCATCAAACGTATCGTAGTATCTACATATCAATCAGTTACCGGCACAGGCTACAAGGCCGTAGACCAGATGAACGCTGAGCGCGCAGGCGGAAAATGGGGCGAATATCCGGCCGTATATCCGCATCCTATCGACCAGAACATCCTTCCGCACATCGACTCATTCCTCGAGACAGGATACACAAAGGAAGAGATGAAGATGGTCAACGAGACACACAAGATCTTCGCCGACGACAGCATAGGCGTATCCCCTACCACAGTCCGTGTGCCTGTCCAGGGCGGCCATTCAGAGTCCATAAACCTTGAGTTCGAGAAGGACTTCACCCTTGAGGACGTACGCAGGCTCATGTCAGAAATGCCTGGCGTAACCCTTCAGGACAACCCTGCCGAGAACGTCTACCCTATGCCGCTCTACGCCTGGGGCAAGAACGACGTATTTGTTGGCCGAATCCGCCGCGATCCTTCAGTGAAGTCCGGCCTCAACTTCTGGTGCGTAGCCGACAACCTCCGCAAAGGAGCCGCAACGAACGCAGTCCAGATCGCCGAAAAGCTCATCGAAAAGGGCTTCCTCCCGAAGGCATAGGTCCGTTTCAAAAAAATCACAGATGCAAAGCAACATTCACGTGCTGTTTTGCATCTATTGTCATGATTGTGTGTAACGACAAACCAAAAAACATCTATAGTTATGAACAGAAAATTATTCTTGGGGGGGGCAGCCCTTTGCGCAATGTTCACCCTTTCTTCGTGCGACGAACTCGCCAAGATTGAAGATGAAACCAAAGACGACCAGAATCAGGAGATTCCGGTAACGCCAGTAGACCCGTCCGAGAAAGACGAGCCGACTGCAGAACTCAAGCCGAGCGAGCAGAAGGTGAAGCTTCAGGAAGTCGGTCAGGAAATCATGGACATGTGCCCTGCAAGTGAGTTCGAGCCTCTGGCTGCCATTGCGGAAAGCTTTGCAAATTCAGTCTATGCATCCGAAGACTATGACTGGGGAACTGTCGAGGAGTGGTTCGAAACAGAACTTGACGATGCCTACAGTTCAGAGGAAAAAGTGACCGTTTCTGACGGCACACGTACGACAGAATGGATTGCAGACGCACTCATCCTAATGTCCGATCACACCGGACTTTTCACTCTTACTGAGGACGGTGTCGTAATTTCAGATTATGCCGGAGGTACAAAAGCAGTCTGCACACTCAACGGAAAGACCTATGAGGCTGAAATTACTTCAGAAGGTAAGGTGACAAACGCCATTTATGTATATACTGAAGAAGATGCCTATACCAACAGCGGATATTACGATGAAAACGGTAACTGGATTGAGACCGAAGTATACAAAGATAAGGAAATATACACTGTGGGCGTTCCTGAAAAGATCAACGTTTCTGTTTCAGAAAACGGTTCACCACTTCTCACGCTCACAGCAGAGTTCACACCAAGCTTTTCAAAGGAAGGCATCAACCTCACAACCGACAGCTTTGCCACAAAGATCACTGCTGCCATCAACGGCTATGAAAGAATCATCGAAAAGGCTGCATACAACGGCGAGACAGGCAAGACAGAATACAGCGAGACATTCAAGAAGGACGGCATTGTAATCTACTCTGCAAAGGTTTCAGGAGATGCCAAGATTGAGGAGGTTGTCGAGAAATGGGAAGATAGTTACAGTTCAGAAACTTACACAACAATCAAGGTTCACAAGGCACAGAACATCGTTGCAAGCGTAGACATTCTCGGACAGATTCAGGTCTACGGCAAATGCTCTGACGGCATGGAGGCATACGAAGAACTCAACGCAGTGTGGGAAGCCTACGATGCAGGGAGCGAAAGCGAGGCACAAAGGCATATGAACAACTTCAACACAAAGTTTGATCTCAATGTCTACTATGACGGCGGTAGCAACAAGCAGGCCGGCATCGAATTCGAAATCATCTCATATCCGGCAGATTATGACAGAAACGGAGATGGCTTGATAAATAACGATGACTGCTATTATGACATCGCGCCTGTAATCGTATTCAACGACGGCTCAAGATACAAGGTAGAGGAATACTTCACAGAGGATTCGTTCAGCAGCATTATCGAAAGCTTCGAGGCATTCTGCAACTCTTTCGCTGAAGTCATCGGATTCGAAGAATAATTTCAAAAATTGCGTCTGAACAGGACAAATATGATTGTAAAGCTGTTTGCGCTTCTGGCGCTTCCTGCCCTTTCAGGAGTGGGAGCCGGGGCGCAAACAGATTCTTTATACATGGAGCTGGACAGCACCACCTTCGTCACCCGCAGACATACGTCCGCAATAAAGACGGTCAGAGGAGGTGTGACACAGATAAGTCTGAGCCAGATCCAGTCCATGCCGAAAATCCTCGGCAGCACAGACCCAGTCAACTTCATAAAGAACCTTCCCGGTGTGCAGACAAGCTCCGAATATGATTCCGGAATACACATACAGGGATGCGACAACGCCCATAACGACATATCTCTTGCCGGTGTCCCCATCTACGGCGCAAACCACCTCTTCGGCTTCTTTTCCGTATTCAACCCTTCGCACTACACGAAGATGAGCTTTTCACGTAATGCTCAGTCCAACCGCCTCGGAGGCACACTGAGGATGGAACTTTCCGATACGTTAGAGCGCCCTGTCAGCGGAGATGTTTCCATTGGCATAATGTCTTCGCAAGGTACCATAGGATTGAAAACCTGTTCAAAATCCCATCTGAGGCTGTCTGCACGTCAATCATACATGAATCTGCTCTATAAGAAGTGGCTTTCAATTGAAGGCAGTCCGATAAGGTATGGCTTTGGAGACTATAATCTCAGCTGGCTCTTTACTCCTACATCTGGCGACTGCATATGGCTTGAAGGCTACTGGGGACATGACAACGCTCATATTGCCGAACAGTCCTTCGACATCGGACTCGGAGTGGATTGGGGCAACCATGCGGGAGCCGTGCATTGGGAGCATAAAGGAGCCGTGACGATGCAGCACCACACCCTGTATGCTTCGGGATTCCGTTCGGACGGCCTCATGACCCAGAACGAATCCAGCCTGACGCTCAGATCCCGCATAAACACATACGGCTACAAGGGAAGCCTTCTATGGAAGGGCTTCACATTCGGAGCGGAAGCGGCATTTCACGATGTCCTGCCTCAGACACCCTCTTCAGAAGGCCTTTACGGCATCGACGGTCATGGTCAGGAACGTCAGCACGGCATTGAGACATCGGTCCATGCCGGATATGAAGCCGTACTGGCAGACAGATGGACGATTGAAGCCGGCCTGAAGGGAAGCCTTTACATAAGTCCGGAAAAGAAAGCATACCGGGGCCTGTCTCCACAGGCTTCCGTCACATACAACATGTACCGCTACGGAAAGCTTACGGCATCATACGGATGGAGGCATCAGTACCTTTTCCAGACGGGACTGTCGAACATCGGCCTTCCTGTCGAGTTCTGGTTTCTTGCCGGAAGCCAAAGTGCTCCTCAGGCATCTCAGCAGGCGGACATATCGTATGAGGCCGGACTGCTTCGCGATGCACTTGCAGTTTCTGTAAACATCTATGGGAAACGGCTGTACAATCAGGTGGAATACAAGGGCGACATGCTCGACTTCTTCAATTCCGTGTACGATCTGGACGACCACCTGCTCAAGGGCGACGGCTGGAATTACGGGCTGAACGTGATGCTGCACAAGCAGACAGGCAGCCTGACCGGATGGATCAGCTACTCGCTCGGACGCGCCTTGAGACGCTTCGACAACCCCGACTATGCCGGAATCTACCCTGCAAATCATGAAAGGATACATGAACTGAATGCCGTCTGCGCATACAAGCTCGGCAAATGGGACTTTTCCGGAACATTCGTCTATGCCGGCGGGGCACCTTTCACCGCTCCGGAATACTATTACATTTCCTCCGGACAGCTGATTACGAAGCCCGGAGAGCACAATGCCTGCCGCATGCGTCCTTATGTCAGACTTGACCTATCTGCCACATACAGTTTCATAAAGAGTGACAGACAGGAAAACGGCATCAACTTCTCCCTGTATAATGTGACAGCACGCAAAAATGACGTAATGTACAGGCTCAACGTACGTGACGGAGTGTATTCCTACGGCCCAATGTCCTTCTTTCTGCGTATGGTACCTTCTGTAAGCTACTTCCATAAATTCTGACTGCCATGAAATGCCGCACCCTGACAGCACTGCTGCTCTGCCTTGCAGCCACAGCCTGTTCCGACGTCAGTCTCCCTGTCGCCGCTCCGCAACTTGTCATCGAGGGATGGATAGAAAACGGAGGTCATCCTGTCGTCATGGTCACCACAACCGTATCCGTTGACGAAAGCTTCTCCGACATCAACGAACTTGAGGAACATGTCGTAAACTGGGCTAAAGTAACGGTCTCTGACGGAGAAAATGACATCGTGCTGACAGGCCAGAGAAATGACGATTATTTCCCTCCGTACATCTACACGACCTCCCGTATGCGAGGTGTAGCCGGTGGTACATATACGGTCACGGTCGAATACAGCGGAAGGACGGCCTCCGCCGTCACCACAATCCCTGCGCCCGTTCCATTGGAATATATCCGGATTATGCAATCCTCCGACGATGCCGACAGCTACTACCTTGCAGGAGGACTCCGGGACAATCCCGACACCAAAGACTATTACAAGGTCTTCACAAAAAGGCTCGGGAAGGACAGTACATACGTTTCATCCTTTATGGGACTTACAGACGACAGCGTGCTCAATGCTGAAATTGAAGAGATTCCGATCAACAATGGCGTGGGACGTGTCGATGAGAAGCTCAATGCCTTCTTCAGCGCCGACGACGTCGTGCATGTACGGTTCTGCACGCTCGACCGTGCATCCTGGGAGTATTGGAGCGATTTCGAAGAAATCCAGTCTCTCTCCCGTAACCCCTTCTTCCCGATAACCACCGCTATACGCTCCAATGTCACAGGTGGCCTCGGTTACTGGGCCGGTTACGGGGCAACTACCTGCTGTGTCTCCATCCCCGACTCTCTGGTACATAACCTGACCGTCATGCCAGGAACGTCCCTGTAACGTCAGAATGCGAAGACGATGATCTTCCACATGATGAGAATGGCGACTATAGTCTTCAGACCGGTGCCGGTTATGAACCCGAGGAAGGAGCCGATTGCGGCTTTGAGGGCCTGGGCGACGCCTTGACGGTTGTAGTACCATTCAGCGAGAAAAGCTCCGAGGAAGGAGCCGAGAATCATGCCGACAGGGGTAAGGATGATGCCGAGTATAAGACCGGCCATCGCGCCCCTTTCGGCATATCTGCTTCCTCCCGTGACCTTCGTGAAATACATCGGCACGAAATAGTCGATTACCGACACGATTGCCACAACGACACCCCAGACAATGAGGGTCTTCATTGACATTTCCTCACCTGCCGCATTGGTTCCGCTGCCCCAGATGTAAAGAACAAGCAGTCCCACCCAGCTTACAGGCGTTCCCGGCAGCCCCGGCAGAATGCTGCCCGCAACACCTATGATTCCGGCCACAATGGCCAGTATTGAAACTATCAGATCCATATCCGTTCATCAAAAATCATTATACGTCACAAATATATAATGTTTTTTCGGGATTCGGCCATATGTCTATTCCTTTGTCATGGCTTCCTCGACGTCTCTTGACGTGATCGGAAGGCGGTTCGGGCCGAGACGGCGTGCACCATCTGGGGTTACGAGCACGTCGTCCTCCAGACGTATGCCTCCGAAGTCGTAGTAGCCGGCGAGCTTTTCGTAGTTCACGAAACCTTTGTCGGTGCCTTCACGCTTCCACTGTTCGATGAGCGCCGGTATGAAGTATATGCCCGGCTCGTCGGTCACGACATGTCCCGGTTCGAGGCGGCGGGCCATCCTGAGATTACCCAGTCCGAGAAGCGGATGGCGTTTCTGATCCTCGGCATATCCTACATAGTTCTCTCCGAGATCCTCCATATCATGAACATCCATACCCATGTTGTGGCCCAGACCGTGAGGCATGAAGAGGCCCGAAATGCCCAGCGGAAGCATCTCTTCCACATCTCCGCGCACGAGGTCGAGGGCCTTCAGTCCTTCCAGAAGGTGACGTGCCGTGGCATAGTGTACATCCCAGTATGTCACGCCTGGCTTCGTAAGGCTGAACGCATATTCGTTCGCGCTCT
Organism: Bacteroidales bacterium; assembly: GCA_017452265.1. Lineage (GTDB taxonomy): Bacteria > Bacteroidota > Bacteroidia > Bacteroidales > UBA932 > Cryptobacteroides. Next base: position 91,499 of record JAFTMS010000012.1, on the reverse strand, counting down.
CCACGAGGTCGTATATTTCACGCTGCTTTGTAGTGAACTTACCGCTGCACGGATATGTACGGGTGAAATCCGATGCATAGTGCGTATTGCTTTCAGCTCCGGCATCCACGACAAGCAGGCGGCCCGGAGTAATGATCTGATGGTGGCTGTGGTTATGAAGCGTCTCGCCGTTCTGCGAAAGAATCGTGGTGAACGACACTCCCCAGCCCTTGGAAAGGGTTACACCTTCCATCCTGCCGACGATTTCCTGCTCCAGAACGCCCGGTTTGCAGCCGCGACGGGCTTCTGTATGCATCTCGTAGCCTATTATGCAGGCTTTGTCGATTTCCTCGATTTCGCACTGCTCCTTGATGAGTCTGAGAGCGATCACAGCCTTTACAAGTTCTTCAGAGGCATGTCTTCCACCGTCGGAAGCAATAGGAGTCATAGGAGCCACCTTGCGGACCGCTTCCGGAGAAATGCCGGTGAGCTGGGACAGAGTCATCTGACTGTAGTATCTCGCTGCAGGCAGGAAATGCACCGGACGTCCTTTCGCCAACGCATCGGCAACGGCCTTGTCAAAATCCGCACGCGGAGCCGTCTTTGCACAGCCAATGGCCGCGCCCTTAGACGCCACGGAAGGCTGAGGCCCCATCCAGATGATGTCATCCATGTCCACATCATTGCCGTACAGGCATTCATCGGCGCTGTCCAGATCGAGAACCGCCGCAAAGCCCGGCTCGTCCACTCCCCAGAAATACAGGAAGCTGCTGTCCTGACGGAACTTATAGTCATTGCCACGGTAGTTCATCGCAGCATCCACATTGCCAAGGAAGACCGCGATTCCTCTCGCGCCCTCCGACATCCTCGCCGCCATCTGAGCCAGCAGCGCACGACGTCTGTTTACATAAACGTTAGCTTCAAACATAAAACACTTATCGTATTATGGTTCAATTACTTATATATTTAAAGGTCGGCAAATTTTCCTACCCTTGATTCATTAAAATACTGGTTGACAGACACTTAGATGCTTCCGTATTTACGGCGGCGGTACCATTGGGCAGCACCGTCAGGCACCATTGGGCAGCACGTTGGACAGCATTGAGCAGCACCGCTGGCCAGCATCAATCCGTTGCAGTCATATATTGCATATACGCTTCCGAAGCTGCGGTGAAGGTCAGGTGATACTGCGCGTCGGGAACAAGTCCCTCAAAAAGCACGCAGTCCACGAAGGCGTCATGGTTCGTGTTCGGGAATGCCGGACTGTCCTTGATGCCGGTCAGCGACCATTCCTCGCCATCCTCGGATGCGAAAAGGAAAAGCTTTGCAGGAGGGGCGATTCCGTCTTTACAGCAGTTCAGCATACGGACAAGCAGGCTGCCCTCAGTATCCGGAATGCTTATCGCAACCTCATGGGTGCCAGGCTCATATACCGTCCATAGCGTATCGGCAGGATCCTCTGTCGCAGGCTGTCCGTACTTCCCGAGCCACGCCCCCTCGGCATGTTTCCATGGGGAATCCCCGACGAGCCATGCCATATAGTCCCCATATGCCCTGCCTGACCAATGCGGCTGGCCGAGCTGATACTGCGATTCCGGGTTCTCATATATTCCGCACATCATGAACGATATGATTCTGTCAACGCCTCCAACCGTCGCTGCAGCCTGCTGGGACAACAGGCGGCTGAACGATGCAGGTATAAGGGCAGAAGTGCGGTCGTTCGTACCTTTCTCCCATGCAAAGGACTCGCAGTTGGCCCACATTTCCACTCCTGTCTTGTCGTGGATGGCACGGAGCTTCTTCCAGTTCTCGCGAAGCCTCGTCAGCGGATACTTCTCACGCACGCATCCCACCTCGTCCTGGTATGCGATTATGTCCACCTGAAGACGTGATACCTGCTGCTCATAACGAGGGTCGTCAAAATCGGAATTGAATATGCCGTAAGGGGATATGAGTATCTTCGCAGATGGCGTAAGCTCACGTGCGCGCGCCGTCAAGGCATTCACGGCATCGACGGCATAATCCGTCAGAACCGGCCCCATACAGTCCTCCACGGGCAGATACCATCCGTAAAATGCAGGATGTCCGCCATATATGGCCGCAAGTTCGGCCATCATCTCCATCTGCCGCTGCTTGATGGCAGGAATACGCAGATTGTCGTCCTGATCCTTCGCCCAACCCGTGCTCATGAACACCTTCATGCCCAGTTCTGCAGCCGTGTCCATAATTGCATCCACAGGACTTTTGCGCCACGACGGATATTGCCACGGCATAAGACCGGACGGATAATATGCACGGCCTTCATTCGCAACAGCCATGAACACGAGATACTCCATGCCCATCTCCTTCATTTCGCGGATCTTGACCTCCCACATCTGCGGATCCGTATTGTCGATATATGGAGGATTCGTATAAAGATTGCGCACATCCTGGTACGCCAGATTGATGAACGTACCGGTTATCGGCAGAACCGCTTCCGCCGTCACACCGCTTTCCTGACGCACCGGATCCCCTCGTCGGCCCTCAACGCATCCGACAGCAAGAATAGCCGCAAGAATCGAAACAAAAAGCAACTTCATCATAACTCAGGTTTCGCAAATGCGAAAGTTAAATTCATAAAAATTCAGACGTATTCCACAAAAATACACTTTAATTCTTATATTTACGAAATTTTGAATATCTATGAACAGATTATTTGCAACAATACTGTGCCTCTGCTGCGCAGTCGGTGCCGGAGCGCAGATCGTCCGGGAGCATCTGAATTTCGATAAGGACTGGCAGTTCGCCTTTGGCGATGCTTCATCGCCGGAGAAGGACTTCGGATGCGGTACGGAGTATTTCAACTACCTGACGAAGGCAGCGTCAATACACAATGCAGGGCCGTATTCGCCCAAATTCGAGGCGGACGGATGGGCCGTCGTCGACCTGCCGCACGACTGGGTGGTGGATCTGCCTTTTACTGCGGAAGCAAGCCACAGCCATGGCTACAAGACGGTCGGCTACAAGTATCCCCAGACAAGTGTCGGCTGGTACAGAAAGACATTCGAAGTGCCGGCTGAAGACTTGGGAAAGCACATCTGGCTCCAGTTTGACGGCATATTCCGCGACTCGCGCATATGGGTGAACGGCTTCTACCTCGGCGGTGAGCCGAGCGGTTATGCTTCACAGACATACGACATATCGGAATACCTCAATTACGGCGGTGAGAATCTCGTGTGTGTGCGTGTGGACGCCACATTGGAGGAAGGCTGGTTCTACGAGGGTGCAGGCATATATAGGCACGTGTGGCTGAACAAGGCTGCCAAGGTGCACGTGGCTCCGTCAGGAACATTCGTGCACGCAGAATTTGCCGCACCGTTCAGTCTCCGCTCGGAGCCTTGTTTCGATTTTGCTTCAGTGCAGATTGAAACCAAGGTTCAGAACATGGGCGCATCTGCAGCATCCTATACGCTGAAACACAGGTTGCTGGATGCTGAAGGAAATGAGGTCGGAAGCTGCGAAGCGGAAGGTGCAATGCTCATGGCGAAGGAGGCTCACACGAGCGCCGGAGCAATCCCTGTAGAGAATCCGCACCTGTGGAGCTGTGAAGATCCGTATCTGTACAAAGTGGTGACGGAGGTGTATGCAGACGGTTGCCTTACAGACACATACACAACTGTTACAGGTCTCAGGCACATAGTCTTCAATCCCGATAAAGGCTTCATTCTCAATGGAAAATCAGTTAAGCTAAAAGGAGTGAACATGCATCAGGACCATGCAGGAGTGGGTAGCGCCATCCCGGACGGACTTCAGGAATGGAGGCTCATGCAGCTGAAGAAGTTCGGATGTAATGCCTACCGTTCGAGCCACAACCCGATGACGCCGGAAATGCTCGATGCATGCGACCGACTCGGCATACTCGTGATTGAGGAGAATCGTCTGACAGGCGTCAACAGAGAGCATATCGACCTGCTGGAGAACATGATACGTCGCGACAAAAACCATCCTTGCATCATCCTGTGGAGCGTGGGCAACGAGGAATGGGGTATAGAATGGAATGAATTCGGAACGCGTATAGCCGAAACCATGAGGGAATACTGCCACCGCTTCGACCCGACACGGCCTATGGCCGTCGCATCAAGCAGCGGACCGGCAATCCTCGTTCCTGCCGACGTCGCGGGATACAACTACATTCTGCAAAACCCTGTGGAGCAGCATCGTGCAGACTATCCTCAGCGCTGCGCACTCGGCTCGGAGGAAACGACGGGCTGCGGCACGAGAGGCGTATATTTCGGGGTTTCGGAAGGGCAGGAACGCAGGGCAGCGGACAGCGGAGAAGGCAGAATGGTTGCGCACAACCGAAAGCCTCACAGACAGGACAGCCTGTACAACCAGATCGAACGTGGTTGGAAATTCTATGACGAGCGGCCTTGGCTCGCCGGTCTGTTCTACTGGACAGGATTCGACTACAGAGGCGAACCGAATCCGATGAAATTCCCGGCTACCGGCTCCCAGTTCGGCATTCTGGACTACTGCGGTTTCCCGAAGGATGAGGCGTATTATCTGAAATCGTGGTGGACGGAAGAGCCTGTCCTTCATATACTTCCGCATTGGAATCTCGACGGTCACGAAGGAGAGGAAGTTTCCGTGTGGGTATACAGCAACTGCGACGAAGTGCAGCTTGTGGTGAACGGACGGAAGCTTGCGCGCAAGGCCATGCCTGAGAACGGCCATCTCGAATGGGATACCGTCTATAAACCAGGCTATGTCAAGGCAATAGGCTACCGAAACGGACGCAAAGTCATGGAGCAGCGCATCGAAACGGCCTCGGAGGCAGTTGAGAACGTGATTTCATATGAATATGTCGGAGATATAGCCATTGCTACGGTAACGGCAGCAGACAGCAAGGGACGCTTCGTGCCAACCGCATGCACATCATTGACATTCAATGCCGAAGAAGGCTGGCGCATCCTCGGCTGGGGCAACGGCGATCCGGCTTTCCGGCATACCGAAAGACCGGCCGTCACAGGCGCCGGAGCAACCGGCCCATCGGCAACCGCCGCCCCGGAACGCAATGCAGCTTCCACCCAGATCCACCTTTTCAACGGCCTCGCCCAGATAATTCTGCAAAAACAGTAAGACATCAGAGAAACAACGACTTTGGAATAGACATCTTTGAGAAGGCAAACAGCTTCTTTCCAAGATCCTTCAGCGAGGCACCGATGTGATAGACATCATCATCCACAATCAGAAAACGGTCGTGGATGTTTTTCGTATCGGTCAGAGCTATCGGAGGATATTGGGCATTGTGTCTGGCAAGATCCTGCTTCAAAATCTCCGTGACACGCCTGGAACGGATCTCTGCCGTCACACCATCCTGCCTCTTGGACAGCATCAGAAGCACGCTTTCATCTATGTAATTGTCTATCAGGACAATACTTTCTTTGCCGGACTTTATCAGGTTCGTTACAAATACATAAGCGTCAAATATCTGTCCATCATAGAAAATGCCCTCTACAGGAGGAAGTGAGGTTCTCACAAAGAAATCTATCCTCTTTTCATGTTCATCCAATCTCATTTCAACATCCTTTATTCTCCTGTCAATCCTGTCCTCAATATAATCTAAGCGATGATTGACAGAATAGCCTTTGAGCATATATTCCTTTAGAACCGCATTCTCCCAACGGCGAAGCTGAATTCCCTTTGGAGATTTTACCCTATAGCCCACTGAGAGTACCATATCCAGATTATAATATGCGACCTGATAAACCTTGCCATCGGAAGCAGTTGTCGCAAAATTTGCGACAACTGCATTCAAGTGGATCAAGCGGCATATTAGGGTGAAGTCGTTTTTGGGAACAACGATGAATGCTGTAAAGATACAGGTTTATTGCGCTGTCATTTCAAGCGACGAAGACAAATCTTGTTTTTCTCATGTTAATTTCATTTATGAATTTGTCAAATTTAATAAAAATAATTAAGTTTGTGCCATTTAGTTAGCTTCAACCTGACCTGATATCGGATATGAAAAAGGACGACTTATCTTTGGTGGAACAAACCCAAAGGGAAATACTGAAATACATCTCGCAGAATTCGAGTAAGCCGACACTCCCTAAGGAACAGGAGTTCGTTGAGCTGTTAGGTGTCAGCAGGATCGTCGTCCGTGAAGCATTGAGCAGACTCAGGGCACTGGGCATAATCGAAACCAAGCGAAAGAAAGGCACGGTCGTCGTTGTTCCGGAAATATTTGCAGTACTCAAGACAATCATTGCATCAGGAGTGCTTGACAAAGATACCTTAAGGGATCTTTATCAGTTGCGTCTGATGATTGAAATAGGCATGGCGGACTTCATATATCTGAACAAGACCGAAGAACAGATCAACCGCCTTGACGGCATTGTTGCAGAAGAAGTGGAACTGGAGAAGGAAATGACTCTGGCTGGTACCGATACCGAAAAATACTCTATTGCAAAGAAACTGACAGATATCGACATCCGGTTCCACAGCACGCTTTTCGAGATGACCGGAAACAAAAGCCTTATGGACTTCCAATACATCCTGAGGCATCTTTTCACCCTTTATCTGCCTAAGATAAAGACAGACTATCATTCCCGCACCATCGTTTCACATGTCAGCCTTTTCAATCTGCTCAGAACAGGAACGGCAGATGCATTCCGCATGGCCATGAGGCTTCATCTGAAGACTCAGTTCGACAATATGGAAGCCATCCTGGAACGCACCTGCAGCAAATGACGAAAGCTATTCCCCAAGCAGAGCCCAGTCCACGACACCGCAATCGGCAGCCCTCAGAACCTCAGCAAGAGTGACAGCATTGTCTGCAATCCTGCCTTGATATGACGGCAGTCCCCTGTCCTTTACCATATGCCCGATTCCGGCAGAATGTGAATACAACCTCGTCATAAGACAGGCACACGAGGGACAGCTGCGCGCTGAATTATAAAAATTGAGATACCTGAGGCCATTGGCTGCAAGTGAACCTATATTAGGAGTATATATCTCACCGCCATAACATCCCAGGTCACTATAGCCCAAGTCATCCGCCATGATAAGGACTATGTTTGGCCTTTCATCTGCCTCATTGACTGAGCATGACGAAATTGCCGTTACAGCCGCTCCTGCAGCACACAATCTGAACACATTTCCGGGACTCATTTCCTGTTTCATTTAAAAAGCACCCCGAACAGATTTCGGGGTGCCGTCTATCTATAAGATTATTGCTTATCCTTGACGCATCGGATCGGGAAGGCCTGATTGCGATAGCCGTAGGCCTCAGTAGCGGTATAAACATCCGCAGTACCGATGGCAGGAGCCACCATAAGCATGAACTTTCCTGCAGGACGGAAATAGAACAGACCGGAAGCGTATGCCTCTGTCGTCTTGTTTCCCTTATACATCGAACGTGACCAGTAGAAGCCGGCCTCTCCGCTCTCGACAATAGCTCCAGTGGCATCTCGGCGTCCCGGGCAAGGGAAGTAGATTTCCTGTTCAGGAGTGTGGGTGTTCCAGAACTCGTTTGCCAGCGCCATGTGTTCTCCCTTTGGAAAATCCGATGATGAATCTCCGTCAATATAACTGATTCTGACGATATTCTTTCCGCCTGCGATATAATTGACATCACCGTTATTCGCATCTGACTGCATGATGCCGCCTTCGTTGTTGAGCTGCCATCTGAGATGATATGCGTCTTCGGTTCCCTGATTCATTATGCCTCGTATCGCGCCAGTAGGCTGATATTCCTTGATTGAACCAGTTCCGACACCGACATAATAATATGTCTCCCCATTGGCCTTGGTCACTTTCCTGCCCTGACGTCCGGACGCATATATCAGTGCATTCAGACGATAAGGAAGTATCGTTTCCAGTTCAGAATATGTAGGCAGGCGGTATCCCGACGGACATGGGTTTGACGTAACCTCATCCCAATAAGCCTCGTGAGTGCCTTCCACTCCCTGTGAATTCCAGTCCTGCGTGCCTTCATTATAGACAATGAACTTATCCGATGCCATGGCCTCGGCAGGAGTCATCTGGCCCGCAACGGTCTCTACCGTACCTTCCACAGGGAACGGAACATTACGTCCCCACTGGAAGAGATATCCGTATGACCTTATGTCGGAACTTCCTGCCATATTAGCACGGAGGGTAGCGCCCACGTTGCGGTCCATCCATTCGATTCCGCAGAAGCTGACCGTCGTGATGTCCGCTATACCCTGCTGTATGACATTCATCTTGAAGGTGTTTCCTCCCGAAGCGATAGTGAATGATGACTCCCTTTCGGAGCCGGCATTTTCCTTGAGGGCACGGACTCTCACCTTGCCGCTCTCCAGCATTTCCACGTCATACCAGTCTGATTCTTCGTTCTGGAATACGATAGCGGCAGGAGAACCTTCCTCAAGATTTACATCAAACGTAAATCCATAAACAGGCTCTGCCATATATGGAAGAGTGATCTCTGACGTACCGCTCAGCCAGTGGCCTGAGACCGAAATGGCCGGGATAATCTCGACATCAAAGGCAGGAGTGAACGCACTCTTTACCTTAGCTCCGGAAACAGAGTATTCGAGTCGGCAGCCATAATCGGCATACACATCGGTGTTTACAACGGTCTCAGCGACAAACGCTTCTCCGTTGACCGTGCCTTCTGCTGTTACCGTCATCTGATTCGCGACGGTCGGAAGCACATAGAACACTGCACATGGATCCGAAGAAGAAGGCTTTATCGGCGAGTATTCAATACCGTCAGACTTTACAGGAGCGCCAGATTCCGCAAGGGGAGCCACAGACGAAGCTGCGCCCTTGACAAGAATGCTGTTCAGAACGATTGCCGAGGCATCCTTGTTTATCACGGAAATCTTTGCGACTGTCCTTGCCAGAGTCACAGAAAGGGCTGTTCCGTTTGATGTAGAGACGGATGTTTCGCCAACCATGACAAGAGGTGATGACGGAGCGGCAGCCAGAGTCTGCACGACACCGTCTCTGAACTCATTCAAGAGAGTGCAGCCACCCTCATCCTCAAGGCATGTGACCAGTTCCGGTATTTCGAGAGAACTGTTTCTGTTCGCTATCACGAACACCTTCTTCTTTCCTGTATTCGGAAGTTCTATTTCCTTTATATCCAAAAGATAGTCTGAAGTACCGGAGACTGCTTCCTTCTTCGAAGGGACAACGCCTGTCTCTTTATACTGAAGCTGCCCTGTGGCATCGTCAAAGACCAGAAGGTCATATTCCGACACGGACAGTTCCGCCTCCGTCAAAGCATCATCGGACGCAAATGTTCCGCTCACGCACACATTGACGGTCAGTTTTCCAGTTGCATCCTCATCGCTCACGGCCGGATTGATTTCGTCTTTGTAATCCAACGAACATCCGACGAGCATCAGAAGGCTCAATAACATTGATATTCTTGATTTCATAATTCTACCGTTTAAGAAATGTTTCTAAAAAAGAAGGGACACTAAAAATATGGAGTGATCTCATCAGCAGGTTTCACCTTGAACGAAATTTTTTCATCATACGCTGATATGCCGTTCTCGTACAGCATCGCAAGACTGCCGTCTTCAAGGACTACCATATCGGAGTAACCGGCAAGCGTCGAACATATGACCTCGGATTTCCTCCAGTTGAAACCATCGTCATTACTCCAGCGGAGCGTCAGATTCTGACGTTTGACAGCATCGGCAGGATTCATGAACAGGATGTTTTTCGAAGGCTTGCCATCAGTGTTATAATTTTCGATGACACCCTGACATCCTTTTGTACCGCCGCTGACAGGCGTCGGCTCTGGGCGCGACTCATCATATATGTATTTGCCCCATGTCTCGCCTCCGTCAGAACTGATGCTGTATGCCCTGCAGGCAATTCCGTCCTCGTAATACGAACTGTTCGAATTCCTCATGTCAAGATGGAGGCGTCCGTCTGAAAGTTCTACAACGGTGCTCTCGTTTCCGTAAGGAATGATCGATGACTTCTTGAACGTCTGTCCGTTGTCATCGGAATAAATCACATACGAATAAAGATTATCCCTTTCTCCACCTGATGCGGTCTTGAGGTCACACGGGAATATGATACGGCCTTTGTATTCCCCTGTCTTGAGCTGAATCGGATGAACAGGGCCGACTGCATTCCATGTCCAGTTGTCTTCCATCACGGTATCCGTAATGTCAAGAGGCTTGGACCAGGTGACGCCTTCATCATCGGAATATGTATAGAATACTCTGCGAGAGTGCGCCTGTCTCTGAGCATCAGTAACTCCTAACTCGGAAGGGTATGTTCCGGTTGCAGGCGTCCTCATGACATGCCAGTTGAAAAGCATGCAGATTCTTCCGGACGAAGTGTAGACGGCACATGCATTGCCCACAGTGTGGTCTCCGTCCGAAAACATAAGGACTGACTCGCCCCATGTCTTGCCATTGTCTTCCGAAACTCTGTAGACAATATCGATATCTCCCCTGTCCGTATTCACTGTTCTTGCCTCTATGAAGGCGAACAGCTTGTTCGGAGTCCTGAGAAGGGTCGGAATTCTGAAGCTGATATATGTCTTGCCGGCCACCTTGTCGTTGTTCTTCCACAAAACGACGGCATCAGTTTCTTCGGCTCCCGGCGTTTCAGTATTGTCTTTTCCTCCCGGCTTGGTCGGATCAGAGAAACCGTTGTCCTTCTGACATGCTGCCGACGAAAGCAGAAATGCAGCCAGGATAATGATTCTGAATACTTTCATTGTCTTGATCTCCTAATAATATCCTACAGTCTGCCTGATGTTCGGATTCTCATTCATACATGAGTTTGAAATAGGCCACAGAAGTATGTTGGTCTCGTTCTGACGGCCACGAAGAGTCTCTACCTTTGTAAAGACGAAGCCTAATCTGTTATATACCCACCATGTCTTTCCTTCTGCCGCAAACTCCTTCACATACTCATCGCAGAGCAGGGACTTGAATTTCTCGTAATCTGTCGTAGCATAACATCCGTCCACACCATATGCGCGCTTTGCAATCATGTTGAGATAGGTGAGGGCCGAAGATGTATTCCTCTGCTCATTCTCAATCTCAGCCTTGAACAATACTGCCTCCGCATATCTGTAAAGCGGCTCGTCAGAGATGAAATATCTCACGTTGTCTTCCCAAAGACCGGCAAACTTGTTTATCCATGTATATGTTACTCCTTCCACCTCATCCGTCCAGTTTCCGTAACATACCGGAAGTCTGGTGTCGCGATAATCGCTCTGCAGAAGCTCAATCATGGATTCAGAGAAATTGTATCTCTGGTCATCGGAAGTCATTATCTTTACGTCCTTTTCTATATGTTCATCAGCAGAAACCCATCTTGAGCTCGGTATGAGCCAGCTGTCTGCATATCCTCCCTCGTATTCTCCCTTCTCAAAATGCAGGGTAAGGATTATTTCCTTGTTGTTCTTGTTGTTTATATCGAACACAGATGCATATGAGTCCAGAAGGCCATGGGTTCCGGCCAGAACCTCATCTACAGCGGCTTCCGCAGTTGCAAGGTCTTCTTCGGTTCCGTTACGCACCTGATACTTCCACAGATACAGATCCGCCTTCAGCATAAGGATGGCGTCACGTGTACCGATCGTCGGATCCGATGCTGTTTCCGGCATAAGTTCAAGAGCCTTCTCTATATCGGAAGCCACAAGGGCATATATCTCGTCCACATCCGTCCTTACAGGCTGGAGGTCGTCCTTGTCGGATTCGAAACCGGTTGTAAGGAGAGGAGCATCACCCCATACCCTTGCAATCATATAATAGCAGTATGCACGTACGAAGTATGCCTGCGCCAGGACAAGATTCTTTGCGTCTTCACTCTTATATGAGATGCCCGGACAATGCTTCAGGATAAGGTTGGCATCATTGATCGTCGTATAAAGACTGCCCCAGTTTGTTCCTTTGCCCTCTGTGGAATCGAGATTGTTGTTGAACATCTTTACGGCAGTTCCTGCCCCAAGTCCATCGGCAAATGTGCCGGAACGGAAATCGCCCCAATAGATTATGTTTGTATTCAATGCCGCACGGAACTGATGGAACATGCCATACATTGCACCGGTAGCATCCGACTCAGATTTCCACATGTTCGATGTAGTTATCTTGCTCTTCTGCTCTATGTCCAGATCCTTCACGCAAGATAGGACAGAAGTGACAGCCAAAAGGCCCAGAAGCGTATTTATTATAAACCTTTTCATATTCCTATCGTATTAGAAAGTTAATTTAACTCCAAGTGACAGCCTTCTGATCGGAGGGTAGTTGTTATAATTGTCACCGTCGAACGTAGAGCTCGTACCGACTTCCGGAGATATACCTTCCACTGCCGTGAAGTAATGCAGGTTGTTACCGGAAAGGGTTACGGTCAATCCCTTCAAAGGAGTGTTCCTGAGAGCCCTTTCAGAAAGGGCATATTGGAGGGAAACCTCCCTGAGGCACAGATAGTCTCCCTTATAGGTGAATATCTGATTGGCCTTGCGGTTGTAGTTGTCATTTCCCCAGGCAGAGTCATTGGCAGTGAACTTTGCCAGTTTAGTGTCGTCACCTGGCTGCTTCCAGCAGTTCTTCACTTCTTCCGCCAGAGAGTGGTTCATCGTATATGTAGAGTAGAAATGACGGTTGTAGGCATCATCGTAGATAGAGTGGCCTATCGCCCAGTCCATGTATATCGAGAGAGTGAAGTTCCTGTATCTGAAGTCATTGCTGAAACCTCCCGTATATGGAGGAACGGTGACTCCGAGGCAGAATTGGTCGGCAGTCGTGATGTTTCCGTCGCCGTTTCTGTCCGCCCACTCATAGTCTCCTACTCTTTTCTGTCCCTTGACAGGAAGACGTGAAAGCGCATCATAATGTGCGTTGGCTGCCTGTTCTTCCGTTTCGAGGATTCCTGTCGCCCAATATCCATAGAACCTGTACAAAGGCTCACCTTCCGCAATACCGCCGAAATACGTTCCGTCTCCAAGAGCTATACCGCCGGTACGTCCCTTGTCGATACCGTTGTCCGGAAGTTCAAGCACCTCATTCCATGTATAGCTGAATGTAAGTTTGGAATCCCATGAGAAGTTCTTCCTCTGGATGTTATGAGTCGTGAGTTCGATGTCATATCCATAGAAGCGCACCTTTCCGATGTTGGTCCAGATCGTAGAGAATCCCGTCGTGTTAGGAAGCTTCTGTTCATACAGCAGGTCATTTGTAATCTTATTGTACCAGTCAGCCGTGAGATAGATTCTGTTGTTGAACAACGAAAGATCCAATCCGAGGTCGAGCTGAGTAGTAGTCTCCCATCTCAGGCTTTCGTTAGGCATGTCGCTCGGCTTGATGCCGGCATTTCCGTTGTAGATGTAGTTTGCTGCGAACGAACCGTATGCATCATAGATGCCGACGCCATCGCTGTTACCGGTCGAGCCGTAGCTTGCACGAAGCTTGAGGAGATTCAGCCATTTGACATCATTGAGCCAGTTCTCTTCGGTAAGGATCCATCCGGCCGATACGCCAGGGAAGAATCCCCATCTATTGTCCGGAGCGAATTTCGAAGAAGCGTCTTCGCGGAATGTAGCGGTAAGCAGATATCTGCCGGCATAATCATAATTGACACGTCCGAAGAAGCCCACCTGAGACTCCATCTGGAGAGATGAGCTCATGTCGCCCGGTTCGAATACGGATGAACCGTTGATGGTCGTGATCTTGTCCGATGTGGCTCCGGAGCCGGCGAGCTTGACAGTCTCGTAATTGCGATACTGGTAGGCATAACCGCCCATTACCGCAAGGCTGTGCTTACCGAATGTGTTCTTATACTGAAGATAAGCGTCCAGCTTGCGTCTTTCTGTCGTGTTCTGAGCCCACGAAGACTTTCTTGTCGCGTCATACACATTCTCTTTTATGAACTGGGTTGTCTTTGACGTGTTCTTGAAGAACGAAGCCTGTACGTTTGCTGTGAGCCCCTTGATGATGTCCCATTTGAGTCCTCCGTGAATCGAGAGATAGTCCTTCTGGTTGGTCCTGTCATAGTACTCGTTATAGAAGAGCGGAGTCTGCGATGTGGCGTTGAAGCCTTCCACCGGACTGCCGTCATCATAGTATGCATTCATTGTCGGAGCATTTGCAAGAGCACGTGCGATGGTGTTGCGCTGGTTCGCGTAGGCTTCCGTGTTTGTCCTTGCGAAGTCGGTTCCGAACGTAGCTGTGAGATTGTCGGTGATCTTGCCATCCATGTTTATCTTGAAGTTCAGCCTGTCATACCCTGTAGATATGGCAACACCCTGGTCTGTGTTATAGTTGAGGCTGGCCTTGTAACGTATCCGATTGCCGCCGCCATCAACTCCTACATAATAGTTCTGCCACAATGCCGGGCGATACAGCAGCTTCTGCCAGTCCGTTTCCTTGAACATGATCTGCTTTGTTTCGTCAAGCGGGTCTGTCATGAGCTGATATCCTTCAGGAAGTACATCCGTTTCAGGATTATAGTATCTTGTCGAGAACATTCCGCCAGGTTTGTTTCCGGTACCTGCCGACGTGGCTCCATCAAGGTATGACCTTGCAGCGGCCGCACGTGATGGAACATCAAGATACTCAGCTACAGCGAGTCGCGTGATACGGATATAGTCCTCAGCCCCCATAAGGTCGATTTCCGTTTCCGTATTCTGATATGCCACATTTGCCTCGAAGGTAATCCTGACATCCTTGTTGTATGTACCCTTCTTTGTCGTCACGAGGATGATACCGTTCGATGCTCTTGCTCCGTAGATTGCAGAAGAAGCCGCATCCTTGAGCACCTCTATTGAAGATATGTCGTTAGGGTTGATTGTAGAGAAATCCCTTTCCACACCATCGACGAGGATGAGCGGCGAGTTGTTGCCGTTTATGGAAGAACCGCCTCGGATACGATAGGTGAAGCCACCGCCCGGAGTGTTGTTGTTCTGAGTCACGCGAAGTCCGGAAATCTTTCCCTTCAATCCTTCACCGAGAGTCGTGATAGGAACATCCTGCACACTTTCTCCGCCAAGCCTTGAGACGGCTGTCGTAATGGTCTTTCTCGTCTGCTCTCCGTATCCGACCACCACAATCTCGTCAAGCTCTGTGGCATCGGTATAAAGAGTGACGTTCAGCACGCCTTGCTTTGCAGACACCTTGACATGCTGTGTTGCAAAGCCGAGACACGACACCGTCACGGTAGCATTCTCGCCCGGAAACGACAGCTGATAGTTTCCGTCTATATCGGTAATGGCAGCAATGTCCGTTCCTTCGACAAATACCGCAGCACCGACCACCGGTTCATCATTCTGTTCGACAACCTTTCCTTTCAACAGGTTGTTCTGAGCTCCAAGAGATACTGAAATCATCAGCATCAGACAGCTCAACAGAGTTGTTGCGATTGAATAAAACTTTTTCATTTAATATAGTTTTAGCGGTTACTTTATTGAATCAAAATCAATTGCCTTCAGTTCCGAATCCACAGCATCCATTTCGGCTGCCGTGAAAGGAGCAAAAGGACTGCGGCAGTTTCCGCAATCGATTCCTATCGCCTTCATCATTGCCTTGCCGCCTCTCACTCCGCCGCCATGTCTGACGATGACGTCGACAACATCTATCGAACGGCGCTGCCAGAATCTTGCTGTCTCTATATCGCCTGCCGCAAAGGCATTCATGATGTTGCGGTAGACCGGAAAAGCATAATTGTAAGTGCTGCCGACTCCCCCTTGAGCCCCGGATACAAGTCCGGAAAGAAGCATCTCATCGAATCCGTTAAGGATGTTGAAGCGGCCGTCCTCATAGCAGACACATTTGGACATGGCCATGAAGTCTGTTCCGGTGAACTTGATTCCTGCCAGAGTCGGGATGGCAGCCGCACCCTTTTCAAGAAAGGCTGTCATGTCGAAACTTACTCCTGTTACAGAAGGGATGTGGTAATAGTAGAACGGCAGCTTTGGAGCGGCCGCAGCCACAGGACGGAAGAATTCCACCAGACAATCCACGTTCTGAGGCTTGAAATAGTAAGGCGGGACAGAGCCTATGGCATCTGCACCGACCTCTTGGGCATGCGCGGCAAGTTCGGCGCAATCCTTTTGACAGGTGCCTCCGACATGAGCGATGACCAGCATTCTGCCGTGCACTGCCTTGATCCACTCTTCCAGCACCGTCTTTCGTTCCTTGACGGTCATCGAAGGGCATTCTCCTGTTGTTCCGCATACGAACACTCCGTCGGCTCCGTCGGCAATCAGCTTTTCAGCATACGGTCCGATTACGGTCAGATCAATCTCCCCATCCGCATCGAATGGTGTGAAGACTGCAGCAATAAGTCCATTAATGAGTTTCATTGCGATTGATTTATAAGGGTTAATTGTTGAATTCAATGATTTCGGAAGGCAATCTTGTGAACACAATCTTTTCATAAGGCGACTTCATTCCGCACTCGTACAGTATTCCCACATCTCCGTCATCAAATACGGCGAGGTCGGAATATGCGGCCTTTGCGCCATCGAACCTGTATACCGGACTCCACGTCTGCCCGTTGTCGTTACTTTGCTTGAGCGTCATGTTCACCCTCTTCTTCACATGGTCAGGATTCGAGAACAGAAGGACTGATGTCGGCTTTCCGTCCTTATACCTGTTTGTTATGCTGGCATTGCAGCGTGGTTCCGCAAGCCCCGAAGCAGTCGACTCCCTGCAGAATGATTCTCCTCCATCCCGGCTCCACGCCACATCACGGTCGAAATCGGTCCTCTGAACAGACTTGTTTTTCCATACACGCATGTTCAGCATCAAGGTTCCGTCTTCGAGTTCAGCTATGGTGGATTCATTTCCCGTTGAAGCGATACCACCTATCTTCCAGTTTTCGCCCAGATCATCTGAATAAATGACATGAGACAGCGTCCCAGCTGCCTTTCCGTCCTTGAACACTCCATGATTGCACGGAATGACAATCCTTCCCTTATGCTCTCCGCTTCGAATCTGCAGTCCGTGACATGGGCCTGTAGCGTACCAGGTCCACTCCGGTTTCTTTGCCTGGGCTGTAATTTCCCTTGGCGCACTCCATGTCCTTCCGTCATCATCGGAAGTCATCACGAACACTCTTCTGGTATCTTCTGAGGTCTTTGCATGAATATCGGCTTCAGGATCGGTTCCCTTGTTCCAGGTCGTCACAAGGATTATCTTTCCCGATTCTTCATCCAGAACAGGTGCAGGATTGCCACATGTATTTTCCGCATCATCCCAGACCACCTGCATGTCACTCCATGACCTTCCGCCATCATCCGAACGACGGACTACGAGATCAATATCCCCCGTATCGCTCTTACTGTACTTTCGTGCTTCGGCAAAGGCAAGGACACTTCCGCTTCCGGTCTTCAGCAGGGCCGGTATCCTGAAAGTGTCATACCCGTAATCACCTTTCCTGAATATCACATCCGAGACGACAGGAGCCGGCTGACGATAGTCCTCCCTGTACACATTTCCGAATCTGTCCGTCACCTCAACCGTAATCATTGAAACAGGCGACTGTGTCCTGGCGCGGAACAGATGTATCGTACTGTCCGGAAGAAAGGCGGTCGGCCTTGTCGGAAGCATCCTGGTGGTCGCACGTATTTCCGAATACATCGGATCCTTTCCGCAAACCTGTTCCAGCTCCAGTTCCCTGCCGTCTTCCTTTATCTTCACCGTCCATTTGTCGTCCCAGTTGAAGACATTCAGCAGCAGCTCATTCCCTCCCGGAAGTCCCCCATATTCAGGAGCTACCTCATTGAGGTCATACAGACGGAACTGGCTCTTTTCTATCGGAAGCGTGTTTGCCTTGTACTGCCAGCTTATATCCTTCCCGTCGGCTCTCAACACCAGATATCCTGCCGGCGAACCGTCTCCACAGATCAGAGTGCTGTCGACATCGTTCAGTTTCCACGACACCGCAGATGCCGACACAATATTATGCGCCACAAGATTTTCCTTAATGTTCATCGTGCTGTTATGATGGAGATGGCCGGCAAGAAGATGAACGTCTTCAAAGCGGTCAAGAATGTCAGTCACGACTTCCGGCTTTTGGAACTTTGAGGCTCCTTCCTTATATATCACCTTGCCATCTTCCAGACCTTTGGTGGAATACAGAGGCACATGCATGCTTACCACCACAGGAGTGTCCGACTTCACATAGGAAAGGTCCTTCTTCAACCATTCAATCTGGATGGAGTCGACGATGTAGCGGAATCCGTATTTCGGGAACCAGTCAAAATCCTCCGCCGAATATCCTTCAGGGTTTTTCCCGTATGTGACGATATTGTCAAGGAACACATAGTGCACCTTACCGATGTTCAGAGAATAGTAATTCGGTCCGACTACCTTCTTATATGCGCTTTCTCCGATTTCGTCCCATTCCTCTACAGTCCCTTTACCTCGCCTTTCGTTGTCGTGGTTTCCCATGACATGATATATAGGTGTCGGGTATGAGACAGCCATCTGCTCAAGATATTCCGGCAGAGCGAAACCGTTCTTGTACCATTTGCCGTCCGTGCTCATGTCTCCCAGACACGCAGAGTACACCTTCCCGTCCAGATTCTTTATGAACTCCGTGATACCTGGCAGATAGATGCTGTGAAACTGCGGCAGATCCTTGTCTACGGCATCCCCGGTCAGATGTATATCTGTAGACACCACCATCGTATGCCTGTCGTTGTCGGAACGGATGAGCCTGAAATCAGCCGTATCGACCGGATTTTCCCCAAGCCTCACGAAATGTCGTGGAATCAGACCGTCTGCGTCTACATCATATCCTGACGGAATCGATATGAACACATATCCGTTTTCCTTCTGTGAATTCATAAAATACCGCCCATTCCTATCCGTAGTCACAACTTCGACGCCGTCCGAAATGACGGCACCCTTGACAGGCTGGCCCTCGCAAGACACCTCTCCCGTTATGTTGAACGGCTCCTGAATGCAGGAAATGAGGCCTGAAAGCAAGGCTGCGCTGATGAAAAATCCGGTCATCTTTCTCATTTCAGGTCAATTTATATGTGGTTAGCTTTCGCAAAAGTATAAAAAGAATAGCAATATGCAATACATATTAACAAATTTTACGACGATTTTTAACAATTTCTTGATACAAATCGGATTTTATATATTATTTTTACGGCATCAAACAGATATTTGACTGCTTTGACTATATTTGTCACCAAAACACTAAAAACTGATACAATGAGACAAAAATTGATTTGGCTTCTGTTACTTGCCCTGCTCCCTTTCTATAGCGGAGCATCCGAATGTGACATCAGAAAAGTCGGAGAACTTCCCGTTCCGGACGGATACGGCACAGCCGGCGCCTACATCGGCGTAATCTCAGATGCAATCATTGTAGCCGGAGGCTCTGACTTTCCTGAAGGATTCCCGTGGGAAGGCGGAGTAAAAAAGTGGTCTGACAGAATATATATCATAAAAGCCGGTCAGAACGGATATGAAGCCAGACTGCTTGACGAAAAACTGCCAGTCGCCGCCGGTAACGGCTGCACGGCATATGACGGAAAGCACATCTGGTGCTTTGGAGGAACAGACGGGAAGAATACCGTTCAGGCCGTATATCGGATCAGCCTCAACGGTAACGGAGTAAAGGCCGATTCCGTCGCCACACTCCCTCAGGGCTTCATACCAGTGGCTGCAATATACAGTAAAGGAGAAGCATATGTACATGGCACAGACGGTTCTGAAAACGTCTTATATCGGTATTCTCCTTCAGCCGGCTCATGGATCAGACTGGCAGGAATGCCGGGCAAGGCCATCAGCGAAGTCGCCACCCTCGCCGCCCAGCACAACGGCAAGGAGGACGCCATCTATCTCATAGGTGGAAGAGGCAGGGAAAACGGCGGATACCATTTTTGCACACATGTAATGGAATATCTCCCAGCCCGCGACAAATGGAACCGTAAGGCGCAGATAATCTCAGACGGGAACCCGGCTGTCCTTGGTGCGGCCAGCGCAATCGGATACGGTTCCGGGCATATTCTGATCTTCGGCGGAGACAACAGCAAGGAGTTCCTGCGTAGGGCATCTCTGGAGCAAAGGATAAGCGTATGTGCAGATGTAGCAGAGCGTCAGAAACTGCAGGAAGAACTGACGGAAGCATTCACATCGCATACCGGTTTTGACCGCAACATATACGCATACCACCCCATCACTGATACATGGATTACCATGAATCAGTATGAGAAGGGACTCCCGGTCGTGACATCAGCCGTGAAACTCGGGGACAAGGTTGTGATTGTATCCGGTGAGGAAAGACCGGGACAGAGGACACCTGATATCCTTGAAGTGTCCATCAATGATGATGTGTCGTTCGGATGGCTGAACTACGCTGTAGTTATCCTCTATCTGGTGATAATGCTCGGTATCGGTTTCTACTTTTCGAGAAAGGAGAAGAGCACAGACCAGTTTTTCAAAGGTGGCGGCAAGATTCCTTGGTGGGCCGCCGGCATAAGCATCTTTGCGACAGCGTTAAGCGCAATCACCTTCCTTTCGATTCCGGCAAAGGCCTATGCAGCCAACTGGAACATGTTCATATTCAATATGACAATCATCATGACCGTCCCGGTGGTCATCGGCTTCTATCTGCCTTTCTTCCGCAAGCTCAATGTAGCTTCCGCATATCAGTATCTGGAGGACAGATTCGGCTCTGCGGCAAGAATGCTGGCCTCGACCTTCTTCTGCGTATTCATGTTCGCAAGAGTGGCGATCGTTCTGTTCCTCCCTTCCCTTGCACTTAATGCAGTCACCGGACTCAACATCTACTTATGTATAGTCATGATGGGAGTCGTTACCATTATATATTGCACAATGGGCGGCATCGAGGCTGTAGTCTGGGGAGACGTGATACAAGGAATAATTCTGCTCGGAGGCGCGCTTCTTTCCCTGATCTGGATCATTTCAGGAGTGGACGGAGGCCTCGGAACGGTGATGCAGGTAGCTATTGAGGAGGAGAAGTTCCAGATTCTCGACTTCACCTTTGACTTGAGCCAGCCGGTGTTCTGGGTGGCGATTGTAGGAGGATTCGCCAATCAGCTCCTGACCTATACCAGTGACCAGTCCGTCATACAGAGATACATCACGGTGAAGGATACGGCCGGAACAAAAAAGAGCCTGTGGCTCAACGGTATTCTGAGCATTCCTGTCGCCATCATATTCTTCGGAATCGGAACTGCCCTGTTCGTGTTCTTCAAAAGCCATCCTGAGATGCTGAACGTAGGAATGTCAAACACGGATTCCATTTTCCCTCATTATATAATGTGTCAGCTGCCTAAGGGCATCGCAGGACTGCTGATTGCTGCAATATTTGCCGCCGCCATGTCCACGTTGTCATCCAACATCAATTCCGCATCCACGGTCATGACAGAGGACTTCTATGCCCGTTACAGAAAAGGGGCGGACGAAGGACACAAGATGAGGTTCGCGAAGACTTCCGGAGTGGTGGTCGGAGGGCTCGGCGTAATCATGGCCGTCGCCATGGCCACATTCGATATCGCCTCGCTCTGGGATCAGTTCAACTTCTTCCTCGGTCTGCTGACAAGCGGCGTGGGAGGCCTGTTCACCATGGGAATATTTTCAAAGAGAATCGGGCTCAGAGCGGCAATCACGGGATTCGTCGGAAGCATCCTTGTATTGCTTGCAGCTAATTCCTATACAAATATATCCACAACGCTATACGGATTCATAGGCTTGGTTTCCTGCTGCCTTATCGGATGGCTTTCAAGCTTCGTGTTCGGATACAGAAAATGACAGAATCATGAACAGCCCCCTCAGAATGACAGCGGCACTTGGCTGCCTCTGTTCCGTAGCCGGATGCTCTGAAAAGGGATCCGACAGAAGGCATGGTAAGCACGATAGACCTCTACCCGACCTTCATGGATATGGCAGGCCTGCCTGTCCCGGAACATCTGAGGCGAATTCAATGCTCACTCGCATCATAATCCGTTCCCGCAGCGTTCAATCCGTGATGACAGATACAAGCTTATATGGAACCTGCTTCCTGAAGGCGGAAGCATCTCAGGAAGATATAATGTGAAATTCCTCATGGAGCCGGAACGATTCGAACAGATTCTGGCCGACTCGCCTGAAAACATTCAGAAGGCATACGACACGATGCTGAATCCTCCGGAATTCGAACTGTACGATCTGAAGAAGGATCCGCATGAATGGAACAACCTGTCGGAAAATCCTCAATACGGTCATATAATCGCACGGCTTAAGAAAGAACTGCATGAATGGCAGGTTGAAGATGTCGTGAAGTAAGAAGTGAAGGTTGTCTCAGACAACCTTCACTTTAAATATAGCCTTATGGATTGTACCTTCTCCGATCAGCGGTGCATGGGCTGTGTCCGGAGCGAAGGTCACGATTTCACCGATTTCCGCTGAAATGGTCTCTTCAACCGGATCTTCATAAAACAGGATGTCATCTGACGGATTCATTTCCCCGACAGGCCTTTCACAGCATGTACGCGGCTTGATGCCATAAGTCTCCCGTTTTGAAAGAGGGACCTGTATGTCTATATATCTGTCATGCACTTCAAGGCGTGCTTCAGAAGCAGGCTTCATCTGCGAATCCACGATATTGACAAAAAGATTGTCGCCGTCAATGGCATGTCTGCCATTCTCAAGCGCACCAAGGTCATGCGTCCTGATGTACTCCACCGCCATGGCGTAGTACGGATTCTCCATAAATTTCTTGTTCATAATCATTGCATTTCCGGTAAAGATAGCAAATAATTTCAGACCAAACTCCGTGAGCCGGGAAAAGCTGCGATTCCCTTAAAACAGATGATTCAGGATTGCCGCCAGACGGTAACCGGCATATAAAATCTGTGTCTCGATGAGAGGCATTGCAGAATTGAGCACATCCTGATCTATCTTGCTGCCCGGGGATGTCCATTCAAACTGCACGGCACAGCGCACTGCGCTTTCATGAAACCAGTCACGCGGGGTTCCGGAAACAATCCGTGCAATCTCCCTGCGGCTCATAAGATCGATTTCCTCTGCCCATTCTGTGGAAGAGTAAATCCTGCAGGCCCTTATTATGGAGCTGTCCCAGGCTGTATGCAGGGTCACTCTTGCACCGGACTTCATGACCACATCGTAATCCCAGTCGTAAGTCGTATACTTGATATGGGACGGACAATGCATGTCACCGACAATATGCACGATATACTTTATATTGACTGCGACTGCCGAATCGGAAAGCTCCTTATAATTTTCCAGAGCGGTAATTGAGGTTTCCAGTCCGTAGATGGCATTGCCCTTCGATGTCAGCAGACTGTCGTCATACCTCAGTTCGGCATTCACCGGGGCCGTATGCCATCTGTTCGTATGTATATATTCCGGCGTACGACGGTAATCATCCATCCATTTTGCATAATACACAATGGAATGTCCGCCAAGATATTTTTCAACCTTCTTCCTGACAGATGGGTGCAGGTGGTTTTCGGCTATCTTTGCTATAACCTCATGTCCCTCGCGGCCCCAGCCGAAGGAAGGTGCCGCAAACAGGATTGCCAGCATAATGGCCGAAATCATTCTTTTCATGATATACGTCATTTCAATACAACTCTTTCCGCTACACTCCTGAGATATGCCGCAGTCTCGGCCGGCAGCATGCAGTCGGCAGGAGTATTCCCGAAAGGCTCATCGTAGATCAGCAGATAATTGACACAGGACTTGAGATAGGCACCATAGAGAGACTGATGATGGTTGTCCGTATGATATATCTTCACATCCGGCCTTTCCGAGCGCACGATTGCAAAAGCTTCCGCTATAGGAGACACGCGTGAGTCCGGTATGGCCCGGGACATGATCTTCGCTCCCTTCTGCGAATTCCCATCGAAGGCTTCATAGCTTCCGAAACCACCGAAATCCTTATTGGAATATGCCCAGGTACGTTCCACCACGACCTTGCATTCCGGAGAATTCTTCCTCACCTTTTCGGCCACGGCCACCATGTCCTTCACAAGTCCGGCATTCGTCTTCCTGTCTGCCCCCACCTTGCCTGCAATCATGCTCTGGTCATTGAGAAGCACATAGTCATATCCTCCCTGTGCGGCAAGGTCGTCGGTCATTTCAAGAGTACGGTGGTCAGCCATGCTTCTTCCGCCCTTCACGCCTGCATAGATGTCGATATAATGGCCTTCATGCCAAGCCAGTTCCTTCAGCAGCGACGGACAGGAACTGAAATATGTGAACGAATTGCCGATACAGAGCACCTTCAGGGTATCCTTGGGGACAGAAGTCCCGAAATTCTGGGCATAAGCGCCCACGTAACCTTGGGTTATAAGCATAAGGCCGGCTGTGGCTTCGCCTCCGCCCGGGTGATTTATGACATCACCGTCCAGAGCACGTACACGTACGCGTACAAAGCCGTCAGCAATCCCTTCCGCAAGCCTGAAAGTCTGATAGACCGTCGTATACTTATGAGTCTTGCCGAATGCCGGCCCATGAATCCGGAACGTCTTTCCCTGCTTCCATCCGTCTCCGTCCTGCCACTCCACCTGCCAGTCCTTCGGTGCCCCCTGTTCCGCCGTCAGAACGGCATCGAACGTAATGCATGAACCTGCTTCGAGATTCTTGACGGGGAATTCAAAAAGCATGTATGCTCCGGCGGCAAAAGGACCTGCAACAGGACGTTTCTCCACGATGTCATACCTTTCGAGCGGCTTTCCGTCCGCCGCAAATGCCGTAATATATCCTGTTCCGGCTTCTGTTGCCACAAGTTTATGGTCATTTTTCCAGCTTTCCTCAAATTTCGGAATGTATCTCTTGCTGAAAAGCCATTTCGACGGAAAGGCATCCTCTTCATGCACGTATGAGTCCAGAATTTCCGTCAATCTGTCCTTCACGGACAATGCCATGAGCTGATAGCCGTAATCCGACGGATGGGAACCGTCCACAGATGTCTCGTGGTCAGCGGCCGAAGCGGATGCATGGGCAATCCAATACACATGTTCATATCGTCTGACAGCCTCCTGCATCAGGCTGTCTGCCATCGCGGCCTTTGCCTTCTCGCGTGCATCGACCTTCGTGTCGAAGTTGCGTCCCTCCCGGTAAAGGGTGTTTATGAAGATGAACGGTGTGTCCGGATGTGCGGCCCTTATCGTTTCAATGAAAGGGAAAAGGCGCTCCCTGATCAGCCCCGCATTGGGATTTGAGAATGTGTCAAAGATGAAGGCATCCGCATCTGCACCTGCGAGAGCCTCCGCAAAATACGGCTGCATCTTGCAGTTTCCTCCACATCCGAGACTGAGTATCTGATAACCGGTCATCCTCGACAGCTGGGCCGGCCATGCCATTCCTGGACGGGTCGTCGCAGAACCATGCGTCAGGCTTGAGCCGAACATCGCCACACGCCCCTTGAACGGATTTTCCATAGCCTCTATGGAAGATTCCGCATCCACTCCAATCCTGACAGAATTCAGTTCGCTGAAATTCGGCAGATAAAGCAGGCAGTCCTTCCACTCACCGTCCATGTCCTTGACTATCGTGATGCTCTTCTTGAGTGCTTCCTCATCATCGGCCGGTGCATTAGAGCCTGCCCATATCCATTCGCCGTCCTTCCTGACATAAAGGTCAAAACCGCGGGAGGTGAACCTGTTGGAAGAGCGAGGCATCGTGATTCTTCCATAGTCCGCCTTGACCGTTATCTTCGATGAGTTGGTCCGGAAGGCCACGGAAATTCCCGATGACATCCTCACCTGGAAGTTCTCGTATTCTGTGAATCCCTTGTATCTGACGGTATCCACCCTATGATACGGATTCGGCGTATCCGGGAAAAGCTTGCCCACAAGGGTGAGGTCCGATGCCTCGACATAATGCATCTGTGCCTTCTGAGCATACAGGCATGTGCTCAGCATAAGGGCCAGTGCGATGAAAACAAATCTTGTCTTTTTCATATTCATTCCATATTATGATCAAACGCCTTCGGCCTTTCAACCGTAACTTCACGTATTATGTTTCCGTCCGCTCCCACGACCCTGACGGTGACAGGCTTGTCGGCCGTAGAAGCCTGAGCCACAAACATATGGTCGGCCGTTACGGTTTTCTGGCCCGGAGTTATAGGGAGTTCCTTCCTGAATGTCCTGATGTGGTAGCTGATGTTGAAGAGAGGATCCTCATAGGAAACGGACTTCACCGTCAGCTGCACTCCATCCTCCCACACCTGCACGCTCTCTCCCGGCTTGTGCATCCAGTAATTTACAAGAATCTGGTCTGCATAGCTTCCGTCGCCATAATCCAGACGCAAAGGATATGTCTCCATCTGTTCCTTGACGTCTTCATCGGTATTGTAGAACTGAGCGACCGTGTTCATGTCGTAGACCCTCATATACTTCTCTCCGAAAAGATGAGTATGATACGAATCAGAGCTTGTGCTTCCTGCGGTCTTGAGGACATATATGCCTCCGTCCTCACCGTCGCAGCCGATGAGATGGTTCGGTAAGGACTCCCACATGTCTCCGGAAGTAGCAGGCAGCTTTATGCCTTGGTCGAACTGGGTGTAGGCCTTGCTCTTGAAGAAATGCATCCTGTGGTTGTGCCCGCTGTAGGCGATGACATTGCTGAAGCGCTGGAGCAGCCTTGCCAGCTGGTTCATCTGGGTCTGCGGATGGGTATATCCGGTGGAAGTGTCGGAAATGCACGATGCATGGGTACAAAGGATGATCCTCTTGTCGGAAGGCACGAAGGCAAGGTCATTTGCGAGCCATTCCATCTGCCTGTCAGTAAAGCCGACCGAATAATCAAGCGTTCCTACTGCACCGACAGCCAGATTCTTCCCGTCCGTATTCTCATATATGATGTTGTCCATCATCACCCAATGGTCGTTGCCTATGTTCACGGAATAATACTCCGGCCCGAGAACTGCACGGTAGAGATGGCCCGCATCCCAATCCGTGTCCTCCGTACGCACGGCCGAATCATTGTCGTGATTGCCCGGAATGCTCCACATCATCGTCGGCCAGCCGTTTTCCACAAGGGTATTATAGGCATTACGGACGGTGTAGCTGTACTTGTACCACCATCTTTCGTGGGAAAGATCCCCGAGATTCATCGTATATACCGGGCCGTCCGCTTCCGCAGCGGCAGCCAGCGCCTTGACATTCGGCATGACGTTATCGCGGAACACCTGGATATCCGGCTTGAAATCGGCATTCGTAAGGTGCAGGTCCGTCACAAAAAGTACCGTATACGCGCTTTGGTCTTCCCTGCGAAGCTTGAAGTCGTGCGTTTCAGTGGAGAAATCAGCCTTCAGATACTGATAGAAATCAGGCTTCACTCCGTCTGCAGACATAGGCACATAACCCGCCGGCGGCGTGATGAACACCATTCCGCTTTCCTTCTCAGTGGAAAGTTCATAATGTCCGTCACCGTCGGTCTCGACCACATTTATTCCATCGGAGACCAGCGCTCCTGCCACAGGAGAACCTTCACATGTCACCGTTCCGACAGCCTTGCTGCCTCCTCCGGTCTGCGGAGGTGTCACCGGATCGGTTCCGGAAGCAGTGTCGTCAGAGCACGATACGGCAAGCATCATGCAGCATAAGGCAGAAAATAAGAATATACGTTTCATTTCAATCATTTCATTTTGTGTCCGAAGGCTTTCGGCCTTTTCATCTTTTCCTGACGGATCACATTCCCGTCCTTGTCAAGCACTCTGACGAGCACGTCGGCATCTGAAGTCGAAGCCTTTGCGGCAAAGCAGTGACGGTTTGTCACCGTCTTCTGCGACGGCGCCACAGGATGCTTCCCAAGGAAAGCGTCAAGATAGTAGCTTATATTGAAAAGCGGATCCTCATAATCCACCTTTTCAACCTCTAAAGATACACCTTTTTCAATAATCTGTACGGTTTCTCCTTCCCGATACATCCAGTAATTCACCATCACCATATCGGTGAACTTACCGTCCGCGAAATCCGTCCGCAAAGGGTAGGCTTCCATCTGAGCCCTTATGTCTTCGTCCCCGAGATAATAGTCGCGGACCGAGTTCATGTCATACACGCGCATGGCCTTCCGCCCATAATGATGTGTATACCAGTCGTATGCATATCCGTTCCCGGAAAATTGCGCGACACAGACTCCTCCGTCCTCTCCCTCGATTCCGAGGATCCTGTCGGGTTCGGATTCCCACATGTCGCCTGAGGTGGCGGTCAGAATCATGCTCTCGAATCCGGGATACCTGTCGCTTTCGACAAAATCCGTCCTGTGCATGTGTCCGCACCATATCATGACCTTTCCGAAACGCGAAAACATGGTCGCAAGGGTGTCCATCTGCCCCTCACGGAAAGTCGTCTGCCTCCTGTTGTCCGAAATGATCGGGGAGTGGGTGCATATGAACACCCTTGCATCATCCGGAACATATGAGAGATCCTTCTCCAGCCACTCCATCTGGGCCCTTGTGAATCCCTTCGAATAGCTCAACGAACCGGCAGCTCCTACAGCACGCACCTTTCCCGGCTTGAATGGGCCGTTCTCGAAGATGATGTCGTCCATGAACAGCCAGTGGTCACCGCCGATATTGACGGAATAGTACTCCGGGCCGAGTACCTTGCGGTACAGATGCCCTGCATCCCGGTCGGTGTTTTCCGTGCTCACTGCGGAATCGTTGTCGTGATTGCCCGGCACGCTGTACATGAGAGTCGGATAATCCGCCTCCATAAGCGTTCCATATGCATCTTCGAGATTGTAACCGAACTGATACCAGTATCTTTCATGGGACAGATCCCCGAGATTGAACGTGTATACCGGGCCATGACGGCGCGCCTTCTTCGCCTGCTTCCTTATATTCGGCATGGCTATGCTGCGGAAACTCTCCAGATCGGGCTTGAAATCGGCCCCTGTAAGATGCAGGTCGGTCACAAATATCACGGAATATGTGCTCTGATCCTCCTTCTGCAGCAGAAAATCGTGCTTCTGGACAGACTCCCCTTCTGCTATACGTTCAAAGAAGGCAGGAGCGAGCCCGTCGCGAGACACCGGGACGCAGCCGGACGGCGTGGTCATGAAGACATGCTCCGCCGCAGCATCTGCCGTCAGTTCATATCTTCCATGTGCATCAGTAACGGTCATGTTCCTTCCGTCGGACACCTGCACCCCTTCGAGCGGGAGGCCGTCGCACATAACGACTCCCTTCACCACCGTCTGGGCATGGACGTAAGCCGTCAGCAGCGTCAGCAGTAACAATGCGGCTGTCTTCTTCATGTCATCAAAGCAGCGAAGCACTGTCGTCGTTCAGATACAGGCGCACGTTCTCCCTTGTGCGGAGAATTGTGGCCGGACATGCTGTCGAGACCTCATCACAGAGAGTCCTGCGTACCGCTTCCGCCTTGTTGACGAAAGGTACTATGCAGAACATCCAGTCCGCAGCCATCAGCGAAGGCACCGTCAAGGTCATGGCATGGGTCGGCACCTGGTCGAGGGTGTCGAAACACTTCTCGTTCACCTGCTGCTGGCGGCATGTATGTTCCAGCTCCACAAGCTTTACCCGCACCGGATCATTGAAGTCAGCCACCGGAGGATCGTTGAATGCGATGTGTCCGTTCTCTCCGATACCCAGGCAGACGATATCGACCGGATACTGCTCCAGAAGACTGCCGTAACGCCTGCATTCGTCTTCAATAGACTCTGCGGCCCCGTCAAGATAGTGGACGGACTTGAACGGAGCAAGGGAAAAGATGCTCCTTTCAAGAAAATTGGCAAAACTCTGCGGTGCAGACTTGTCGATTCCTACGTATTCATCCATATGGAAGGCATTGATACGTGTGAAGTCGATGCGGGAATCCTCCGCCAGACACTTCAGAAAGGCAGACTGAGACGGGGCTGCGGCAAAGATCATATTGATTTCCTCTTTCTGCGAGAGAAGTTCACATATCCTTGCGGAAACTTCTTCTTCCGCAGACGCCCCCATCTGCTCCATTGTCGGATACACCTTGACGGTCAGCATGTCCTTTGTGAAGACTCTGGCTCCACGGCTGTCAGTTTTGGCTGTAGATAACATTGCTTGCTTTTATTGTTTTTATGATGTTAATATTCCTGTCAAAAATCACGATATCGGCATCCATTCCAGGTTCCAGCGCTCCTTTCCGATTCCTGATGCCGAGAATCGAGGCCGGAGTGGAGGTCATCATGGTCACAGCATCCTCAAGAGGCACTTCCGCCACTTGGACCATGGTGCGCACCAGTCTGTCTGCCGTAGCGACGCTGCCTGCAAAAGCACTGCGGTCCATAAGCTTCGCCACACCGTCCTCCACAAGCACCGTCTGACCGTCTTCCAGGCTTCCAAGCCTGTACTCTCCGTCCGGCATTCCTGCACCGCGCATGGCATCCGTGCAGAGAGCCGTCCTTTCCGGGCCTTTGAACTTATAGACGAACTGAAGCAGAGGCTTCGGAAGATGAATTCCGTCGGCTATGACCTCCACGGTCATGTCATCTATGAGATAGGCGGCCTCAAGCGCTCCGGCATAACGATAGGCATTCCGGCGGGAAACGGTGGACATGGCGGAATAAAGATGGGTCATATGGGTGAAACCGGCTCCGAATGCAGCGGCGACTTCCTCATAGACGGCATCCGTATGGCCTATGCTTGCAAGGATTCCATGTTCACGGAGAGCATGTCCCAGACCCTCCACACCTTCAAGTTCCACAGCGGCGCTCCAGCGGATGATGACATCGTCACCCTTCTCCAGAACGGCATTGTAGTGCTCCGGCTTCGGAACGGTCAGATAGCGTGGATCCTGCGCTCCTGCCTGACGGGGATTGAAATATGGGCCTTCCAGATGCATGCCGAGCATTTCAGCGCCATCGGTATTGCATGACGATGCCTTGCGGAAAGTGTCGAACGAGCGGAAAAGCTCCTCATCGGAACTCGTCAGCGTCGTCGGGACAAGCGCCGTCGTCCCATGCTCCGCATGTGCCCGGGCCACTCCCAGAAAGGCCTCCACCGTACCATCCATGAAGTCATGGCCTCCACCGCCATGCACATGCATATCGATGAAGCCGGGGGCGACATAGCACCCCCCGGCATCAATGACTTCGTCATCCGGCTTGCTGACAAATTCTTCCACAGGCACCACCGCCTCGATTCTTCCTTCGGAACATATGAGGACCCCGTCGCTGACAATGCCTTTTCCATGAAGGACAAGGCAGCCGCCTGTTATTACCGTACGTTTCATTTTTCAGTCTTTTTCCAGTTCTGTATCTTATGTCCCAAGAACGCGTAAAACATCAGATAAAGGAAACATGGCACCAGCACCCAGTAACCGGCCCTGATATTCACATGATCCGCAATGAGGCCGTACAGCTGCGGCATTATGGCATTTCCACACAAGCCCATGATCAGCAGTGACGAACCTGTCTTCGTATGCCGCCCGAGATTATGAATTGCCAAAGGCCATATTCCCGCATATATCAGCGAGTTGGGGAGTCCGAGAGCGGAAAGGAACATTATCGAGGCATTCACCTGATGTCCCCCTACCGTCATCGGAGCGTCTACAAAGATAACACAAAGTGACAGAACAAGGCCCAATGTCACGCAAAACTGGAATGCCCGCGTCTGAGAGACGAACTTCGGTATAAGCACGATTCCGCAAAGATATCCTATCAAGGTGAATGTCAGCGTGTATGACGGGAAAGCCTTCGCCTGGATCATGTCAAGCCCCATGTCGCCGGCATAGCCGATGATTGTGTCTATCGCAACGACCTGAGAACCGACGTGGAAGAATATCGCGACAGCTCCCAGCACAAGATACGGATAGCTGAACACGCTCCTGCGACCTGTTTCCGTACCGGCTTCCGAAGCGTTGTCCTTGGCCGTGTCTATCTCGGGGAGTACAGAATGCCTGATCCATATTCCGGCTGCCAGAAGTATGACGCCGAGAATGGTGTAAGGCCAGATGACACGCCTTATCAGTTCGTCGAGCATAGCCTCCTTGACATCAGGCGCAAGCAGTCCCGAATCAATCTGAGCGAACATCGCGCTGTCGCCCGAATTGTTCAGGACAAGTGCGGCGAATACCAGCGGGGAGATGATTCCTGCAAACTTGTTGCACACGCCCATGATGCTCATGCGCCTTGCCGCGCTGTCGATTGGGCCGATTATGGTCACATACGGATTGGCCGCCGTCTGGAGAATCGCCAGACCTGTCCCTATAGAGAACAGGCCAATGAGGAAAATCCAGAACTCACGGGCCAGAGCCGCCGGCACGAAGATGAATGCCCCGATGGCCATGCACATGAATCCGTACATGATGCCCCTCTTGAAGCCCACCTTGTCCAGAAGCTTTCCGCTCGGGACGGCCATAACAAAGTAGGCTATATAGAAGGCAAACGTCACCAGATAGGACTGGAAGTGAGTCAGTTCGCACGCCACTCTGAAATATGGAATCAGAATGGAGTTCATCCATGACACGAAGCCGAAGATGAAGAACATCAGGGCCAGTATCACCATCGAGGTGTAGAATCTTTTCTTTTCGTCCGTCATTTCAGGCTTGATTTAGTTGTACATGACCATGATTGCAGGGCTGTACTCCCCGCCCTTCACACGGATGTTTCCTCCCGTCGGATTCGTCTGCACCTTTCCGTTGCTCTGTCTCTGCACGGAAACGCATGACACGTGCAGCTGAAGCTCGTTCAGATCCACGGAGTTGTTGAAAACGGCTTCATATTCATATACATCTGTCGTTTCATGCTTGATGTTATACGTCACCTCCGCGTCTCCGACCGTTTCCGTGGACACTTCCGATGCCGGCTTCCACTCTGTGCCGTCATAGTATTCCACAAGCCAGTGCATGAGGCCGGCAGAAGATATCCTCGTGGCAAAGCTGAATACGAAGGTAGAACCGGCCGGGATGGTCTGGCCTCCGTCCCGTGAGGCGGTGAACAGCCAATAGTCACCAAGCCAGTTTCCTTTCGCAACAAGATCGCATTCCTCATCATTTACGTTGCGGGTTATGTTCTCGGCCTTCACGTCGAAACCTGTCTTGTCGACCTGGACATATGTTATCTTTCCGTTTCCTGCGTCAGAAGCCACATATGCATCTCCGTCGCCGGCATCCAGACCTGTCGTCGCAAAGGTCGCGGAATGTGCAGCATATGTGTCGGTGTTGAGCGTCCAGACTGCGAAATCCTCAAATGCCAGTCCCTGCGACACATTGACGACCGCCTCTACACCTTCCTTCTCATTGTAGACACGCACCTTGGCAGACCTTTCAGAGAATCCTTCGTTACGTGAGGCATGAAGCACTATTTCTGAAACCTCTACCATCGCCTTGGATGCAACGGCCTTTTCCGCAGAAAGCCAGTCGGCTCCTTCCGTCACCTCAACCTCATATTCCACATTGGACTGCACCTTGACGGTCACGTCCTCACCCTTGCCCGCAGCCTCGACGGAGTTGCCGCCGACAATGCTTACAAACGGTTCCAGCTCCATTCCGGCAGCGCTCTGGACAACGCTCAACCTATAAGTGGTCGCTCCGGACTTGACGGTGATATATCCCTGTCTCAAAGTGCTCAACGTACTTTCGTCACAGCTTACTGTCACCTCGGTCCTTTCGTATGCCTCGCCTGAATTCACATCCACATGGAACCAGTTTGCGCTTGTCGAGACAAAGAAGACCTTGTCAGAAGTCACCGTGAACGACTGTGTCCCTTCCGGTTTTCCCTCAAATGTGAAGAGATCGTCAGCCGGACCTTCAACCGTGAGGTTTGCAGGGGCCACGTCATCCTGCGAAAGGACCGCCACATTGTCGAGGTAGTATCTGTACAAGCCGCTTACCGGATCTTCCGGTGTTCCGAACTTCTTCGGACGTATGGTGATGCGTGTCGCCATAGTCGCATCCTTGATCTTCACAAGGGCTTCCTGCCATTCAAGCACACCTTCCGTCTGAGTCGTCTCCATCTTGGCAGTCACCTTAGGATTGTCGGTCGACGGATTCTCAAGTTCTCCCGGCCCGTCGATTTCCACAACCATTTCGACTCCATCGATCTTTCCGGCACCATTCTTCTCCGCACACCAGTTGAACTGGACATAGATGTCCTGTGTTCCCGTGATGCCGACGAGAGGGAGGGTTATACCTGACTGCTTCTTGGAAATCGAGTATTTCAGATAACCGTCACAGAGATAGATTGCCTTGAATTCAGGATTGAGATCGACGTATCCCCTGTCGCGCAGTTCGGCCAGACATGAAGGGATGTCGCTGTAGATGTTCGGGAGATTCGTTCCTGTCGCCGTGTTGCTTCCCACCGCATCTATAGGATATTTCGAGGAAGCGACCACCGTCTTGGCCTCCTCTATGTATGCCTCTGTCCATGAAAAGTCATCGCGGAACGGAAATTCGACGCAGACATCCTTGTCTTCACCCTTGTCCTCGAATGAAGCCGCAACAATCACATGATTGTCCTCAGATGTGCCGATGCAGTAGCCCTTGAGGTCGATCCTGTGCACCGCCACCTCATCCATTCCCAACTCTGCCGGAGCCTCAAGGAACTCGACTCCCTTCGCAGAAGCGCCTTCTATGTTGAGAAGTTCCGTGCCCACTACAGTACCTGTCACAGTGACATATTCCACGGCGGACGGTTCATAGGCATCCACCTGCGATGTGATGTCTTTCGGCTCAGGATAGGACACCTCCGCATTGGAAAGCACTTCCACCTCCTCGCAGATGAATGAAGAAAGGCCGTTGAGCGTCGTCTTGGTTCCGTTGAGGCTTATCATGTCGCCGAGGCCCACGGAGATTTCAGACGAGACGTACATGTTCGATGTCCCGTCCGAAACGACGAATCCTTTCTTTGCGGTCGCGACCACCTGGCCGCCACGCACCTTGGCCGAACAGTTGTCCTCCAGTGAGAGAGTTTCTGTCACGGTGGTCTCCTCGACTCCGAGATAAGAGTCTCCCTTCTGCGTGACGGCTATAGAGAATGACGAAGTGTTGAGATAGCCGTAATTGTTCGGCTGGGCCGCATTGAAGCGGATCGTACCCTTGCGGGGAGCCGCCATCACACCGTTCTTCATATTGTCGGTCGCTGTCACAATGATGTCCGTATTGCCTTCTCCCGACATCTGGGACAGGGTCAACCAGTCCACAGAGACCTCAGCCGTCCATTTTCCGTCGGCCTTGAGAGGAATCACCTCGCCGGTCACGTCCTGTGCCGGAAGCGTCAGTGTCGTAAACTCGACCAGAACGACCTGGCTCGTCGGCGCGACTTCCTCCTGACATCCCGCAGCTGAGAAGAGAGCCGGAAGCAGGCACATGAATAATCCTTTTATATATTTGTCCATATGTTTCATAAGTCTGTTAATTTACTGATGGCCAGCCTGGGTTTTGTGTCAGGTTCGGATTGAGGGACTGCTCGTCGCTCGGAACCGGGTAGAGATAGTCCCTTCCCTCGTCGAACACATGAGTGATTCCCGTTCCGTCAATAGGGTTCACGTAGCCTGATGTCCCTTCCGTAAGCATGATGTCCGAACCTACCGCCTTGAAGAATGTAGCCTTCGAATCGGCCGGCTTGTCCCCCTCGTAAAGGCAGATGTCCGCTTTCCCGTCACCGTCAAGATCATAATCTCCCAGACCAGGGAAATACATTCCATGCATCGGCTGCTCGACACATTTGCCCTCCTTCCACCTCATGAGGTCGTACCAGCGGCGTGTGCCCTCCTGGCAGAGCTCTATCGTCCTTTCACGACGGATTTCAAGGATTACGCCTTCGTTGCCTCCGGCAGGTACATTACGGTAACCGTAAGTCTCGGACTTCATGTACCAGCAAGGGTTAGCATTGGCCTCATCCATGTCCAGATGCACCATTCCGACCCTGTCACGGAGCTTGTTCACCGAAATGTCGAGGTCGCTCTGTTCAAGAGTCCCCAGCTCGGCAAGCGCCTCCGCATAGTTGAGATACATCTCCGCAAGCCTGTAGACAGGAAGGTCGCACCATGACTTCTCATAGCCTTCGGCCGTGCTGCCGTATTCCTGCACATGCTTGATGGTCTGGTATCCGGTTATCGAGCAGGCAAAATCAGGAAGGGCAACCTCCGCCGAACCGATGCGCTTGTAGCCCGGAGTCCTTATCGACTGGGCAAGACGCGGGTCACGGCCGGCCGTCTGCTCAGCGAACAGCATGGTCTCCCAGCCTTCCTTGTCCGTGAAACGTGTTCCGTCAGCCATAAGATAGCTGTCCACAATCTTCTTGGTCATGCCCACACGTCCGCTGGACTTCTCTATGCCGTACCATGTCGCATTATGATAGAACGAAAGCGCCTCGTCGAAATTGATTGCGAAGATGTACTCGTCATTGTCGGTCGCCTCCTGGACGAAACCCATCATATAATCCGAAGACGGGTTTCCTGTAGAATAGAGGCTGTATCTTCCGCTGTCCATGACTTCTTTGGCTGCCTTCGCGGCGAGGTCGAGATAATATGCATGGTCATGCTCTTCGTACGACACATTATGGTACTTCCTGTATGTTCCCTCAAAAAGGCAGATGTTGGATTTGAGGGCCAGAGCCGTATACCTGCCCACCCGGTAAGGAGTGTTGTCCGCAGGGAGCTGGCTGATTGCGCAGTCCAGGTCCTCTATTATCTTGGTCATCACGTATTCACGAGAATCCCTTGACGCATAAAGCTGCTCGCTGTCTGAAGAGAGTTCCTCCTCTATCCAAGGAACGTCGCCGAACCTCTTCACCTTCTCAGCATAGAAATATGCCCTGAAGAAGCGTCCGAGGCCTTCATATTCCGCACGCACCGCCTCGTCTTCGCAATTGTCGAGATGTCCGAGCATCGTATTTATCTTGCGGAGCGCAGTGAAGCTCCATCCGCCTCCGGAAGCCGGCACGGTGCGGGATGTTCCTCCACGCAGCAGGTCGGAAAGGTTGTATTCGATGTACTGGTCGCTCTGATTTCGGTACGGAGTCTTGTCCAGCAGGCTGTTGTAGAATGTGTTTGAAAACAGCTGCAGCTCCTGCTCGGTACGGAAATATGAATCCGGCGACAGGTCTGAAAGAGGTTCCTTGTCAAGCAGGTCACAGGCAGTCAATCCCAAAAGAGCGAAAGCGATAATTATTGATGTCTTTTTCATGATTTTCTTTGTTTTTGAGATCAAACCGGTCTAAAAGGTAATGTCAATTCCGAAGAGATATGTCTTCTGCCAAGGATAGAAACCGCTGTTTGCGCTGTCACGCACAAGCGTACTTCTGTTGGCAATCTTGCCCGTACCTCTGTTGTAGGCGTTCTCCGGGTCGATATAGCTGGTCGCTGACTTCAGAGGAGACCAGTAGTGGAGGTTCTCGCCGGTGAAGTAGAACCTTACCTTGTCTATGTGGATGAATTTCGTCCACTTCTGCGGCAGTGTGTATCCTACCGTAAGGTTCTTCAGACGCAGATACCTGATGTTCTGAAGATAGCGGTTGTTGATGCGGCCGAGATGAGCACCCGCATTGTTTGCCGAATATGCACGCGGACGCGGGAAGTACGCATCCGGATTCTCTTCCGACCACACCTTGTTGAGGAAGCCCTTTTCAAGATAGGTCACATACGGACGGCCGTAAGGGCCCCAGAAAGCAGAGCACTCGAGATCCGGATACCAGTAGTGGTTACCTGTTCCCTGGAAAGTGACGTTGAAATCGATACCCATCCAGTCGAACCCGCCGCCGAACCCGTACTGGAGGCTTGCAAGGGCGTTTCCGAGAATCTTGCGGTCACCCGGTTCGTCAACGGTGTTCTTCTTTATACCTATGACTTTGTCTCCGTCAAGGTCCACGTATTTAGGGTCGCCGGCCTTCCAGCCACCTGCGAGACGTCCGGCCACATGTGAAAGATCGATTTCGGAAGCATACCGGGCAGCTTCTTCATCCGTAGCGAAATAGCCGTCTATCACATATCCCCAGATTTCTCCGAACTCCATTCCCACATAATAGTCCTTTGCGAAAGTCTTCTCTTCATTGTCGTACTTGGTGATGACAGACTTGTAGTCACTGAGGTTTCCGCGCAGATTGTATGAGAACGGCTTTCCTGCCAGATTGAACTCATCCCTCCAGCTCAGCGAAAGCTCGTATCCCTTCGTGCGGAGATCCGCAACATTCATCTTAGGTTCGCTTGCTCCGTACACCGACGGCAGGGCGACTCCCTGGGCAAGCATGTCCTTTGTGTCACGGATGTATGCCTCTGCGGTCAGTTCGAGCCTGTTATCGAAGAATGACGCATCCACACCGGCATTGTACTGATATGTCGTCTCCCATGTAAGGTTGCCGGCATTCGGTGCAGAGATGGCCGTGTATTTAGGAAGCGTCGTACCGTCTCCGAAATAGTACTTGTCGTCACCGCTGAAATTATTCACGCTGATCGTACGCAGATATGCATAATTGGAAACGTTCTGGTTGCCGAGAGAACCTACGGAAGCACGCAGCTTGAGGTTGCTCACGACATCAAGAGCCGGAGCGAACCATTTCTCCTTGGAAATCCTCCAGCCGGCAGATGCAGACGGGAAGAATCCCCAGCGGTGTCCCTTCGCAAACCTTGAAGAACCGTCATAACGTCCTGCCAGTTCAAAGAGATACCTTTCCTTATAATCATAGTTCACGCGCCCGAAGAATCCCAGAAGGGCATATTCGCTCTGGCCTCCGCCGAGCGTCGTGATCACGTTGCCTTCTTCGTCCATTCCGATGAGGTCGAAGTCGTTGAGAACGTCCGTGAGCAGGTTCTCTCCCTTCATCGAAAGGTTCTTCCTGTACTGGCTCTCATAGTTTCCTCCGGCTGTGACCGTAAGATGATGCCCCCCTCTGAAAGTATCTTCGTATGTAAGGAAGATGTTTGCGGAATTATAGTTCCATGTGTAATCGTATTCGGTCATCATGTTGCTGAACACACCACCGTTGTCGAGAACCTCGATGACATCAGGATACTGTGAGTATGTCGCAGCGTTCCTGCGGTGGATCTCGTGGTTGTTGCGGTATCTGAACGTATAGTTCGCCGTAATCGTCAGAGGCTTCACAGGGGTTATCTTCAGCTCCACGGTATTTGCGAATTCCGTCTTCTTCTCCTGGTTCACGTTGCTGTCCTCTCCAAGCATGATGTGGCGTCCGCCGGCCACATTGTAGCTCTGGTATGAAGTCGAATATATCCAGGAGCCGTCCGGATTCTGAAGAGGGTAACATGCAAGCGCATGACGCGAAGACGACTGGAATGTGTCATTCACGTCCGTGACTCCCGGATAGCTCTGGTTCGACTGGTAGAATGAGGTATTGTTGCTCATCCTCATGATCTTGTTTATCTTGAAGTCCATCTTCGCACGAAGGTTATACTTCTGATACGTGTCCGGATTCAGCTTTATCATGCCGACCTGCTTGTTGTACGAACCGGAAAGGTAGTATTTGAAATCCTTGTTTCCGCCGCTCACGGATATGCTGTGCTGCTGCATCGGGTGATTGTCGTTGTAAAGCTCGTGCCACCAGTCCGTATTGGCATAGTAGACATACTCTTCCTTTCCGTTCCTGATTTCCCTCACGACCCATGGACGTGCCGGATTCTCCGTCTTGTCGTTCACGCGGGCGAGAAGCTGGGCCATGTCATAGTCCGTGTAGTTGCAGTACTTCGTTCCGTCATATGAGTTCCAGAACATGTTGTTGATGTATACGGACCAGTAGCCTGTGGTCTCGTAGTCGGTCGATGTGGTCGGAGCCTCCCAGCCGAATCTTCCGCTGTAGCGGACCACCGCCTTTCCATTGTCACCGGAACCCTCCTTCGTGGTTACGAGGATTACGCCGAAGGCTGCACGGGCACCGTATACAGCCGCTGCCGCAGCATCCTTGATGATGGAAATGGACTCCACATCGTTAGGGTTTATCCTGTCGAGGTCTCCTTCCACTCCATCTATGAGGATGAGCGGATTCGAGTCCGTGTTGTTCACCGAAGTGATGCCTCGGATGTTGATTGAAGGAGAGCTTCCGGCAGCTCCGCTGGAAGCCGTGATGTTAAGACCAGGGGTGGAACCCTGAAGCATTGTGGTCAGTGACGGTGTCGCCCTGTCTGCAAGATCCTTTGAGCTGACGGTTGAAATGGCGCCTGTAAGGTTCACCTTCTTCTGTGTACCATAGCCCACGACAACCGTTTCCTCCAGCATCTGGCTGTCCTCTTCCAGAACGATGTCTACAGTTGCTCTGCCCGACGGGACATTCACGACTGCCGTCTGATAACCGATGCAAGAGACATTAAGTACCACGTCGCCGGACGGCACATTCAGCCTGAATATGCCGTCTACATCCGTTACCGCACCATTGGCTGTACCGTTCTGGATGACGGCTGCACCGATGACCGGCTCGTTCTGGGTGTTGACGACCGTTCCTGATACTGTCCTGCTCTGCGCTGAAAGAGTCACTGCTCCTGCAATTGTCAGAAGCAATGCTGACGCAAGGTTTTTCAGTAATCTCATTGTTTTGAATAGTTATAGTGTTAATGAATGATGCAAATATAAGTAGTCTATTGATACATTTAGCGCAAAATAGCGCAGAGATAGATACAATTAACGAATTTTTAGCTATCTTGTCACCGATTTTTAAAAACATGTGAAATGATACGCGTAATTCTGATGCTCGACTGTTCCAGCGAATTCGACCGAAGGCTGCTGCGGGGCATAATGAGATATTCGAAGGAAAACGGTTCATGGCAGTTCTACCGCATGCCGTCCAGCCTGCGTTCCGGCACAGACAGAGAGCAGTGGGTGGTGGACTGGGTGAAGCAGTGGAAGGCTGACGCTGTAATAGGAAGATGGGACGAGAACAAGGTGGAGCTTCTCGACAGCCTCGACATCCCGATCGTACTTCAGAACTATAGGAGCAGAAGTGCCGTATATTCAAATCTTACCGGTGATTACATCGGGACAGGAAGACTTGCGGCTCGGAGTTTCATAAAGAAGAGATTCCGCCGTTTCGCATATTTTGGAGTAAGGAATGTCGTCTGGTCGGAAGAAAGGCGCGAAGGATTTCAGGAAGAGATTGAAAAAGTGCAGGGAGACTTCCATTCGCTCATGGTTGACCCTTTTCTGGAAGACACCATGCTCAGAGAACAGGTAGGGAGCTGGTTGAAGAGCCTGCCGAAGCCGGTCGCCATGTTTGCCTGCGATGACGCCCACGCCCTTTTCATTACCGAAACCTGCAAGATGTCCGGCATACGGATTCCGAACGACATAGCCCTGCTGGGAGTAGATAACGACGAACTGCTGTGCGAGATTTCCGATCCGCCCATATCATCCATCGAACTGGATGTCGAGCAGGGGGGCTACACGACATGCCGGCTGCTGCACGAAAGGATTCTTGGCAAGGACAGAAGCCCTTTCAGTGTAGTCATAAACCCGAAGACAATCATCCGCAGGAGATCTGACAAAAGCCACGACATCAAGGATACTGCTGTGGCAAAGGTCGTGGAGTATATCGAAAACCACTACACCGAGGACGTGACCGTCGAAGACCTGATGAGACAGGCATCTCTTTCACGCAGAGCCCTTGAGATACGTTTTCGCAAAGAGATGCACAACACTCTGTATCAGTTCCTTACAGAGTGCCGCATCGAACAGTTCGCCTATCTGCTTGTAACCACGAAAAAGCCATTGTACGAGATCGCCTATGAAGCCGGCTTCAAGGACGGTACGAACTACTCGCGCATATTCCGCAAGCACAAGAACTGCTCCCCGATAGAATACCGCAACCTCGCCGGCCTGCAGTCCGAATAAGCCTAAAATATAACTCCCTATCTTTCAACCACTTGCTTGAGGTGCGTGCTCCCCTTTGACGGCACGCACTTTAAGCAAGTGGCTGATATGCAGCTGGTTGTGTTTTACGCTTTTAGAACGGGAACAGCAGCGGGAGGGCGAAGACCATCACGATGCCCATCAGAATCTGGAGAGGAAGGCCCACCTTCACGAAATCCATGAAGGAATACTGGCCGGCCGGCATGACGAGGGCGTTAGGCGGTGTGGAGAACGGTGAAGCGAAGCACATCGAAGCAGCGACGGTCACCGCAAAGAGGAATGGAATCGGGCTTACACCAATGCCTATGGCACATTGCAGGGCAATCGGAGCCATAAGTACCGCCGTCACCGTATTGCTTATGAATATGGTCATGATCGATGTCGCGAAATATATTGCCGCAAGGGCTACATAAGGACCGCTCGTTCCGAAAGTGTTCACGATGAAATCCGCAATCATGGCCGAAGCGCCGGTCTTTTCGAGAGCCGTCGACATCGGGAGCATGGCAGCGAACAGCACGATCGTCTGCCAGTTGATGGTCTTGTAGGCCGCCTCGACGCTTCGCACGCAGCCGGTTATGACCATGAGTATGGCCGCAAGGAGCACTGCCGTGACAGGGGCCACCGGAATCGAATCCACGACCATCATCACGATCATCGCAATCATGATTGCAGCCGCAACCGGAGCCTTATAGTCCAGCGTCACCTTGGCCGCCTCCTGAAGCGGCTCGCCGAGAACCACCCAGTTGTCCGATTCGTTACGCAGACGCGCAATGTCCTTCCATGTGCCCTGGACAAGCAGCACGTCGCCGCTGTGCATCTTCTCGCTGCCGAGGTCGTGGAGCAGATAATCATTCTTTCTTCTGATACCCAACACGTTGATGTTGAACTTGCTGCGGAAACCGGCCTCCACAATCGTCCTGTTGATCATCGATGACGAAGGCATTATAAGTATCTCCGCAATACCGATGTCGTAGAAGTCCAGCGAAGCGTTTGACGAGCTGCCGTCGATTTCGTCGGTGTGGTTGTCCAATATCCTCAATGAATAGTCTGAAGCGAACTCCTGCACCTTTGCGAAATCTCCCGAAAGGTAGAGTACATCGCCCTGCTCCAGAGTGAGTGACGGAGACGCAAGCTGCTGATTCACAGTGCGTACGAAGCGGTTGTGTCCGGTACTGCGGCGCAGTTCCATCACATTGATGCCGTATTTCTTGTATATGTCCAGGTCTATGATTGTCTTTCCGACCGCAGGGGAAGCGCCCTTGAGATGCACCCTGAAGAGGTTCTCTGAAAGACCGTATTCATTCACAAGCTCCTTGAGGGACTTTCCGGTATTCTTCTTCTCGCCGCCCTTGTCCTTAGGCGTGAGGATCCACTTTGTCAGCGGCAGAAGCACGATTATGCCCACGGCAAGCGTGATCAGGCCCACCGGAAGGAAGGTGAAGAACGAGATGTCAGGAGTGTCCGCACCCACAAGACCGTCTGCCTTCGCGCCGGCAAGAGTCTCCTGGATGATCATGTTCGGAGGTGTACCGATGAGCGTCATCATGCCTCCCATGCTGCTGGCGAAGGCCAGAGGCATGAGCAGACGGCGCGACGAAGTGCCTGCATATGCCGCCATGCTCACCACGATAGGAAGCATGAGGGCCACAGTGCCCGTGTTGCTGACGAAAGCGCCGATGAAGGCCGTCACAAGCATCACAAGCAGGAAAAGCTTGGTCTCGCTCGTGCCGGCGAACTTGATCACCTGTCCGCCGATCATCTTGGCAAGTCCGGTCTGGAATATGCCGCCGCCGACGATGAAGAGGCCGATCATCATTATCACGGTTGTGTTGGAGAATCCTGCAAGTGCCTCGGCCGGGGAGAGAATCTGGCACAGAAGGAGGGCCAGAAGGGCACAAAGGGCCACAAGGTCCGACCTCACCTTGCCGCTGACGAAAAGTGCAGCGGAAATCAATAATATTATAAGAGTAGCTATCATATCCTAACCATTAAAGGGACGCAAAGATACTGAAGTTTGAGCAAAAAACAGATAATTTGCATCCGGCATCCAAAAAAATCTCCAAAACAGGCCATAAATTGGAAAGTTTATTCTATTTTTGTCCGCGAATTATGCCTTAAGCAAAAGCAACTTATGTATTCAACTGTCGGTTAAATAAATAGATGAAGAGATTTTTTGTCTTTTTGGGGGTTGTCCTTACGACAATCGGCTCTGCGGTCAGAGCGCAGGAAGTTGAAAGTACCGCGCCATTGCAGATGTCATCCTGGGGGGATGCAAAAACAGCGGAAGTGACTGATTACATTCCGGATGTATCGCTGGACATGCGCTTCGGATACGGTCAGAACTTCGCAGAAGGAGCCGGCCGCTTCGGTGGTGATGGCCTCTATTTAGATATAAACGGGTACATAAGTCCACATATCTCGTACAGCCTCAACCAGAGGATTGCCTCGACATATTACGAGGACAACTCCGGATTCGACGGCACAAATTGGCTCACGCTCACATACGAAACCGAAAGCTTTGCCTTTACAGCCGGCAAGGACGCCATTTTAGTGGGCAGCTTCGAGTACGACGCCTACGACCTGGACTCGTATTACAGCATGAACTCCACGTTCTACAATATGTTCGACTGCTGGCAGTGGGGCGTTTCCGCGGCGTGGTATGCTACTGATACTCAAGAACTTTCCTTTCAGATAGCAAATTCTCCGCTTTCATATGGGGATTCCAATCTGTTCGCATATGCCCTTGCGTGGCGCGGCGAGTGGGACTTCTACGAATCCTACTGGACGGCAAACCTCTGGCAGTGGGGCCCGAAAGGTTACACCAAGGCCCTGAACTTCGGCAACCGCTTCTACCTCGGCGACTTCACCATAGACCTTGAATACATGACACGAGCCGACGAAGTGTCCGACCTTTTCGGCAGAGACTTCACCTTCCTCGCCGCACCGTCATATGAA
Organism: Bacteroidales bacterium; assembly: GCA_017452265.1. Classification (GTDB taxonomy): domain Bacteria; phylum Bacteroidota; class Bacteroidia; order Bacteroidales; family UBA932; genus Cryptobacteroides. Next base: position 46,843 of record JAFTMS010000012.1, on the reverse strand, counting down.
AACGAATGGCTCCGTGCCTTCGCGAAATTTGGCTGGGAGGGCATCACAGGCATGCTCGGCGGCGGTCCGTCTTCATATGAAAACATCTTCTACGGAGCCGGCGTCGAATTCTTCCCTCTCAAGGAAAACAGGGGCATACGGCTGCACGCGGCCTGGTCGCACAATGAAGAATATATCGGAGGTGATTTCCTCAGCATAGGCCTTACATGGAAATTCGACCTCACAGGTGCTGTGAAGCATATACTCGACAAACGTAACAACTAAAACCTACCCCCACCGAAATGGCAAACGACAACATCATTGAAATCAAGAATATATCCAAGAGCTTCGGGGATAAGTGCATTCTGAAAGATGTGAGCATATCCGTGAAGAAAGGTGAATTCCTGACTCTGCTCGGCCCCTCAGGCTGCGGCAAGACGACGCTTCTGCGCATACTCGCGGGATTCGGCTCGGCAGACTCGGGAGAGATTCTCATCAACGGAAAGGACATCACCAATGTGCCGCCGCACGAAAGGCCTGTGAATACGGTCTTCCAGCGTTATGCCCTCTTTCCGCATCTCGATGTGTATGAGAACATTGCGTTTGGTCTGAAGCTTCAGAAGGTGCCGACGGACGAAATCGACAGACGGGTGCGCAAGGTGCTCAAGATGGTGAGCATGACCGACTATGAAGACAGGGACGTGGACTCTCTGTCGGGAGGCCAGCAGCAGCGCGTGGCCATAGCAAGGGCCATCGTGAACCAGCCGCAGGTGCTCCTGCTCGACGAGCCGCTTTCGGCCCTCGACCTGAAGATGCGCAAGGACATGCAGATAGAGCTCAAGGAGATGCACCGCAAGCTCGGCATCACATTCATTTACGTTACTCACGACCAGGAGGAAGCCCTCACGCTTTCCGACACAATAGTGGTGCTCGACGACGGAGTGATCCAGCAGATAGGCACGCCGACAGACATCTACAACGAGCCGCAGAACTCATTTGTGGCCGACTTCATAGGAGAATCCAACATCCTGAACGGCAGGATGATAAAGGACAGGCTGGTGGAATTTGCCGGTCATGAGTTCGAGTGTGTGGACGAAGGCTTCGGCGAGAATGTGGACGTGGATGTGGTCGTACGCCCGGAGGATATATACATAATGAACAAGGTGGACAATGCGCAGATTGTCGGAAAGGTGAAATCCTGCACGTTCAAGGGAGTCCACTACGAGATGTTCGTGGATACGGACAAGGGCTACGAGCTTATGATCCAGGACTATAACGCCTTCGAGCCTGATACTGAAGTCGGTCTGATAATAAGGCCGGCGGACATTCAGGTCATGCACAAGGAGAGGACGCGCAACGTCTACGAAGGCGAGATGACTGACGACACCCATGTGAAGTTCATGAACGGCGAGTTCGAGTGCCTCCCTCAGGAAGGCCTTTCGGCAGGCGACAAGGTGACCGTGGAGGTGGATTTCTCTAAGGTCGAGCTTATAGACCATCCGGAGGACGGCGTCCTGCAGGGCGAGGTATATTTCCTGCTCTACAAAGGAGACCATTACCACCTTACCGTCAGAACGGACGACCGTGAGCACATCTGGGTGGACACCAACGACATATGGGACAAGGGAGACCTTGTAGGTATAAACATAGCCCCGACGGACATAAAGATAAACAGACGCCATGAATAAGAGAAGCTCCTGGGCCCTCCCGTACGCGATTTTCCTCGTGCTGTTTGTCGCCCTGCCGCTGATTCTGATCATGGTCTACGCCTTTCAGGACAGCTCCGGCAGCTTTACGTTCGCAAACTTCACGAAGTTCTTCACCGACGCCGACGCCATCGGCACCTTCGCCCTCTCGCTTGAGGTGGCGATAGAGAATACGGCCATATGCATACTGCTCGGCTATCCTGCCGCATGGATTCTTGCAAACAGGAAACTGAACCGGAGCGCCGTGACCATCGTGCTCTTCATCATGCCGATGTGGATCAACGCCCTCATGAGGACGCTCGCCACGGCGGAACTTTTCCACATGGTGGGCATACAGCTCGGCAAAGGCACCCTGCTGGTGGGTATGGTCTACGACTATCTGCCGTTCATGATATACCCTATCTACAACATCCTCAACAAGATGGACAAGTCCTACGCTGAGGCTGCGGCAGACCTCGGAGCCACCCCGTGGCAGGTCTTCTGGAAGGTGCAGGTGCCGCTTTCGATGCCGGGAGTGGTCAGCGGCATAATGATGGTGTTCATGCCGACGGTGAGCACGTTCGCCATCTCCGAGTTCCTGACCAACAACAAGATAAAGCTCTTCGGTACCATAATCCAGGAGAACATAAATTCATCGATGTGGAACTACGGTGCCGCCCTTTCGCTCATCATGCTCGTGATCATAGGCATCACCACATTGCTGCAGGACAACAACAAGGAAAACAGTGGAGTTATTGTTTAGTGATTGTATAAGCCTATGAAAAGATTCTTCGCACAATGCTATATATGGCTGCTGCTCATAGTCCTCTATGCGCCGATAGTGTTCATTGCCGTATTCTCCTTCACCGAAAGCAAGGTGCTCGGCAACTGGACCGGCTTCTCGACCAAGCTCTACGCAAACCTCTTCACAGGCAACATGCAGGGCACCGGCTCGCTCATGTCCGCCATTGAGAACACGCTCATAATAGCCCTCATCGCTGCCACCGTTTCGACGATTCTCGGCACCATCGCCGCCATCGGCATACACAACATGCGCGGCAGGGCAAAGCACGCCATCACCTTCCTGAACAACATCCCGATGCTGAATCCGGACATCATCACGGGTGTGTCGCTCTTCCTGCTTTTCGTGTTCCTGCACGTAAGCCAGGGATATGTGACCGTCGTCCTTGCCCACATCACCTTCTGTACGCCGTATGTCGTGCTCAGCGTGCTTCCTAAGCTCACGCAGATGAACCCGAACATATACGAAGCCGCCCTCGACCTCGGCGCCACACCGTTCCAGGCTCTGCGCAAGGTGCTTATGCCTATGCTCAAGCCGGGTATGATCTCGGGCTTCATCCTCGCGTTCACCATGTCTCTGGACGACTTCGCCGTGACCTTCTTCACACGCGGCACCATAGGCCTGGACACGCTTTCGACATATATTTATACGGACGCACGCAAAGGCGGTCTTACGCCGGAGCTGAGGCCTATGATCACGATAATGTTCGTGGGAATCCTGCTCCTGCTGCTCATTATCAACATCAGAAAGATACGAAACTCCAACCAGCAAGCTGCATAAGATGAAGAGACTGCTATATCTTGCCGCTGCGGCCCTTATGCTGCTCGGCTGCTCGAACGACAGGAGCCATATGCTCAAGGTCTACAACTGGGCGGACTATATAGATGAAGAACTCATCGGCGAGTTCGAGACCTGGTACGAGGAACAGACGGGAGAAAGCGTCACCGTCGTCTATCAGACCTTCGACATCAACGAGACCATGCTTTCGAAGATAGAGCTGGGCCACGAGGACTACGACCTTGCCTGCCCTTCGGACTACATCATCGAACGTATGCTCAAGAACGACCTTCTGCTGCCGATACAGAGGGATTTCGGGGACACTCCGGACTATATCGGGAATGTGGCTCCGTACATCACGGACGTGTTTTCGAGCATCGGCGGGGATTCTGTAGATGCCAATGATTATGCCGTCGGTTACATGTGGGGCACGACAGGACTGCTTTACAATCCGAAATACGTGAATCCCGAGCATGTACAGAGCTGGGATGTGCTCCGTAATCCGGACTATGCGGGAAAGATACTTGTGAAGGACGCGTTCAGGGACGTGTACACATCTCTTCTTGTGTCCTTCAGCATGGATGAGATTGAAAGGGGCGAGAAGGATCTTCAGAAGATAGGATTCGACGTCTCGGAGGAATCGATTGCCCTTGTGGAGGAATATATCAGATCGTTCAAGGACGGCGTGGCAGGCTGGGAGGCGGATTTCGGCAAGGACCAGATGACAAAGGAGCTTGCATGGCTGAACTTCTCGTGGAGCGGCGACGCTCAGTGGGCCATCGATGAGGCGGCTGCCATCGGCGTGGAACTGGACTATGCCATTCCGCAGACCGGAAGCACGGTGTGGTTCGACGGCTGGGTGATTCCGAAGTATGCAAGGAATCCTAAGGCGGCCAGCTATTTCATCAACTTTCTCTGCATGCCGGAGAACGCCATCCGCAATATGGACTACATCGGCTATGTGAGCACTGTCGGCGGCGCTGAAGTGCTTGAGGCCATGTCGGATCCTGAATCCTATGAGCCTGTCGATGCCAGCTACTTCTTCGGCCCGCAGGCAGACAGCGTGTGTCTGAATCCGGTGATGTATCCGGACAAAATGGTTATAGACCGTTGCGGAATGATGCACGACAGCGGCACTGAAGATCTCCTGAAGATGTGGTCACGCGTAAAGGGCGACAGCGCCTCCGCCTGGACCTACACCCTCATATGCCTCGTCTTTGCCGCCCTGATCACCGCCGTAATCTGCAAATACGCCAGAAAGGCCCGCCGCAAAAAGAAATACGCCAGACGCAGAAAGAAATAAAAAACATACAAGATGCAGCAGACTCGCTTCGGTCATTTCGATGACCTCAATCGTGAATATGTCATTACGGATCCGCAGACGCCGTGGCCCTGGATCAACTATCTGGGCAACGAGGACTTCTTTTCGCTGATTTCCAACACGGCCGGAGGATATTCCTTCTATAAGGACGCGAAATTCCGCAGAATCACACGCTACCGCTACAACAACGTCCCGATGGACAACGGCGGAAGATATTTCTACATCAACGACGGAGGCACGGTGTGGTCGCCGGGATGGAAGCCGTGCAAGACGCCGCTGGACTTCTACGAATGCCGCCACGGAATGAGCTACACGCGCATCACCGGAGCGAAGAACGGAATCGAGGCCAGCGTGCTCTTCTTCGTGCCGCTCGGAACATGGGGCGAGGTGCAGAAGATGACGCTGCGCAACATGTCGGAGCAGACAAGGCGCTTCAAGCTGTTCTCGCTGGCCGAATGGTGCCTCTGGAACGCCGCTACAGACATGGAGAACTTCCAGCGCAACTTCTCGACAGGAGAAGTGGAGGTGGAGGGCTCGGTGATATATCACAAGACCGAATACAAGGAGCGCCGCAACCATTACGCCTTCTACAGCGTGAATGCCCCGATCGACGGTTTCGACACCGACAGGGAGACGTTCGTAGGCCTGTACAACGAGTTCCGCGACCCTCAGAATGTCCTTGCAGGCAAGGCTTCTGACAGCATCGCCCACGGCTGGAGTCCGATAGCTTCACATTATATAGAGGTGGAGCTGGCTCCGGGAGAAAGCCGGGACTATGTGTTTTTGCTGGGATATGTGGAGAATGCACAGGAAGAGAAGTTCGTGCCGGAACCGGAGGAAGGACTTCTCCACAGCGGCAGTTCCCCGATAATCAACAAGACAAAGGCGCAGGCCATGATTTCGGCTTATGACACGGCGGAGAAGGTGGATGCAGCCTTCGCACAGCTGAAGACATACTGGGACAGCCTGCTGGACATCTTCTCTCTGAAGAGTCCGGAGGAAAAGCTGGACAGAATGGTGAACATATGGAACCAGTACCAGTGCATGGTGACGTTCAACATGTCCCGCTCCGCATCGTTTTTCGAAAGCGGAATCGGCCGTGGAATGGGCTTCAGGGACTCGAATCAGGACCTCGTGGGCTTCGTCCATCAGATTCCGGAGCGCGCACGTGAACGTATCATAGACATCGCCTCCACGCAGTTCCCGGACGGCGGCTGCTACCACCAGTACCAGCCTCTCACCAAACGAGGCAACAACGACATCGGAGGAGGCTTCAACGACGACCCTATGTGGCTGATATTCGGCACGGTGGCATATATAAAGGAGACGGGCGACTTCGGCATTCTTGACGAGATGGTGCCGTTCGACAACGAGCCGGGCTCGGAAGTGACGCTCATGGAGCACCTGCGCATCTCGTTCGACCATGTGGTGAACAATCTCGGCCCTCACATGCTGCCTCTCATCGGCCGCGCAGACTGGAACGACTGTCTCAATCTCAACTGCTTCTCATGGGATCCGAACGAGTCATTCCAGACCACTGAAAACAAGACGGAAGGCTCGCAGGCCGAGTCACTTATGATTGCAGGACTCTTCGTCGTGTGCGGAAGGGACTATGTGGAGCTGTGCCGTCATCTCGGAAAGGCCGAAGAGGTCGAGCGTGCACAGAAGTTCATCGACGACATGGTCGATGCTGTGAAGAAGCACGGCTGGGACGGAGATTGGTATCTGAGGGCATACGACTATTTCGGCCGCAAGGTGGGCTCGCACGAAAATGAGGAAGGCCAGATCTTCATCGAATCACAGGGCTGGTGCTCGATGGCGGGAATCGGCCTGGAGGAAGGCATGGTGCGCAAGGCCCTCGATTCCGTGAAGGAACGTCTGGACTGCGAGCACGGCATCGTGCTGAACAATCCGGCCTTCACGAAATACGTCGTGGAATACGGAGAAATATCCTCATATCCGGCCGGTTACAAGGAAAATGCAGGAATATTCTGCCACAACAACCCGTGGGTGATCATCGGAGAGACCGTCCTCGGACGAGGCGACCGCGCATGGGAATATTTCAGGAAGATCTGCCCTTCGTATACTGAAGACCGCAGCACCCTGCACAAGGTCGAGCCTTACGTATATTCACAGATGATAGCCGGCAAGGACGCTGCCCGTCCGGGCGAAGCGAAGAACAGCTGGCTCACAGGCACCGCCGCATGGAACTGGTACGCCATCACGCAGTATATCCTCGGCATCAGACCGGCATACGACGGCCTTGAAATCGATCCGTGCATCTGCTCCGGCTGGAAGGAATACACCGTCCGCCGCCGCTTCCGTGGCTCGCTCTACGAAATCACCGTCCTGAACCCCGACGGCATCTGCAAAGGCGTCAAGTCACTCACACTCGACGGCAAGGAACTTAACGGCAATCTTATTCCACATGCAGAGGGCTCACATAAGGTCGTCTGCGTACTGGGATGATGCGAAAACAATAAAATCATAATAAGATGAAAGTAATATTGGTAAACGGCAGTCCGCATCGCGAGGGCTGCACATACACCGCCCTCAAAGAGGTGGAAAAGGAACTTGATGCAGCAGGAGTCGAGACTGAAATCTTCTGGCTTGGCGTAAAACCCATATCGGGCTGCATAGGATGCGGCGCCTGCCTCAGGAAAGGTCCGAACGGGGAACCGGCAAGCCTGAGATGCTTCATGAATGACGTCGTGAACGAATTTCTGGACAAGGCGGAGAAGGCCGACGGATTCATCTTCGGAAGCCCTGTGCATTACGCCGCACTTTCAGGAGCGCTCACTTCCTTCATGGACAGGGCATTCTACGGAAAGGGAAAGATATTCCGCTACAAACCGGCCGCAGGCATCGTAAGCGCACGCAGAGGCGGAACGACGGCTGCCTTCGACCAGGTGAACAAGTATTTCACCATCTCGTCGATGCCTGTCGTGTCTTCAAAATACTGGAATATGGTGCACGGAAGCAATCCGGAGCAGGTCGTGCAGGACGAGGAAGGAATGCAGGTGATGCGCGAACTGGGCCGCAACATGGCCTGGCTCCTCAAATGCATTGAAGCCGGCCGCGCAGCAGGCATAGAAGCCCCACAAAAAGAAAAGCCGATCCAGACCAATTTCATAAGGTAGATATTGCTACAGCCTCGCAATGACGTGCGTCGACAGCTCACAGACGTCATCCTGGGGTGTGAAACGCTGTGAGGATCCACGTAATAATAAAAGAGGCGGCCCAATGGGTCGCCTCTTCTGTATGACAGATCGATCAGTCTTCCTTCTCTTCTTCGAGATATGCCTTCAGCAGCTTCTCCTGCACATCACCCGGAACAGGCTGATAGTCAGCGAAGTCCATAGTGAATGTCGCGCTTCCTGAAGAGAGCGAGCTGAGGGTGGTCGAATAGCGGTACAGCTCTGCGAGCGGAACGCGGGCCTTGATGGTATCGAAACCGTTCGCAGTACCCATTCCCTCGATGAGGGCGCGGCGGTTCTGCAAGTCTGACATGCAGGCACCCATGTACTCGGTCGGAGTCATCACCTCGACATTATAGATAGGCTCCATAATCTTCGGGCCGGCATTGCGGAACGCCTCCTTGAATGCATTGCGGGCTGCAAGCACGAACGAGATTTCGTTTGAATCCACCGGATGCATCTTACCGTCATATACATATACGCGGATGTCACGTGCAAGCGAACCTGTAAGAGGGCCTTCGTTCATCTTCTCGTTGATACCCTTGAGGATGGCAGGCATGAAGCGTGCATCGATGGCACCGCCGACGATACAGTTGTAGAACTCCAGCTTACCGCCCCATGGAAGGTCGAATTCCTCCTTGCCCTTTATGTTGAGGACAGTCTCCTTGCCGTCCACCTTGAACTTGTTGCCCGGATCCACACCCTCCTGATAAGGAGCGATGAGAAGGTGCACTTCACCGAACTGGCCTGCACCACCGGACTGCTTCTTGTGACGATAGTCCGCACAAGCGACCTTTGTAATGGTCTCGCGATATGAAATCTTAGGGGCAGAGAATTCGATTTCGAGCTTGTTCTCGTTCTGGAGCCTCCACTTGAGGATATTCACATGCTGCTCGCCCTGAGCCTTGAGGATGGTCTGCTTCATCTCCTTGTGATACTCGATCACATATGTCGGATCCTCTGCTGCAATCCTTGCCATTGCATCGCTCACCTTCTCCTCGTCCTTCGCATCCTTTGCCTTCACAGCGCAACGATACTTGTAATGAGGGAATCTGATGTCCTCATAAGAAATATCTGTACCCGGAGCACAGAGAGTTACGTTTGTCTTTGCAGCACGGAGCTTCACTGTACATCCGATGTCACCGGCCATAAGGTCGGTAACCTTCTCCTTCTTCTTGCCGGCAACAGCATATATAGTCGATATCCTTTCCTTGTCTCCTGTCTCAGGGTTCTCGAGATCCATACCCTCTGTGAGCTCGCCTGACATCACCTTGAAGTATGCCACTTCACCGAGGTGCTGCTCGACAGCAGTCTTATATATGAAGAGCGATACAGGAGCCTCCTGCTTGCACTCTATTTCCTTTCCGTCCTTTGTCACCCCCTTGCGCTCAGCCGGAGATGCAGCTGTGCGGATGGTGAACTCCATGAGACGCTTCACACCGATGTCCTTCTTAGCAGAAAGGCAGAAGATCGGCATCACATCACCCTGACGTATACCTATGCCGAGACCCTTTCTGATCTCGTCCTCTGTGAGCACTCCCTTGTCGAAGAATGTCTCCATGAGGGTGTCGTCATACTCAGCGGCACGCTCGATGAGGGCATTGCGGAGCTCTTCAGCCTCTTCCATTCTGTCAGCAGGAATCTCGAGATCCTCACGCTTTCCACTGTCGTCCACAAAATGGTAATACTTCATCTTGAGCACGTCGATGAAACCATCGAAGCCAGGGCCTACATTTACAGGATACTGCACCACTATCGGCTTGTTGCCGAACGCCTCCTTCATGGACTCGAGAGTGGTTTCCCATGAAGCCTTCTCGCCGTCGAGCTGGTTCACCGCCACAATGAGAGGAATGCCATAATCCCTCGCATAGCGTGAATATATCTGTGTTCCTACCTCGACACCCTGCTGTGCGTTCACCACGAGCACACCTGTGTCACAAACCTTGAAAGCGGAAACTGCGCCGCCGACAAAGTCATCGGCACCCGGAGTGTCCACGATGTTGAACTTTGTATCCATGAACTCTGCATAGAGCGGAGTCGCATAGATGGACCTCTGGTTGAGCTGCTCAATCTCAGAGTTGTCAGAGACGGTGTTCTTCGCCTCTACGGTTCCACGTCTGTCAATTACCTTACCTTCATAAAGCATTGCTTCAGATAACGTGGTCTTACCTGACTTTGTGCTGCCAAGAAGAACCACATTGCGGATGTTTTGAGTGGAATAAGCTTTCATCAGTTCTGTTGTGTTATTGTGTTTATAATTATGTTTCCTTCAGTGTCCCTGAAGACACATCCTCGCAAATCTAACAAAATTATACGGCAATACCAATAGAACGGCGCATGTTTTTATCACTTGATCTGCATATTGCCGTTTATGAGGGCTTCAAGCAGTTCATCGCCGGACATTCCGAACCTTTCATAAAGGATGTTCTCCATCCTTTCCGGTGAAGCACCGATCCTTTCGCACAGGCCTTCAAACTCCACATCATACATGTACCTCAATTTCTCGTCCGTCATAATCGTACAGAGCTCTTCAAACTTCTTTTCAACCGTCTTGTTCATCATAGCCATATCGCAAACTTTTTCTGCAAATCTGCACGAGAACAACGGAAAAAGCAAGGATTTTTTATCATACTGACAGAAAATCCGTCACTTTTTTCTTTTTCTTTATGGTTTTTTCTTTTTTTATGCAAGTTTTTCTTGCGATTCGTCGGAATTTCTTGTTTATAGCACAGTCGTAATACCGATAATTTTGTCCGTCTTCAAATGAAAAACGATTATGGACAACATTTCCATAAAGAACAATATCCGCAAAATAAGGAAGGCCCGGAAGATGACACAGGAGGCCATGGCCCACAGCCTCGGCATCTCGGTGACAGCATACAGGGACTTCGAAAAGGGAAAGACATCGGTCCTTAGCGAGACATTTACAAAGGTGGCCGCCATGCTCGACATATCCACCGAAGAACTTCTGCTCGGTTACAAGCCGGAACAGGCAAAGGAAGGCAAGATGGAGACGCTGAAGTTGGAATACTCCAAGCGCATCGACGAACTGGAGATGCGCGTCAAGGAGCAGGACCGCCTCATAAGGACGCTTGAGGAAACCGTAGAATCAAAGAACGAAATCATTGCAATGCTCAAGAAAATGCTTGGCAAGGACAAATAGATTGTGTATTTTTGCAGAATGCGCAATGAACCACACCTTTTAAGCTATCATCATGCAGACCTCATCGAAGCTGGTTGCGACGAAGCCGGAAGGGGCCCTTTAGCCGGCCCGGTGTTCGCCGCCGCTGTGATTCTTCCCAAGGACTTCCATCATCCGCTGCTGAACGATTCCAAGAAAATGACGGAAAAGGCACGCGAACAGCTCCGCCCGATAATCGAGCGGGAGGCCGTCGCATGGGCCGTGGAGGAAGTCAGCGCGGAGGAAATCGATGCCGTCAACATACTGAACGCATCGATTACGGGGATGCAGAGGGCTGTGCGCAGGCTGTCGGTACGTCCGGAATATCTGCTTATAGACGGCAACCGCTTCAAGCCGTTCGACGGATATGAATACCAGTGCGTTGTGAAGGGGGACGGCAAGTTCGCGTCCATAGCAGCGGCCTCGGTGCTGGCAAAGACATACAGGGACGGATACATGAGGAAACTGGCGCAGGAATATCCGCAGTACGGATGGGAAAGGAACATGGGATACCCGACAAAGGAGCATGTGGAGGCAATAAGGACATACGGATACACGCCGCACCACCGCAAAAGCTTTCACCTGAAGGAACTGGAACCTACATTGTTTTAGGTTCTTCGGCTGCGCTCAGAATGACGTAAGAAAGGCTCAGAATGCGTTTGAAAATATAAATTTATATATATGAAAAAGATTTTATGTGTTTTGACCGCTCTGGCGGTTTTCGCCGGCAGCGTCCGTGCAGACGAAGGCATGTGGCTGCTTCCTCTGCTTCAGAAGATGAACGGAAAGGCTTTGAAGGAAGCCGGCTGCGAGCTCACGCCCAAGCAGATCTACGACATCAACAACACTTCTCTGAAGGACGCCATCGTCCAGTTCGGCGGAGGCTGTACCGGTGAAATCATATCCCCGGAAGGTCTGCTCGTGACCAACCATCACTGCGGCTACGCAAGCATCCAGAAGCTCAGCAGCGTGGAGCACGACTATCTGAAGGACGGCTACTGGGCCATGAACCGCAGCGAGGAACTTCCTTGCGAGGGGCTTAAAGTGACCTTCCTCGAATCCATGACAGATGTGACCGCCACCCTCGAAAAGGCACGCAGCAAGGCCATGAAGGCATACAAGGACAGCACGGATATGGAAAATCTCGTGGAAAAAGCCGTCCAGAAGGCGGCTGACAGGCTCAAGGAGGAAGCCTTGAAATCACACCCTTACTGCACGGCCACCGTGACATCGTTCTACAACGACAACGTATATTATCTTATTATATATAAGGTATACAGCGACATCCGTTTCGTCGGAGCACCGCCTTCATCAATCGGAAAGTTCGGAGCGGACACCGACAACTGGATGTGGCCACGCCATACGGGCGACTTCTCCATGTTCCGTGTGTACAGCGCACCGGACGGTTCTCCTGCAGAATATGCACCGGAAAATGTTCCTTTGAAAGCCAAGAACCACCTGAAGATCTCGCTCGCAGGGGTGCAGGAGGGCGATTACACCATGATCATGGGATACCCCGGACGCACGACACGCTTTCAGACATCTCCCGAGCTGAAGAACCAGATCGAGCTGAACGACATCCGCATTGCAGCACGCACAGTGCGTCAGGACGTGATGCTGGAGGACATGCTGGCGGATCCTAAGGTGAAGATCCAGTATGCAAGCAAGTATTCCGGATCTTCGAACGGCTGGAAGAAGTGGCAGGGAATGAAGCTGGCCTTCGACAAGCTCGACATCATCGGTCGTGCAGAGCAGGAAGAGGCTGAATTCGACAAATGGGTGAATGCCAATGCGAAACGTAAGGCTGAATATGGTACTGCCGTCAAAGACCTTGCGACAGCCGTAGAATCCGGAAAGGATGCCAACAAGGCCTTCACAACAGCTTTCGAATCCGTATACAGAATCGAACTGACCAACTTCGCCCTCACAATGAACCTTCTCTGCCAGAGAGGCATAAGGAACGGAAAGGACAGTCTGGCGGCCCTCAACGAAGCATATGCAGCAATCGCGGCGCAATATCCCGACTATTCTGTAGACACGGACAGAAAGGTAGCGAAGGCACTGATGAAGTTCTACCGCGACAATGCGAAGCCGGAGAAATATCTCAAGGGACTGCCGGAGGATTTCGCGACAATGGACATAGACGCATTCGTGGACTGCCTGTTCGAACACAGTGTATTCACTTCTGCGGAAAGTCTTGAAGCGGCAGTCAAGGAAAAGGGCATGGAAGTGCTCGAAGATCCGGCTGTGAAGACAGGAATGTCAATATACAACGAATGCCTTGGTGCACAGATGCTTGCATCCAAGTCTGAGACAGACCTTGCCTCTGCTCGAAAGACGTATACAGCAGGACTTCTCGAATGGAAGAAGGGCGAACCGTCATATCCTGATGCCAATTTCACGATGCGTATGACTTACGGCAAAGTGGGCGGATATTCCCCTAAGGATGCCGTCACATACAGGCACTACACGACTTTGGACGGAGTGATGGAAAAGGAAAATCCTGATAATTGGGAATTCGTTGTGCCAGAAAAGCTTAAGGAGCTCTGGAAGGCAAAGGACTACGGACGTTACGGCACTGCAGATGGCGAAATGGTCACATGCTTCCTCAGCAATAACGACATCACGGGAGGCAATTCCGGCAGTCCTATAATGAATTCACGCGGCGAACTCATCGGCCTTGCGTTTGACGGCAATTGGGAATCGATGAGCAGCGATGTGATGTTCGAGCCAGAGCTGCAGAGGTGCATCAACGTAGACATAAGATACGTCCTCTTCATCGTGGACAAATTCGGTGGAGCAGGCTGGCTCATCGATGAAATGACTATAGTACAGTAGATTGCCACGTCGCTTCGCTCCTCGCAATGACGCACGTCATCCTGAGGAGCGCAGCGACGTGAGGATCTCATATAAAGATAACACTATGAATATAAACGAAATAAAGGAATGGCTCCGTGAAGTGGAGCACCCTGCAAAGGGAGACAGGAATATTGTAGAGCTTGGTATGGTGGAGTCCATCGAGACAGGCGAAGGCAGCGTCACTGTGACTCTGGCATTCTCCAAGCACCGCGATCCCCTTGCCGAGTATCTGATCGGAAGCACGAAGTCTGCAATCATCAGAAATGCACCGGCCGGCACACAGGTCGAAGTGAAGACTGTCATAATAAACGAGGCACCCAAGAAGAAGCCCGGTCTGGATCTGGGCCTCGAGGAGCTGACGAACGTGAAACATATCATCGGAATAGCTTCCGGAAAGGGCGGAGTCGGCAAATCAACCGTCTCCGTGAACCTTGCAGTTGCTCTCGCACGTCTCGGCTACAAGGTCGGACTCGCAGACGCCGACGTATACGGACCGTCCGTGCCTAAGATGACCGGAACCGAAAGCGAGATGCCGGATGCAATGCTGGAAGGCGAGAAGGAAATCATCATGCCTTTGGAGAAATACGGTGTGAAATGGATGTCCGTCGGCTACTTTGCAAAACCGGAACAGGCACTGATATGGCGCGGTCCAATGGCATGCAACGCATTGAAGCAGATGATATTGCAGGTTCGTTGGGGAGAATTGGACTTTCTGCTCATAGACATGCCACCAGGAACTGGCGACATCCACATCAGCCTCGTGCACGACATTCCTCTTGAAGGTGCAGTGATTGTAAGCACCCCACAGGACGTAGCCCTTGCAGACGTGGAGAAGGGCGTAAACATGTTCCGTAACGAAAGCGTAAACAAGCCTATTTTCGGCCTCATCGAAAACATGGCGTGGTTCACTCCGGCAGAGCATCCGGACGAGAAATATTACATCTTCGGACGCGACGGAGGCTCACGCATGGCTGAAAAGTACGGTATAGAACTGCTCGGCCAGATTCCGATCGTCCAAGGCATCCGAGAAGGCGGTGACTCCGGCGAACCTGCCGCACTCTCATCCCGTCCCGACGGCCTCGCATTTATAGCCCTCGCCGAAAAGCTCGGCGGAAAGCTGAAATAGCGTAAAACATAATAGGCTGAAAATCAATCGACAACGCAAAGTGCGTGCTCCACTCTGGCGGCACGCACTTCGTGTATATAGCTCATAACTAGCAGGTTACTGATTACAGCCATAAGCTACGATTGGAGCAGGGCTTACAACAAGATGGATATATCTTCACCTTTAGTCGAACGTAATGCTTTCGATTCTCAGACTAAGCGTTCCGGAAGGGACTTGAGCCTCAGCTACTTCACCCACCTTCTTACCCATCAGGGCGGCTCCAATCGGAGATTTCAGCGAAATCTTGCCGGCTTCGAGGTTCATTTCGTGGGGGCTGACTATCTGGAATGTCATCCGGGTGTTTGTCGAAAGATTAGTGAATTCAACCCGGCTCAGAAGGCATACCCTGTCTTTGGGAAGGGCATCAGGATCTATCACACGTGAATGCTCCAGAACATTCTGCAGGAAACGGATCCGGCTGATGGTCTTCGCCTGCCTCCGCCTTGCTTCTCGGTAACCTGCATTCTCGCTCCGATCCCCCTGCGCGCTGGTTTCAGCGACATTCTCCCGCACCTCAGGATAGACCACGTTTATAAGGCGATCCAACTCGGCCGCAATCTCGTCGTATCGTTGCTTTGATAAGTATTCCATGGCTCAAATATACTCATTTTTCAGAAAACTGCACCTGTAACTGTTTCTAATCATACTTAATACTCTTTCTACTCAAGAGAAGGTACAGTACTGTATGGCTGCTGTCGGAGCCACCCAAAAGCAATAAAAAACCACCGCTTTTGCGGTGGCTATACTTTGGGGCTCGGAACCACTGGACGATAAGGGTTGTCATCCCTTCTACGAATTCCCCTTTGACTCTGCAAATAGATAAGAAAACCTTGGAAACAGCTTTTGACAAATAGTACTATACATTTTTGCCGTAAAGGGAAGCGGATCAGAGTCCTTCAGAAAAGTGAAAGTTAAGTCACTATTGAGCCGAAGATGATGGAGCACCCTCTACCAGCACCGGATAAAGATAATTAGGATCAGTGCTTTTCGCCCAATACTTGTCGCACTTCTTGGTATCAGCCAATCCTTCGGTACTATTGTATGTAACAAGGGCGGCATTCATACCGTTTACTACGTCATCGGTATTGAAGTCTTCCACTTTGGTTGCTACGTTTGTATCGGTTGATACGGAATCGTAGAAGCCGTTCAACGTGGCGGAACTTCCATATAGCTTCGTAGCAGCATGCTTGACGGTGTAACAGCCATAATTATTATTCATACCAGCATTCCGACCAATACCACAAATTATGAAACCGGTGGGTGCTGATATAGTTCCCGTATTTGCACACGCTATAAAATTCCCTCCATCCATCGCTGCAATACCACTAACAATCTTGTTGCCAGTTGCAACCGTAACATTTGTAACATCAATATCGCCATTATTTATACACTGTATAAAATTTTCTCTTTCATTACCAGCCTTACTGGAAATTCCACCACAATAGAATTGTTGACAAGAGATTCCATTGCCATTCATATCCGTTACGGTTATTTTTTGGTTATTGACGCAATCTTTTATGATACTTTGGTAAGTATCACTTACTGTTCCTGATGCATATCCAACCACGGCTCCCATAAATATCCTTTTATCGTTACTTCCCGATATACGAAACATTGGTTCCAAACTATCAGGATTTGGTTCGATGATAACACCACTGATTGTTTTGGTCTGACTACAAGTGCTTCCAACAGCAACACCCATATTACAATTTAATAAGCTACTATTGCTACAATCAATAGCTACGGTAGCTCCTTTAAAAGTAACATCTTTAAAAGTGGAATTGTTGCCTAACATTCCAATAAATCCTACATAGGTCCCATCACTATACTGATAGCCACCAACAACCCTCAAATTACTGATAGTTTTATTGTTCCCATCAAACATTTGATTAGCTCCCGATTTATTGGTAGTCGTCCAATTACCTGCAAATCCTACCATTTCAATGTCATTAGGAAGTGTACCCATATCAATGTCATTATCTCCAAGAGTACATTTTGCGAACATACTGGTATTTTCTCCCCACGCACGAAGTCCCCAAGGTGAATAAACTTTATATGAGCTATTGACAATAGAAACATATGTATAATCATAATCGTGGGTAGTCACATCCACCGTAGCCGTATAGTACTTACCGGCCTTGATTTCCTTGGAGGTGGAAATGCTTCCCGAATATCCCTTGCTTCCGCTGTGAGTGCGGATATGCAGGGTGTTCTTGGATGCTTCGGATGCAGCCATGGGCGACACATGGAGGTATAGAGTAATCTTTCCGCCCACCACTGTAGGATTTTCCACCGTAATAGAGTGGGCACTCAGTTCGTTGGTGTATGCCACGGACTCACCCGTAAGGTTTACCGTTCCCTTTGCCAAGAGGCGGTCGCTCACCAAACTCAAAGAGGTGGGAATATAGCCGGAGGGCAAATTCAATGTGAACTTCACAATGGCTGTGAGGTGCTGGAAGTTGTATTCCTTTCCGTCCGTGGTATTCACGGCATACATATAGTTGGTGGCTTCGCTCAATGCTCCTGTTTGCGTACTGAGGTCGTAAGGCACAGCGGTAGCGTTGGTTGCAGAAGTAACCGCCGGGTAGAAAGCATAATAAGGTTGCGTCCAACCATCAGTTAACGTACCTGTAAAGTTGTTTCCTTCGGTTTGGGTAAAGGTTTGTGCAGCCGTAGAAGTAGCGGTCATCACCGAGAAGGTTTCTCCACTTTCTTTCCATTCCACCTTTATTTTACGGTTATCCGTATCGGGATTCTCTTCCGTCAGCTGAACACGCGTTTCAGGAGTTTCGCCCGGGAGGGTCGCTGTGACAGCCACCTTCACGCCTGTTGTCTCAGAAGATATTACATCATTATCTGTAATTTCAGGTTTGCTGCATGATGAAATAAATACAGCCAATACTGATATGATAAAGATTTTTCGTTTCATTTCCGTAGCAGTTTAATATTACAAATCACCGTCATACTCATAGGATGGTATTACACTGCCATTCAACAGGGGCTGTTCCATGGCGATTTCCATTGTCTCAATCTGTGGGGAGACATATCCCCGATTCTCGTTTCTTTCCATTTTCATCTAATTATTGATTTTAGGTGTTTGATATAAGGCATGACAAAATACCGCATAGGTCACCCCTATACGGAAAAACATCAGATATCTGTAATGCGGATTCTATAGAACAGCCAACAAGCCGCCCCCCCCGAAGATTTTATTATGATGCAGACGAATCATCTGAATATTTGCAAAAACAGAGTGCAAATATATCTATTTTTTACATTTTTCAAAATATAACGATTATTCGAGCTTGGCTTCATGGCAGTATTGGTATAGCGTAAAACGCAAAATACTGGAAATCAGTCGATAACGAAAAGTGCGTGCCGCCATTGGGGAGCACGCACTTTTTATATATGGCTTATAGCCAGGTATTTGCATTTTAAGGTTAGGGTTAGAGTCTTTCGAGTTTCACTGTGAAGTGACGCATGAGTTCTGTCTCCCATACGATCTTCACACCGCGGGTGATCTCATGACGACGGTCGTAAACATTCTTGAGAGCCGCTGCGATGACATCCATGTGATTGTTGGTGTATACACGGCGGGCGATGCAGAGGCGGAGAAGGTCGAGACCTCCGAAGCGGTTCTCACGAGTGACAGGATCGCGGTCTGCAAGGATGTATCCGATTTCGCAGCCACGTACACCGGCCTCGATGTACAGCTCGATGGCAAGGGTCTGTGCCGGGAATTCCTCCTTAGGAATCTGGTCCAGAACGCGGTCGGCATCCACAAAGATGGCATGTCCGCCGACAGGACGCTGGTACGGAATGCCGTACTCGTCAAGCTTCGCAGCAAGATACTGTACCTGACGTATGCGTGTCTCTATGGTCTCCAGCTCGGTGTTCTCATCAAGGCCGACAGCAAGAGCAGCCATGTCGCGGCCGTTCATTCCGCCGTAAGTCAGGAAGCCCTCGAACGGGATGCAGAACTTCTTTGCGCCTTCGTACCAGTCCTCGTGACGTGTCGCGATGAAGCCTCCCATATTCACAAGACCGTCCTTCTTTGAAGACATGGTCATGCCGTCCGCATATGAGAACATCTCTCTGCATATTTCCTTGATGGTCTTGTCGGCATAGCCTTCCTCGCGTGTGCGGATGAAGTATGCGTTCTCGACGAAACGTGCCGAATCGTAGATCACCCTCTTGCCGTATCTGTCGGCCACGGCACGCACTTCGCGGAGGTTCTGCATTGATACAGGCTGTCCTCCGGCTGTGTTGTTGGTTATGGTGACGATGATGAAAGGCACCTTGTCGGCATGATCAGCAAGCACCTTTTCGAGTTTTACAGGGTCTACATTACCCTTGAAAGGCACTTCAAGCTGTGTGTCCTTGGCCTCGTCCACGGTGCAGTCCACAGCAGCGGCCTTACGGCTCTCGATGTGGCCCTTGGTGGTGTCGAAATGCGAATTGCCCGGAACGACAGCGCCCGGAGTCACGAGATGGCTGAAGAGCACGTTCTCTGCTGCACGGCCCTGATGCGTCGGGATGACGTATTCAAATCCGGTTATACGTGTGATCGTCTCCTTGAGCTGGAAGAACGAGGCCGAACCGGCATAGCTTTCGTCGCCTGTCATCATCGCGGCCCACTGACGGTCGCTCATCGCTCCTGTTCCCGAATCGGTGAGGCAGTCGATGTACACCTGATCCGACTTGAGCTGGAAAAGATTGTAGTCTGCTTCCCTGATCCACTGTTCACGCTCTTCACGCGTGCTTTTGCGCAGCGGCTCAACCATCTTGATCTTCCAAGATTCCGCAAAAGGTAATTCCATGATTATCAGTTTTTTGTGGTTATTACTCTTTAAAATATGATTTTTCAACCGATAAAGATAATGATTTTATTTTAAATTTCCGTTTTACATCACGATTTATAACAAAAGCTTCCGCCAATCAGATAATTTGTTGAAATTTGGCGCCAAATTTCAACAAATTTTTCACAAAAAGACAGCTTTTATTGAGTTCAGTGGATGATTTTCAATTTTATCCGTGTACTTTTTGGTTACACGGATAACGCTTCGGAACTTTGCAGCAGACATTGAGTCAACCTTTGGATAATTACCAAAAGGTTATTATATTTGCAACATCATAATATCCGGAACGGAATATGAGAAAAAAGACTCCCGAAAGGAGAAAGGCAGAAAAGGAACTGCTCTATTACCTTGAAATTTATACTGAATTGAAAGGACGCTACGGCACCGAACAGAGTCTGGCCTACTTTGAAACATTGATTGACGAAATGATTGAAAAAATCAAAAGAATGTAACTTACACTTGCGAAACTTAAGTATGTAACTTTATGGCAGATAAGAAAAAAATGGATCTGTTGAAGGACAGATTTATAAATGCAAAAAATGAAAAGGAAAGGGATGCGATAAGAGAAGCAATACGAAAAGCCTGCGATGAAGACGCCGGAGCCGTTGCGGACATTGCAATATCCCAGATAAAGGAATCGCATGCCGAAATAGACGCTTACCTTATCCGTAAACAGATGGAAGATATACTTCCTTGCATTTCACTTGCATACATTGCCAAGACCTATTTCAAGAAATCCCGCCAGTGGCTTTACCAGCGGGTGAACGGACTTCTCGTCAATGGCAAACCGGCGAAATTCACACAAGAGGAAATAGACATTCTGAACCACGCCCTGCAGGACATGGGACAACGGCTGGCCACAACGCATATATCATAATCCCGGCCTTCAATGAGGTCGGGATTACGAAACTGATTATTTTGAGGTTATCAGGATGCTACTCAGCAAGTCTTTCCATTTCAGCGATCAGCCATTCAGTCAGAGGCTCCTTGATGCTTTCCATTCCGGCAGTCAGTTCGGATTCCGCAGCCTGCACACGGCGGCCGGCTGGCGTCGCATTGAATTCTTGCAATGATTTCTCCAGATTATCCGAATTATAGGCCTGCTCCATTGCCTGAATATCCTCCAGCGAGACGTTTTCCATATACACAGGCAACATAAGGTCGACAAGTTTGTTCTTTAACCCGGTCTTCAACTCCGCCGCCTGAGAATCAGACAATTCCGTTCCTGCCATCTTGAACAGTCCGACCATCATATCCAGAACGCCATCAAACGCCTGACCGACATCTCCCTTGACAAAGATGTTTGTCAAAGACTGGCGATATTGATCTTCTTGTCCAGAAGTTTGAGCATCAGCGTTAAAACCGGCCGCAAAAGTTACAATTGCGGTAAAGAGAAGTATCGCAAAACGTTTCATATCGCTAAGCTTATTGCGCAACATATGATGATTTTACATCTTCGTAGAAAGCGGCCATTGCAGTGGACATGTACGGCGTCAGCCAGAGGTATCCTATTCCGCAGGTAAACACGGCCAGAATCGCCCAGCCGATGAATGTGAGGAAGAGATAGAAGAGGTCGAACTTGTGGCCCTTCATCATCTTGATGCTCAGATTGATGGCCTGATTGGCAGAGAGTTCCGGATAGTCCTTGAGGATATACGGGGTCATCGCGTAGGAAAAGGCCTTGATGATGCCGGGTATGTACAGAAGCATAGCCCAAAGGAAGATGAAAAGGGTCATGAGGAAATATCCCCATACATTGCGGCCCCAACGTGAGAATGTATTCCTGAACATGTTGTTCGTCAGATCGGCATCCCCTTCCTTGAGAAGCTGCCTGAAGGCATTGTAATAGCCGAACTGGAGAGGATACAGCAGGAATATGCCTCCGACCAGGAACAGAAGCATCGGCCAGCCGACAAGCTTGAGATATCCCATCGGGTCTGATGTAGCCATAGCCTCATCGACAGAGATATTCCTGTACATATAAAATGCACCTACCGCAATGGCTACGAGTACCATGACAATGGAACAGACAACCGCCTTCGCCCAGTTTCCTGAAAGCGCGGCACGGGCCTCAGCCCTTAATTCTTTAGCAGTCTTCATACTATAAAATTTAAAATGATTAGGATTTGATTACAAATATACCCCCCCCCTAATGAAAAATCCAAATATTACTTCGCTATTTTTACGATCCGCGCAGCAAAACCACCGCCGGGAGCCATGGAGACAGCTATCTTACGGTCAGCAGGCAGACAGACAACCTCCTTTCTGTAGTCGCGTGCGGCGCGGTCGGCGTTTATTCCGTCGCGGTAGAGGGTTACAGTGTACTCTCCTTCAGGAAGGAAGCTCAGGTCGAGGGTGATGTCGCGTGCAGACCAGTCCGTCATCGCACCGACATACCATTCCGAACCGCTTCTGCGGGCCATTGCGATGTATTCACCGACCTTTCCGTCAAGTCCCTTCGTCTCGTCCCACACTTCAGGAACCGTGGCTATGAAGTCCGTACATTCCTTTTCCTGCATATAGTTGGACGGAGAGTCGCAGAGCATGTTGAGCGGAGCGTCAAAGACCACATACTCCGCAAGCTGACGGCAACGTGTTCCCTGGCTCATCGCCTCACTGTTCACAGGCCTGTAATTGCGCTTGGTGGCATTGCGCATCGCACCTTGGGTATAGTCCATAGGACCGGCCATCATGCGGATATAAGGCACAGTGACGTCATATGTGACCTGATCCACGTTTTCCTTCGACCACTTCATCTGTTCAAGACCATGTACACCCTCATAGTTCACGACGTTAGGATATGTCCTGTGGAGTCCTGTCGGCTTGTATGTGCCGTGGAAGTCGAGCATAAGGCCGTACCTTGCAGCAGTTTCTGCAGCCCTGCGGTGGAAATCCACCATGACCTGGTCGTCGCGGTCCATGAAATCCACCTTGAAGCCCTTGATGCCCATCTTCGAATAATGCTCGCAGACCTTCTCCATATCGCGGTCGAATGCCCAGTATCCGGCCCAAAGAATCAGGCCCACATTGCGCTGTGAGGCATATTCAGCAAGCATTTCAAGGTCTATTTCAGGAATTACGGCAAAGAGGTCCGCCTTCTTGTTCACAGCCCAGCCCTCGTCCAGAATCACATATTCGATTCCATGCTCGGAAGCGAAATCGATATAATATTTATACGTATCATTGTTGATGCCCGCGCGGAAGTCCACTCCATAGAGGTTCCAGGCGTTCCACCAGTCCCATGCGACCTTGCCTGGCTTCACCCAGCTCCAGTCCGTATCCTCGTCGGCAGGAGTGGCAAGACGGTAGACCATGTCGTTGTCGGCCATCTGAACATCGTTTTCGGACACAGCGACAATACGCCACGGGAATTCCGTCGCTCCATCATACTCAGCGATATAAGGCTCACGGCTCTGCACCTCCATCTGGAGCATGTTGTGACCGCCCTGCTTCACTTCCTTCGGATACGGCGCAAAACGCGCTTCGAGTGTGGAATTCCTGTCCTTGTTGTAAAGGTACATTCCCGGATAGTTCAGCAGATCGGCCTCTGAAATGCATATCTTCCTGCCGTCCGGCCCGTCCACCATAAGCGGAAGGAAGGCGAGCCTGTCCCTGTTCCAATCCGAAAGAGGGACATATTCATAATGGTTTTCAAATGAATTATAATACTGGCTTTCAAGCGTTTGAGTATGCTGACACACATAAGGCACCCACATATTCCAATCCTCCGGGAATACGAATTCCGCCTGCTCGGAAACCACCTTGAACGGAACCTTGGAATGCGAAACGAAACGATAGGCGAATCCGTCGTCATATGCACGCAGCACAAGGGAGAATTCCCTGAACTTGAGTGCAAGCTCATTATATGCATCCTTCACCTCCGCCTTCCTGTAGAGCACGGTCTTTATCGTCTGGTCCACGCTCCTGCGAACAGCCTTGATCACCTTGTCGTCCGCTCCATACACAGCCCCGCCTTCAAGAGTCATGGACACAGGAGAATCGGACAGCAGAAGTGCTCCGTCATGTGAAAGGGTATATGTAATTCCTTCACCAACCTTCACTTCCACATCCAGTCCGCCGTCGGGCGACTGAAGTCCATACTGTTTCGGCGCCGCCGAAGCACCGAGGGCAACGAAAAGCGCTGCCGCAAATGTGAGAATCTTCTTCATATGAGTATCATTAATTCATTGTGAAATATCGTGTCCTGAGCCAATGGGCGAATATCGGATCCGTAAAGACAATGCTGTTGTCCTCCAGCCTGCTGATGATGTTCCTTTCAAGCAGCGCCGCCTTTGAACGCGATGCTGATGTCGCCGAGGTAATATTATGTTTATGAAGCACTTCCGCGGTACTGATTACCTTTTCGCCTGCCAGCACAGCATGCATATAACAAATCTGTTGCGTAGTGAAGGTAGCCATCAGGGATGTGAATATCATACCCATCTGGCATACCATGGAATCATGGGCGGCTGAAATGATTTCCTGTGAGCATACCACTCCGGTCCTGAACCACGAAAGAGCGGCAAGCTGCTGGACATAATACGGATGAGCATCGACAAGGTCGATGACAAGGCCGCTCAAGTCGTTGTCAATATATTTACCGGTATCGGAAAAACGTTCCTTTATATATGCCGTCATGTCAGCCCTGTCCACTTTCTCCGGATACATCTTGTCACCATATATCAGGAATGGCCTGCACACGCGGAGGAACCTGTCCATGAAGTCGTTTCTACTTGCACACAGACAATATGAAACAGATTTCTGCTTCCTCCAGCATACATCCAGCCTGTTGATGAAGGCTTCGCAATCGTCAAAGAGAGCCGAATTATGAAAGTCATCAATATGGATGACCGGCTTCAGCCCCGTATCGGCAGCCACTCTTTCAGGCAGGTCAAGCACTTCTTCATGATGACGCAGCAAGGACTCGCGGTCGAAATCCAGAGTGAATCCTCCAACCGAAGCCGGACTCATCACCATCTTCGGCGTCAATTTCGAAAAATGTCTTCCCGCAAGCTGCACCGCCTCCTCTATACCCGAAGAAAAAGTCCTGAGGACACACTGGGCAAGGAGGATATAGAACTGCACCTCGCTTCTTACGTTCGACATGTCCATATGACAGAAACGCAAAGCCGGATCTCTGTGCATAGCCTTATCTGCCGCAGCATACACTATGGAAGACTTGCCCCAACCCTGCGGAGACATTATGACAGTATTGGTCTGCAGGGTGAAATTTGTGGTAAGGTGCGAGACCTCATTCTTCCTTCCTGCAAAATAAGGAGCTGTTGCAGTTCTTTGAAATATAAACGGGGCTTCCATGGATACAAGCAGATTTATCTATATAAGTATTACATTTTTCGTATTTACAATATTTGTAAATCAATTTTTGCAAAACATTGTCATATACCCATTTTTTCTTTCATATTTCTCAGAAGGTCAAAAGCCTGAAGAGGCGTCATGCTGTTGAGATCGGCAGCCTCAAGGTCTTCCTTCAGAGAGGACAGGAGAGGATCTTCGAGCTGGAAGAACGACAGCTGCAGCGAGCCGTCGCTTTCCACGCGGCCCTCCTTCACGTTGTGAGGCTTGATGGTGTGGCGTTTCTTCGAAGACGGCTTCACCACCGCTTCCGAAAGCGGCTCACCGCCTTCCAGCTCCGCCAGCGTCCTTTCCGCCGATTCGAGCACCTGCTTCGGCATTCCAGCCATACGGGCCACATGCAGACCGAAGCTGTGGGCCACACCGCCCTCCACCAGCTTGCGCAGGAAGATGACGTTCTTGCCCACCTCCTTCACGGCAATATGGAAGTTCCTTACCCGTGGATATATGTTCTCCAGATCGTTAAGTTCATGATAATGGGTCGCAAACAGAGTCTTTGCGCCTCCTCCGTATTCATGTATGTATTCCACTATGGCCCGCGCTATCGACATTCCGTCATACGTGGATGTTCCTCGGCCTATCTCGTCGAGAAGCACCAGCGAGCGCGGCGAGAGGTTGTGCAGGATCATAGATGTCTCGAGCATCTCCACCATGAAGGTCGATTCTCCACGCGAGATGTTGTCCGAAGCTCCCACACGGGTGAAGATCTTGTCGCAATAGCCCAGACGGGCCTCCGATGCAGGGACAAACGAACCGACCTGTGCCATGAGCATTATCAGGGCCGTCTGACGCAGGAGGGCCGATTTTCCGGCCATGTTCGGACCTGTGAGGATGATTACCTGCTGCTTTTCGTTGTCGAGATACACGTCGTTCGGAACGAATTCCTCGCCGGCCTGCATCATTGTCTCGATGACGGGATGACGGCCCTGACGTATGTCTATGACCTTTCCGTCGTTCATCTGCGGACGGCAGTAGTTACGCGCTATGGCCAGATCCGCGAAGCCCGAAAGGACGTCCAGACGGGCAAGGACG
The DNA here is from genome assembly GCA_017452265.1 of Bacteroidales bacterium. Taxonomy (GTDB): domain Bacteria; phylum Bacteroidota; class Bacteroidia; order Bacteroidales; family UBA932; genus Cryptobacteroides. The sequence goes on along the minus strand of JAFTMS010000012.1, from coordinate 20,613 downwards.
CGGCAGTTCTTCTGAATCGACGCGATGTTTGCCTGAATCTTGGCCACGAGCTCAGCATATATCTGGGACTCGAGGGCATATATCTTTTCCTCCGCACCAAGGATCTTCTCCTCATATTCCTTCAGTTCCTGAGTTATGTAGCGCTCCGCATTCACAAGAGTCTGCTTTCGGATCCATTCCGGCGGCACCTGGTCCTTATATGTGTTGCGGACTTCAAGATAGTATCCGAAGACATTGTTGAAGCCTATCTTGAGCGACGCTATGCCTGTACGCTCCGTCTCGCGTTGCTGTATGCCCACGAGATAGTCCTTTCCGTGGCGGGCTATATTTCTCAGCTCATCCAGTTCGGCATTCACTCCAGAAGCGATGACATCTCCCTTGCCTACTGCTGCGGCTGTTTCCGGATGCATCGTATTTTCAAGATAATCAAGAAGTTCCGCACAATCACTCATGGTATCCATCATCTCATCGAGCGGATCGGCTCCCCTGCCTTTGCAGAGATTCATGATCGGAGCCGTCTGTCCGAGTCCCCTGCGGAGCTGCATCACCTCGCGCGGCATGATCTTGCCTGCCGCTGCCCTTGAAATGATTCGCTCAAGGTCTCCGATGTCACCTACCATTGTCTGCAGGCGTCTCAGATCGTCCTGATTGTCAATAAAATGCTGCACGACGGCATATCTGTCTTCCAGTTCCTTCAGATCCATCACCGGCATCGCAAGCCATGTACGGAGCATTCGCGCGCCCATCGGAGACGAACATCGGTCCATCACATCCACGAGCGCGACGCCGTCCTTTCCTGCAGCCGAAGCGAAGATTTCAAGATTGCGGAACGTGAAGCGGTCCATCCAGACGAATCTGCCTTCATCGATACGCGAAATCGAACAGATGTTGGCCAGGCCCACATGCTGCGTCTGTTCCAGATATATCAGAAGCGCTCCTGCGGACGTGATTCCGAGCGGAAAGCTGTCGATTGCAAAGCCTTTGAGGGAATCCACCCTGAGCTGCCTTTTGAGCCTTTCCACGGAACTGTCGTAGACAAAGGCCCATTCTTCGAGCGTGGAAACGTAGAAACTGTCTCCGAACTTTTCGCGGACGCCTTTTTCATATCCTCTCGGAACAAGCAGTTCCTTGGGAGAAAACGAGCTCAGAAGCGTGCCTATATAGTCCAGAGAGCCTTCCGCCACCTGAAATGTGCCAGTGGAAACGTCCAGAAAAGCGGCTCCGCAACGGTCTTTGTGAAAGGTCAGGCCTGCGAGGAAATTGTGCTCCTTCTGCTCGAGAAGCTGGTCGCTGAAGGCGATGCCCGGGGTGACGAGCTCGGTGATTCCCCGCTTCACTATCTTCTTCGTGAGCTTCGGGTCTTCAAGCTGGTCGCAAACTGCCACCTTATAGCCTGCACGTACAAGACGCGGAAGATACACCTCAAGGGAATGGTACGGGAATCCGGCCATCGGAATCGAGTCCGGAGCGGCGTTTGAACGCTTTGTGAGCACTATTCCCAGCACTTTGCTGGCTGTGAGGGCATCATCGCCGTATGTTTCGTAAAAATCGCCGCACCTGAAAAGCAGCAGCGCCTCAGGATGTTCCGCCTTTACAGCGAAAAACTGCTTCATCATAGGTGTCTCGGTCGGTTTTTTTTCTGCCATATGTATGATTTTTCTTTTTCAAATTCACTGCGCAGACTCAGCCACCGCGCACAATCAGGCAAAAATACGAAAAATAATGTATATTTGTAAGTTTTTATGAGGACTTGCACTTGCGAAAACTGCGAGAATGAAACGCGTTCTGATCATAACATATTATTGGCCGCCGACAGGAGGATCGGGGGTGCAGCGATGGGTGAAATTCGCCAAGTATCTGCCGTCGGAGGGTTGGCAGCCGGTGATATACACACCGGAAAATCCTGAGCAGCTGGCCGTGGACACATCTCTCGAGGCGGAAATCCCTGCCGAAGCGGAAATCATAAAGACCAGAATCACAGAACCTTACGAACTGTATCAGAAATTTCTGCGCAAATCGGGCCACAGCAAGGAAGCCGTGGAGGTGAATCCGGTGAATGCGCAGAACAAGTCGTTCCTCCAGAAGGCGGCGATGTGGGTGCGCGGAAACCTTTTCCGGCCGGATCCGCGCTGCATGTGGATAGGCCCTTCCGCGAAATTTCTGAAAAAATATCTCGCAGAGCATCCTGTAGACCTTATCGTAAGCACAGGGCCGCCGCAGTCCATGCATCTGATAGGGCGCAGACTGGCCCGCGAGACCGGCCTGCCGTGGATTGCGGATTTCCGAGACCCGTGGACAAAGATATTCTATTTCAAGCATTTGTCGATGACGCGCGCCACTGAAAAATGGCATCACAGGATGGAGAAGAAGGTGCTGGACGAGGCCTCGGCCGTAGTCGCCGTATCTCCGCTGGTACAGCAGGATTTCCAGACAATGACGCAGACGCCTGTTGAACTGATTACCAATGGTTTCGACGAATGTGACTTCGCATCCGAAAGGTGCAGGGAAGCGGACGGAGGGCCGGGCAGGGAGTTTGTCATGACGCATACCGGACTGTTTGCGGCAGACGGCAATCCGACGGTGCTGTGGGATGTGCTGGCTGCGAAGGCCGGAAAGGACGCAGACTTTAGAAAAGCACTGAAAATCAAGCTTATAGGAAAGACCGACGAACAGATAATCAAGGCAATTAAGGATGCTGGGCTTGAGGAAAACCTCATCGATATGGGATATCAGCCTCATGCAAAGGCAGTCGAGGAGCAGAGGAAGGCGTCGCTGCTGATTCTGCCGCTGAGGAAGGAGCCGGAATACAAGGCCGTGCTGCCGGGAAAGCTTTTTGAATATCTCGCTTCCTGGAGACCGGTTCTGGGAATAGGCCAGACAGACGGAGCCATGTCCATGATACTGAACACGACAAAGACCGGAATAGTGCTGGACTGGGAGGACAGAGCGTCGGTTGCAAGATTCATTGACCTGTGCTGGGAAAGCCACCTTGAAGGCCGCCTGACGGTGGAGGATGCGGACATATCCATGTTCACACGTAAGAACCTCACACACAGGATGGTTCAGCTTTTTGAAAAATGTTGCAACTTTTTGAAAAATTGACGAAACATGAATAAGGAACTGTTGAAGAAGATTCTCATTTACGCAGGGATAATCCTGTTTTTCGCTGTCATAGCTTACGGCTTCGTACCTCAGGTGCTTGGCGGCAAGATAGTGAACCAGAGCGACATATCGGCATGGAAGGGAATGGCGAACGAGGCCGTCACGCATAATGCTGCCCATCCTGAAGACCAGACCGCGTGGACGAACTCCATGTTCGGAGGTATGCCCACGACAGCCACTATAGATGATTTCGACGGAGACTGGACCAAAGGCATATACAAGTTCCTGCTTCTGGGAAAACGCCCTGCGACGTATCTCTTCATTGCCCTTGTGGGAGCCTTCCTTCTCATGCTTTCGATGGGCATAAACGGCATTGTGGCCGTTGCAGGAGCCATTGCCGTGGCCTTCTGTTCGTACAACATGCAGATCATCCAGGTGGGCCACAACACGAAGATGCAGGCCATAGCCTTCTTCCCGTGGGTTCTTGCCGGTATCATATTCACATACAAGGCCGCTCTGGGAGGTAAAAAGACAAATTGGAAGGAATGGCTGCCTAAGACTATCCTGGGAGCCGTCCTCTTCGCCTTTGCCCTCAGTATGCAGATCAAGGCGAACCACATCCAGATCACATACTACCTTGCCATTGTCATATTCATATATGCAATCGCCTTGTTCATAAGTCTTTGCATCAACAGGGAAAGACGTGCGGAAATCGGCCGCTTCTTTGCTGCTTCGGCGCTTCTGCTGGTCATCGGATGCGTGGGTATAGCAACGAACGCCAACAAGCTCATCCCCACATATGAATACAGCCCATACACAATGCGCGGAGGCTCGGAACTTTCCGGAAGCGGAGACGGACACAACGCCAAAGGTCTCGACCTTGAATATGCCACGGCATGGTCATACGGCATCGAAGAGACACCTAACCTGTTGATTCCTGACTTCAACGGAGGTTCTTCCGCAGGAGCTCTCGACATGGACTCGGAGACAGGACAGCTTCTCAAGAGGGCAGGACAGCCGAATCTGAAGCAGGTGATGAAGGCGCTTCCGCTCTATTGGGGACCGCAGCCTTTCACGGCCGGCCCTATGTATCTCGGAGCCATTTCCATATTCCTTTTCATGCTGGGAGCATTCCTATGCAAGGGACGTGAAAAATGGTGGATGATCGTGGCCACGGTTGTCGCAGTCCTTCTCGCATGGGGAAGCCATTTCATGTGGTTCACAAGGCTGTGGTTTGAATATGCGCCGCTCTATAACAAGTTCAGAACAGTGTCCATGGCCCTCACGGTGCTTCAGGTGACGGTTCCGCTTCTGGGATTCTATGCCCTCGACCGCATCATCAAGGAGCAGTATTCGAAGAAGGAATTCATGAAGGCCGGATACATATCATATGCGCTAACGGCAGGATTCTGCCTGCTGTGCGTGCTTGTTCCGGGGATAGCTGGCACATTCACAGGTGCGGTGGACGCAGGACAGCCGGATGTCCTTATCGACGCTCTTGCCGCTGACAGACAGAAGCTCATGACCAAGGATGCCCTACGCTCGCTTATACTGATTTCCATCGTGTTCCTCCTTATAATCTGGGCATACAGGACGCCTAAGGCAGATGCGGTCGGAAAGGACGGCTCGTTTGTACGCAAGGGCAGGATGACGCTCGTCGCATTCGCTATGATATTCCTCGTGTGGATAGACCTCGTGAGCGTGGGCAAGAGATACCTCAACAAAGACCACTTCATCACACCGAAGGATTTCACGGCACAATACAACCCGCGTCCTGTCGATGACATGATACATGAGGACACTTCTCTCGGATATCGTGTGCTTGACATAAGCGTGAATACATTCAATAGTTCGGTGACAAGCTTCCACCATCGTTCAATCGGAGGTTACAGTCCTGTTAAATTGCAACGTTATCAAGACCTTATAGAAAAATATCTTAATTCAGAAATAAGGAAAACATATGATGTTGCAAGCTCTGCCGAGACCGTTCAGGAGGTTTCCGACAGCCTGCCGTTCCTTAAAGTAACATCTTTGTTAAACGGTAAGTATATCATTTTAGGGGATGATTTCCCTCCGGTTGAAAACCATCATGCGATGGGAAGCTGCTGGTTTGTTTCGGAAGCGGTTCCGGCTGCAACTCCGGACGACGAGATTGCACTGCTTGCATCAACCGACCTTGCCACTACGGCTGTCATCGGGGATGATTTTGCTTGGGCACGTGAGGCCATGTCAGGCAAAGCTGCCCACGTAATGTCAAGCGAAGTCGAGACATCTCCTACGGGCAGCATATCCCTGACCAAATACGCTCCTAACGAGCTCCGATACACCTACAGCACAGATGCCGACCGTGCCGCCATATTCAGTGAAATCTATTATCCAAAGGGCTGGAAGGCATGGATCGAGCCTGCAGGGGCTTACGGAGAAGTGAAGGACGGACGCTACATACCGACTGCCGATGCACGTGAAATCGAGCTTTTCCGTGCCGACTGGATGCTCCGTGGAGCCATAATCCCGAAAGGAGAAGGCCAGCTCATAATGCGCTTCGAGCCGGACTCATACCGCCTCGGTGAAAACATCTCCCGCGCAAGTTCGATAACACTGCTCCTCCTGCTGCTCGCCTCCGCCGCCGGAATGGCCGCAACAAACCGCCGCAAAGAGGAATAGCACGCTTCTACAGACCTATAAGGTTGGAGAGGAAGATAACGAGGATGGCGAGGGGGGCGATCCAGCGGATTATCAGCCAGAGGACTTTGAAGAGGCGGCGGTTGGCCGGGAATGTGCCTCCGTTTGTAAATTCGTCCTCCACATCTGCCTTCTTCATCTTCCAGCCTACGAAAAGCACCACAAGGAGGCTTCCGATGGTCATGAGGTAGTTTGCACTGAGTTTGTCGAAGAAATTGAATATCGTGTTGCCGAAGAGCTTCACGTCAGAGAGCGGGCCGAACGAGAGTGAACACAGTATTCCGAGCACCCATGTTATCATGAAGATGGTCACGCAGGCCCATTTACGTGACATTCCGCGCTCCTCAACACAATATGCAACCCCCACCTCAAACATTGATATTGAAGATGTTACGGCTGCTATAAGCAGAGCAAGGAAGAAGAGGATAGCAACGATTCCGCCTGCAGGCATCTGCGAGAAAATCAGCGGCAGGGTTTCGAAGACGAGTCCGGGGCCGGACTGAGGGCTGAGGCCGAAGGCGAAGACGGCAGGCATTATGGCACAGCCGGCTATCATTGCGAAACAGAGGTCTGCAACGGCAGTCGAAGCTCCGGAAGAGGCTATGTTTTCCTTTCTGCTGACATACGACGCATATGTGAGCATTGTTCCGCATCCGAGCGAAAGCGAGAAGAAGGACTGTCCGAGGGCGGCTGCGCACACCTTTCCGTCAATCTTGGAGAAGTCCGGCTTGAAGAGATAGGAAATGCCTTCTGAAGCACCCGAAAGGGTCATTGAGCGCACTGCAATAAGAATCACGACGATGAAAAGCACCGGCATCATGACCTTTCCGAACTTTTCGATTCCGCCTTTGATTCCCTTTCCCACGACGACTGCGGTCAGCAGCAGAAAGAGCGTATGACCGAAAAGCGGAGCCCATGTGGAGGATATGAAGCTGCCGAACATGTTTGTCAGATCCATTCCGTCGGAATTCGACGTGAAGCTGAATGTACATGAACGGAAGAAGTATTCCACAGACCATCCGCCGATGACGCAGTAGTACGATGTGATTATGACCGGAGCTATGACCGAAAGGGCTCCTACCCATTTCCATTTAGTGCCGGGAGCAAGCTCCTTGAATGCTCCGAATGCGTTCTTCTGGCTTCTGCGTCCTATGATGAACTCGCAGTAGAGGATAGGAAGCGAAAGAAGGAAGGAAAAGAGTATGTATATGAATATGAAGGCTGCTCCGCCGTATTCTCCTACGAGATATGGAAAGCGCCACATATTGCCGAGTCCGATTGCAGAGCCTGCCATCGCCATGATTGCGCCGAAACGGCTGCCGAAATTTTCTCTTTGCATATAATCCTGCAAATTTAAATTATTATAAATCAACAACTTGCATGAAGTGCGTGCTCCCCTTTAGCGGCACGCACTTTGCGTAACTCTTTAATAGACAGGGCGTTATATTTTACGCCTATAGGTCACGAATTCGAAAGTGTAGCCCGTTTCAGGGTCGGTCTGCATCTCCGAACGCTCCGCGACCTGCCATACTGCCGGATCTATTGCCGGGAAGAACGTGTCCGCATCTTCGATCACTGTATGCACATGCGTGACAATCAGGCAATCGGCACTTTCAAGAGCCTGGACATATATCTGTCCGCCACCCATCACGAAGCACCTCTCAAGGTTAGTCTCTTCCGCCACATTGTAGGCCTCCTGAAGCGAACCGACCACGGCCACTTCTTCGCCTGTGGTGTAATTCCTTGATATCACTATGTTTATGCGATGTGGAAGCGCGCGTCCGATGGATTCGAACGTCCTGCGTCCCATGATGACGGGACAGCCCGAAGTCTGACGTCTGAAGAACTTCAGGTCTTCGGAAATATGCCACAGGAGGGCATTGTCCTTTCCTATGGCATTATTGTCCGCTATAGCTACTATTATACATTTTTCCATATATGTCTATTTTTCAATCAGTTCTGATATGATTGTCCGCATTGTCCTGTTGTTCAGCTGTGTCTTGAAATGAACCGTATATCCGTCTATCTCCAATTGTCTGAAAAACTGTTCAGCACAACTTATCTTAGCCTGTTCATTCTCACGCAAGATGCTCCTGTTTTCCACGTCCTTGGTCTCAACCACTATATTCAATTCCTTTTCACCGTTCCTGCGCTTCACCACATACATGAAATCCGGACTGTAAGAACTGTCTGCTATTGTAGGTATCGATATGCTTCTGCGCGGAATCTTTCCATACACCACGACATCTTCCACTTCGGACATTATGTTTGCCCGCTCCAAAGGAGAATCATACGCAAGAGTGTCATAGAGGTATTTTTCAGGAACTTCAGTCTTTTCCATATGTACTCCGACCAGCCCCTGAACAATTTCTTCCTTCAGCGAACCATCCGGATATGTCAAGGCAGTCTGTGCGCTATTATATCTGGCCTGCTTATATCTGAAACAGCCCATAAGAGACTTGCATTTCCACTGTTCGAAATTATTTATCAGGCGCGTCAGAGAAGAATCATTGATGAAACTTGACTTGAAATCATTCTCCCTCGCATATCTGCATATCGCCTTATGAATGACCTTGACAGGAACAGACGTGGCCTTGGAAGCCCTCACAAGAAATTCGCGATAAGGAATCTTTCTTCCTACAAGGGAATACTGCACTCCACCACCTTCATTCAGAGCAGCCATGCCTCCAGATGTATCGATGCGCTCCCGGACACTTGTAACAGTCTGAAATGCAAACACTCCGTCTGAAACTATCGAATAGAAATCACGCTCTATGAGTTCATCCACCTTGGAATCAAAGAACAGGACATATTTCCTGTTGATTTCCGTCCAAAGTCTGCTGAGTTCATCAAAGCCGGCTTTACGCACCCGGACTGTATTTTTCGTTATCTTATTGCGGTCTACGATTTTAGACTTGCTTACACCGTCATTGTTGAACTCCGGATACTCTTCATAAAATTCGGTAATCTTATCCAAATTGATCCTGCCCGACACGTCCAGAATATATCCTTTCTGATACAACTGCATCATCAGCATCATCTGGTCAAGACCTCGTAAATCAGCGACACGGATCAGATTCTCTGGCGTAACCACCGTCAACGGCTCACCCGGCAACTCTGCGTTAATTTGGGCAACAAGTTTTCCTGCAAAATCAGCTTCAGTGAAATCCACAATGTAATTCAGCAGGAATTCTTCGTTGCTGATTCTGTTGCCATATTCATCCACCGGCAATCTGAGTCCACGCCCTACCTCCTGCAACTTGCTGTTTTCGCTTCCGCTTGACCGAAGTTTGGTGATGGTAAAGACATTCGGATTGTCCCACCCTTCCTTCAGCGTCCATTTAGAGAACAGGAAACGCCTTGTGTTCCACGAACCGTCCGGCTTTCTGAAAGCCAATAACTCCTTCTTGTTCTGAAGAATATCCTTGACCTCCCGGGCAACGGCTTCATCACTGTCGTTATTGTCCTGAGCGAAATAACCGGCACGGCAATATGCGACATCTGCTCTTGTCGCTTCGAGAAAATCCCGATATTCCGGTGTGTTGTCCTTCTGCAATTCCCTTTCTATCTGTTCGAGAAGCAGCCTGTCAAACATTTCCCTGAGCCAGGCACCCTTGCCCTCATCATTGCCTCTGAATGATTCTATGTTATCGATAAAGAACAATGCAAGAGTCTTTATCTTTATATTTCGATTGAAGTTCTGCCTTTCTGTCTCGAAATGCCGCTGAATGGCAAGACGTATCATCTGCTCCTGATATGACGAAGAATATATGCCGACTTCAAACTCCTCCCCTTTCCGTTTTTCCTGCCCGTTGGAAAGTTCGATATAATCCTTTCCTATACCGGTGACAGACAGTCCGGACAGATCGTCGCTGATCATTCCCAAAGACTCTCCGGTCTTCAATGTATACGATCTGCTGGCAGAAGAGGTTCTATATATGAATGTGACAGACTCCCTACCGGTTATTTCCGCAAGTCTTACCTTTTCATTCCGTGAACCTTCCGGCTCGAAATGTTCTTTCGCGACACCTTTTATGAGATTGGAATTGAACGCATCACAGGCATCAAGATCATACAGCAGGTTCAGGTAGTCCTTCTTCACAGCCTTCTTCTTTCCTTTTCCTGAAATGACATTCGGAAAGGTCGCACCGTAGCGGATGACACATTGGGGCTTGAGTTCATTCAGTATGACCGAATAAGCCTTCTGGTCACGGGCAAATCTATGAGGTTCGTCTATAATGACGAACGGCCGGACAGACCTCAAGGCATCAAAAGGCCTGTAAAAGCCTTGAACTCCATAGTCGTATGTGTCGTCTGAAAGCAACTTTCCCGAAGTAAGAAGCGCCATATTGACCAACAGTACATATATCTTGTTCCTGTTCTGGCATGAACCCTCGACAAACGTCCTTACGACAGACGGGAAATACTTCCTGCCTTTCTTCGGCTTTGATGCACTGAGTTCACAAAGTTCTATAGATGTTCCATAGCCGCAGGTCTCCCTGAAATGCCGCTGGACATACGGATCGGAAAGAAAAGACCTTACTCCTGCCTTTATAGGCAATGTAGGAACAGCGATTATGAATTTGTTTATTCCATACCGCTTGTGCAGTTCGTAAATCGTATTTGCATATACGTATGTCTTGCCCGTTCCGGTTTCCATCTTGATGTCAAGATTAAGTACGGTATCAGGAGCTGAAACGCCACGCAAAGCAGAATGAACACGAGACCTCGGATCCGAATGTACATCACGTATATTGGCAAGTATCCGCTGCTGCGACAGATCGAAGACCGGATTTTCGACATATAGGGAAGGGGCCTCAAAGCCGACCTCTTTGAAGACATCACATACCGCATCTACCGGCCTCTGCTGGTGTTCCAACCCTGTCTGAAGTATCAGTTCCATATCCTAATATCTCGAATCCACATTAATCTTCAGATTCTTTTCACCATCCCTTAATATCACCAGATTCCTGCGGATCATCTCTGTCTGGGAAAATGTAAAACTATAGCCGAACAGGACTATCTGATCGGGGCAGAATCCCGGTTCGGAATTATACTTGTCAATCAATGCGACCATATCATCTTCATTCAGTCCGGAATCGACAAAATACAGATGTTTTCCGCATTTATATGCAACATATGATGCCAGCTTCACTTCTGAGCACTCGGCTCGAAATCCATATCCGTCACGCACACACCATGTCTCGAGAACCGTTTCCTTTCCGAACTCTTTCAAGATGTCTTCATCTGCAAACATCACATCAGGATTGAAGCTGTCGAGCCTGTCAAGCGTATCGTCGGACGGTTCTTCGAGGATATAATGTCTGAAACCGTAATCTATGTCGGCAGATGTTTCCTTACGGATCTTTTCTGCCGCAAGTTCAATTCTTTTCTGCCCTATTTCATCAATGGTCCTATATCCTTCATCGTATGCCGTTGTCTTTTCGTTGATGACTTCAGGGAGTTGCACCAGAATATACCTCAAACCCTTCGTCTTGTCTTCCGCATTGAGCTGCATCACGGCATCTGCGGTCGTTGCAGAACCGGAGAAGAAATCGAGGACAATGTCTCCATCATCGACAGTCATCTGCAGAAGATACTTGATCAGGGATGTCGGTTTCGGATAACTGAATACCTTGGCATTGAAAAGAGCCGTTATTTCCTTTGTTCCGCTCTCGGACATTCCCACAGAATCAGGCAGTTTAGTACTTACCGTGACCTGTCCGAAACGTTCTCCGGCCTTTTTCATATCATCTTCTTTCCAGTAACGCAGAACCGGCTTTGATATTTTCAAAAAAACATAGTCCCCTGGAAATATTATTCTATTAGAATCATAGTATTCCTGAAAACTATCTACCGTTATCCTCCAAGTAGCATTTGGGTTTGCTGGAAACTCATCACCATTTTTAGGATTAATAATAGTAAAATAACTATTAGGTCTTTCTATTGATGTTGTTTGCTTTGTCAAATCGTGAATACGCCACGGCCTCCCTGGAAAATCTTCCGTTTCATAATATTTTCTTGAATTGCCCTCTATTCCGGCAAGAAATGAAGAAGTCGAAGCATAAGCCAGAATATGTTCATAATCCTGTGATATTCCGAAAGGTACATCAGATTTTGCAGTACGCTTTCTCCACGGAATTGAAGCAACGAAATTCTCCTCGCCGAAAATACCGTCACACAAAAGTTTCAGATTTGCCTGTTCATTGTCGTCTATGGAAATGAATATGACTCCGTCATCAGTCAACAGGTCTTTTGCCAGCTGAAGACGGGATGACATAAAGGTCAGCCATGCAGAATGAGAAGATGAGCCTCGTGAAGTCATATCCATAAGTTTCTGAGCCTGCTCCACACCGACACTCAATCTTGCTGACAGTTCTTCGGCTGTAAAGCCGAAATTATCATTATAGACAAATCCGTCCGAACCTGTATTATACGGTGGATCTATATATATGCACTTGATTTTACCTGAATATGAATTCAACAGGTGCTTCAAGGCGTCCATATTGTCACCGCTTATATACAGATTTCTGCTGTTCCGGTTCTCTTCTTTGGAATTATGTTCAATGTCAGGGCGGATAACTGTCGTCGTATCAATGGATGACAAGAGTTTAGCATAACTTTTACCAAGGAAATTCAAAGAATATCCTTCTTTCACGACAGAGACTTCATCACTGATGATATTTTTGAACCTGTCTATATCAAAGCTACCTTCGGAATTGAAACATTGCGGAAAGTACCTGTGAAGCACCTCCATTTCTTTTCCGTTGGGTTTCACGGCTTCGTTGTTATCTATAATATCTCTTACCATAGTCTTGTTTTTGGGACAAATATAACTGAACCTTGTGCCAATCTGAGGCACTTCAAGCAAATCACACTGCTACCGGGGCCGGGATACGCGGATATGGGTCGTAGTCGGTCAGCTGGAAGTCCTCGTATCTGAAGTCGAAGATGCTCTTCACTTCCGGATTCATCTTCATCTTGGGAAGCGGACGCGGATTGCGGCTGAGCTGGAGGGCGACCTGCTCGAAATGGTTCTGATAGATATGAGTGTCGCCTGTCGTATGGATGAATTCACCCGGTTCGTAGCCGCATACCTGAGCTATCATCATGGTCAGAAGCGCATAGGAGGCTATATTGAACGGCACTCCGAGGAATACGTCGGCACTGCGCTGATAGAGCTGGCAGGAGAGCTTTCCGTCAGCCACATAGAACTGGAAGAGCGAGTGGCAGGGCGGAAGGGCCATCTTCTCCACCTCCGCGACATTCCATGCAGACACAATCATACGGCGTGAATCCGGATTCTTCTTCAGGGTCTCGATGACGTTCGAAAGCTGGTCTATCGTGCCGCCGTCCGGTGTGGGCCAGCTGCGCCACTGATGGCCGTATACAGGTCCGAGGTCGCCGTTTTCATCGGCCCACTCGTCCCATATGGTCACACCGTGATCCTGGAGATACTTCACGTTAGTATCCCCTGCAATGAACCACAGGAGCTCGTAGATTATCGATTTGAGATGCACCTTCTTGGTGGTGAGAAGGGGGAATCCGTCCGCAAGATTGAAACGCATCTGGTATCCGAACACGCTCTGAGTGCCGACACCCGTGCGGTCGGACTTCATCGTGCCGTTCTCACGGATATGGCGCAATAGGTCTAAATACTGTTTCATGATTCGACGTGAGGATCTAACGTGTTCCGAATGCAAAGATGATGGCCTGTTCGTAGACCTCTCCCGGACGGAGGACAGGCGACGGATAGTCGGCCTTGTTCGGAGCGTCAGGATAGTTCTGACACTCGATCGCCACACCGTCATAGTCTCCGTACACATGTCCGTTCTTACCCTCTGGGCAGCCTGCAAGCCAGTTTCCTGTATAGACCTGCACTCCCGGCTGTGTCGTAAACACCTCAAGCTTCCTTCCGCTTTCCGGAGCATAGAGTTCGCCGCAGAACTGGAGCTGTCCCGGCTCAGCACCGTCGATAACCCAGCAGTGGTCGTATCCCTTACCTATCTTGAGGGCCTGGAAATCGGCGTTTATATCCTGACCGATAGGCTTCTCGTTCACGAAATCCATAGGCGTTCCTGCCACCGGAGCGCTCTCTCCGAGCGGAATCTGAGTCTCGTCGGTCGGAAGATATTCCGAAGCATTGAGCCTGAGCGTATGTCCGAGGATGTTTCCGTTGCCCTCGCCGTTCAGGTTGAAATATGCATGGTTGGTGAGATTTATCACGGTCGGCGCGTCCGATTCCGCCGTCAGCGTGAGACGAAGCTCGTTCTCTTCGCTCCAGTCGTAACGTGCAACAGCCTTCAGTGCGCCCGGATAGCCCATTTCACCATCCTCGGAGTAATACAGGAACTCCACACCGCCTTCATGCTCGCGGCTCTCCCACACCTTGTTCTGGAAGCCCTGAGGACCTCCGTGAAGGCTGTTCGGGCCGTTGTTTATCGGCAGTCCGTACTCCTTTCCGTCGAGGGTGAAACGCCCGAGGGCGATGCGGTTTGCATATCTTCCCGGCACCTTTCCTGCACATGGGCCGTCACCGAAATAGCTCTCTGCCTCAGGATAGCCCAGGACCACGTCCGCCAGTACTCCGTCCTTGTCAGGAACGGCCACAGAGACGATTGCAGCCCCTATGTTCGAAAGTTTGACGTATGAGCCGGACTCATTCGTAAGCGTATAGAGATAAATTTCCTTTCCGCAAGAGGTCTTGCCCCATAATTCCTTGTCTGTTTTCATATCGTTTTGTCTTTTATATAATTCAAGTCCTACATTCTTTCAAGCGCAGCGAAGACCTTCTGCTCCGGTGCATCCTTCAGTATCACACGCTTCTGAGCGTCAAGCAGATACAGCGACGGTATCGCACGCACGCTGTACAGCATGTCCGTCCTTATGACCATGTCCGGATCGAAGCCGTTGTACCATTCCTTCGGATATACCGGCATATAATCCCTCCATGCCGCTATGTCTTCGTCTATGTACACATTCACGACAGCGAGCCTTCCGGAAGCGACCATCGACGAAATCTGCGGATTTCCCTTCAGCGTGTTTATGATTTCAAGGCATGCCTCGCAGCCCGGATTGCTGAAGAAGAGAAGAGTCTGCTCCGCCTTTATGCCGTGCAGGGTATGCATCCTTCCGGAAGCGTCCATGAAACGGAAGTCCGCAGCGACGGTTCCGCCCTGATTCAGCGAACAAAGTCTCGCATCACGGGCATATTTGCCTCTCTGAAGCTCAGAAATACCCTTGAATGAGGCCATGCGGCTCACGAAAGGCAAATACACATCTTCATTTCTGAACGGCGAATTCGGGTCGTAAAGGTACTTTTCGGCCAATTCCGCAAAAGTGTCGAGCACATTCGAAGCCGTGTCCTTCGCTTCGCAAGACGCCGCCCTGTCGAAAAGCCGTGCAACCGCCTTTTGGGCATCAGACAGGCCGACCATATCCAGAACCGACAGCCAGTCTGCAAACCTCTGCTCGACATCTTCCTTCCGGACTCCGCTCACCAGAAGCGAATCGCAAGGATATGTCCTCGAAGTGTCCGCAAAGGCATCCCAGTAATGTTCAGCCATGTATCCAGCCCTGTCCTGCGCATCCGTAAGCATTCCCGGAAGCGCCACATCGGGAAAAGGCAGAGCCTGAAAACGCTCTGCCTTTCTTTCCCCGCAGCCCGCCGCAAGCAGCACAGCCGCAGAAATGATGAGAATTCTATTTCTCATATTCATATTTTCCCACTACAGCCTGCGAGATGTTGATCATGAAGTCTCCAAGCTTCTCAAGCTCGGCAAGAACGTCCATGTAATATACTCCCGTGAGGTAGCTGTATGTGTTGTTCTCGATGTTGAGTATATGTTCCTCGCGGAGATTGTTTCTGCACTCGTTGATGTTGTACTCGCAGTTCTGTGCATTCGAGATGTCCTTGAGGTTCTCTGTCCTGAGGTTCTCCACCATCACGTCGTATGCCTTCTGCACGACATCCATCATCTTGTTGAGACGGTCGAGGATGTACGGATCGAAGGTCTGCTTGTGGATGCTCTTCCTCTTGAGTATACGTCCTATCGACTCGCCTGAATCTCCGAGGGACTCCATCTCGCCGATGATCTTGTACATCGCCTTGATCCTGTCCGCAGACTCTTCGCTGATCTCGTTCTTCGACACCTCATTGAGGTACTGGGCGATCTCGTATTCGATTCTGTCGGTGATTTCCTCGTACTTGATGAGCTTCTCGTTGAAGGTGTCGAACTTCTCAGGATCCTGCTCGTTCACAGCCTGGCGCACATAGCCGAAGCCGTTGCGGCATATTTCCGCGAAATGTACGATCTCCTGCTCCGCCTCTGCGATAGAAAGTTCCGCAGTCGCGAGAGGACCTCCCGATATGTACTTGAGTCTGAACACTTCCGTCTCGCCCTTAGGCTCCTTGACCATCTTGCATACGATCTTCTCGATTACAGGAACGAACCATATGAGGATGCATGTATTAGTAACATTGAAGAGGGTGTGGAGCATCGCGATGCCGTAAAGGAGGGAGTTCTTGTACATCTCCATTTCCGCTGCATCGGCAGTCGCACCCGTATCCGCAAGCATTGCAAGATGACGGCTCGCCTCCATAGGGTCATAGAATCCGAGGGATTCCATTATGATGCAGATGAGGCTGACTATAGGCTTGAAGAGTATGAGCACCCATATCACACCTATGACGTTGAATATCGTATGGGCACGCGCAGCTCTCTTTGCCGAGGTGTTGGCCACTGCCGCCGCCATGTTTGCCGTGATCGTCGTTCCGATGTTCTCACCGAGCACCATTGCCACAGCGAGCTGGAAGTCGATGAGTCCCGAAGCCGCGAGAAGCATGGTTATGGCCATTGTCGCGCTGGATGCCTGAAGGACGATGGTGAGGATCGTACCGGCCGCAAGGAAGAGAAGCACGGAGCCGAAGCCGAAGTCGTTGATGCTTCCGAAGAAGGTCATCATGCCCGTCTGGTAGTCCCCGAGAATCGCATTCGAGCAGTCCTTCATGAACGTAAGTCCCACATACATGATCGAGAATCCCATCAGGAACTGGCCCACATTCTTGAGAGAAGGCTTCTTCATCGAATGGAGAAGGAAGCCGAGAGCCATCATAGGCACTGCGAAGAGGGCGATGTTCACTGAGAATCCGAGAGATGTGATCCACGCGGTGAGGGTGGTTCCGATGTTCGCACCCATGATCACGCCGATGGCGTTTCCGAGAGTAAGAAGACCTGCATTGACGAAGCTGACGACCATGATGGTGGTTGCGGAAGAAGACTGCACGAGGGCTGTCACCACTGTACCGGTGAGGACGCGCTTGAACGCATTGGATGTCATTGAGGCCATGAATGACCTGAGGCGGTCACCTGCCGATTTCTGAAGGCCTTCACTCATGAGCGCCATTCCGTAGAGGAACATGCAGAGACCTCCGAGCACGGAAAGCACGTTTAGGATAGTTGTCATATAATTCGGTTAACTTAATATAAATTCAAGCGAATAAGTCGCAAAAATATAAAAAAATATTAGATTTGCCCCCAACTTGACGCAAATATGAAAATGAAATATATACTTACAATAGCCATAATGCTTTTTCCGGCCCTGGCCTCAGCCCAGTTCTATGTGACCGGAGACGACCCGGGAAAACTGAAATGGCGCTACAAGGACACGGAAAACTTCCGCGTGATCTATCCGGAAGGAACCGACTCGCTTGCAAATGTTTACGGATCGAAACTGGAGGCATACAGAGTCCCGGTCTCGCTGACGACAGGCTATCTGGCAGGAGGTCAGGGAAGAAGAAGGATGCCGGTGGTCATGCATGCATACAACACGTCCAACGGTTCCGTGGCATGGGCCCCGAAGCGCATGGACCTGTTCACAATACCTTCCGCATACGATCCAGAACCGCTTCCATGGTCCACGATGCTGTCCATTCATGAAGGAAGGCACGTCACC
Source organism: Bacteroidales bacterium (assembly GCA_017452265.1). GTDB lineage: Bacteria > Bacteroidota > Bacteroidia > Bacteroidales > UBA932 > Cryptobacteroides. Next base: position 2,874 of record JAFTMS010000012.1, on the reverse strand, counting down.
CAGATGCAGTTCGGAATGACGAGGGCTCAAAGACCTTTCGGCTGGGCTTTCGGAGAAATGTGGAACATCCTCGTATCAATCGTGTATCCTGGAATGTATTTCATTGAAGGTGATGCGGTTGTGGCTGAAACAGCTCTCACACGGTCAGGACGTGGACGTGTAGCGGATTTCCTCAACTATTATCGTGTGGCATTCGATGCATCAGACATGAGGAACTGGAACAGATGGCTGTACGGTTCCCAAAGACACTACACACCGAATTACTATGCGCTCGGCTACATGACCCTCGGAGGAATCCGCTGCTTTTGGGATGAGCCGTACTTCATGCAGAAGTCATACGACAGGGCATCGCGCCAGATATGGGACCTGACCGCCTTCGAGACAGTGACCCGCAGGACAAGCGGAAAGAACCTCCAAAGGACTTTCGCCGAAATCGCCGACACGATGAAGGTCATCTGGCAGGAGGAGACCAATGCCAGAGCACCGTTCATGAAGGGAGAACCGGTAACGGCAGAACCACGCCTATACACTGATTATAAACATAATACGTTCATCGGCAACGATCTCTACGCAGTGAAGTCGGGATACCTCGACGCCCCCGTCCTCGTGAGGATAGACTCAGCAGGAAAGGAACATAAGGTCACGGACTTCGCCTCCGTCATCGGAAAGCCGGAATGGTCTCCGCGCCTCGAAAGGATGTACTGGAGCGAGAATGTCCCGGACGAACGCTGGAGCATGCAGACGCATTCGAAGATACGGTACATGGAGAAGGGCAGCTCAAGAAAAAGGACGCTGAAGACCATAGATCTGCTGTATAACCCAGCCCCGTCCACATCAGAGGCATACATGGCAGTGACAGGCTACCATGCGGAGGGCGGTTCGTCAATCGGAATCATAGATGAGGCATCCGGACGCGAAATCGCTGCCATCGAAGCACCTGACAGCATTCAGGTGGTCGAGACGGCATGGATCGGCGACGGACTGTATGCGACCGGACTTTCGGACGGAGGATATGGAATATACAGGGTCGGCAGCATGAACGGCACGTCGGCCGTCGTGGAATGGTCGTCCGTCCTGGCTCCTCAGCATGTCATGGTCAAGGATTTCCGAAGCCATGACGGTTTTCTCATGTTCACGTGCGACAAGACAGGTGCAGACGAGCTTTACCACCTCTATCCGGCAGACGGCAGGCTCGTGCAGAAGACGTCGATGCGCTACGGAGCATCAGATTTCACATACAGTGCCGACGGAAGGCATCTCTACTATTCTTCGCAGACGCTCAAAGGCATGAGGATATTCCGCATACCGACGGATTCGCTTCTGGACAGAACCGCAGACTTCACGCAGAGACACAGGTACCCGATAGCGGAAAAACTGGCGGAACAGGAGGCACGCGCGCAGGAAGGAAAGGATGTATCCATAAACATAAAGGATTATCCGTCAAAGAAATACAGCAAAGCCTCACACATGTTCAATGTCCACTCCTGGGCACCCGTATATGTCAGTGTCGACAACATCATGAACATGTCGTTCGACTACATATGGCAGGCTGCCTCGCTCGGAGTTTCCGGAATCATGCAGAACAGCCTTGCGACCGGTGTCGGCGAATTCGGATATTCGGCGCACAAAGATCCTTACAACACATCGGAGTGGAGACATTCAGCCCATGCGAAGTTCACATATTCCGGCCTATATCCGATATTCGAGCTTGCCGTGGACTTCAACGACAGAGCCGCAAGACAGTACAGCACAAGCGCATATGTCAAGGATGGTGTCGCAGGAATTGAAATCACGTCGAGACAGCTTCCGACGCCTTATATCGAAGGAAGGCTTTCCGCATACATTCCTTTCAACTTCTCTTCCGGAGGATGGTACAGGGGCGTCATCCCAAAGATTTCGTACAGAATAGGAAACGACATGTTCAACACATCCATGGCCGTAATGAGCTATGAGCCTGAAAAGGGAAGTTTCTACGGAAATCCAGTATTCATCGGAGCCATGGATGGAAGCAACCGCTTCAGACACAGCCTTTCCGGTTCATTGAGGGCATATTCGACATTGAGCACACCCAACTCGCTCGTATACCCGAAATGGGGAATCGGTGCAGAGTTCGGAGCTTCCGGCAATCTTGAAAATTCCGGATACCTTTCACCGATGGGATATGCCTACGGATACGGATATATTCCAGGAATGCTCGACAGCCATGGCATCAAGCTGACCGTCATGCACCAGCAGAAGCTCCATACAAAGGCCTATTTCGGACAGCCGGCCGTGAATGTACTTCCGCGCGGACTGAACGACAACACACCTCTGCTCGCCTCCCTTTCTTACAGGAACAGCTCCATGACAAAGCTGACGGCAGACTATGCAATCCCCATATATATAGGAGACATCGGAATCATAGGAGGCTTCTTCTACATAAAGAGACTGGTTCTGACCCCTCATTTTGACTACACGTTCATAGGTGCCGGAGGAAAGGCCGGACTCTATTCGGCCGGAGCGAACCTCACCCTGGACCTCAACAGCATCCTCTGGCTGGGATGGCCGGTGCAGATAGGATTCACAGGAACATACAACGGAGGCACAGGGGCATATGCCGACCTGAACACCCTCGGCAGCGAACTGGGAGTGTCGGCACGCCGATGGTATTTCGGACCTACATTCAACGTAACATTTTAGAAACTGTTTAAAATTTTATCATTTGAAATATTATGATGAATTTTCGAGTAGATTTTTTCTGCTTTCAGAGGAGGATAGCGGTGCTATCTGACGAGGAAAAGAGGAAAAATATGCCGAAAAGGCGCATAATAGACAAATAGATTTATTCAGTTTCAACAATTAATGACTTTTCGGAGAAAAATTTAAACAGTTTCT
>JAFTMS010000011.1 GCA_017452265.1 Bacteroidales bacterium | reverse complement strand
CTCTGCACGCTCACGATAGGCCCTGAGTGAGGTGCGGCTCAACTTTAACTTGCGCTCCATCTCGCGCAATGAGGTGCCGCGGGAAAACTCCCGGATGATTACTCTGATGTCTGTCATTGTTGTCTTTACGTTTGCCATAACCCTGTGATATTGATCAATATCACAAAGGTACATTGTCAAACCGTAAGCAACCTTTCTGATTTTCCCCGACCACGCTGGCACTGGTTAAAGATGGGGGTACATTTCATTCCGCTACAGGCGGTACATTTCAAACTGATACGGACGGTACAAATCATTCTGATATACCCGGTACATTTGAAAGTGATATGGGCGGTACATTTAATCCGCTGCAATCAATTAAATGCTGAATCAAATGAACTCATATTGTTATTCGTCTATATCTATAGTTGGACTATTAAAAATGTTGACAGAAATACAAAAGTATCCAAAATGATTGCATAAATAGTGACGTTTATCTTCATGAAAAGGAAGAAAGGAGAGTATCCATGTACTTCAGTAATATCAGTCGATATTCCAATAATTTGAAGGGTCTCCATTGAATGCCTCTTCTAGACCATCTTTTATATATGTCGCTTCATCTATGGAATCATAACTACTACATTTGACAAAGTCAGGATCTTGTTCCCATTCGGTAAGAAGTTCTCCTTTTGTGTTGATAGTTGCAATAGCCCCGTTACTGCTAACATCTGCTTTACCTTCCTCGTCAAAATCCTCTGCCATATCGTATTCAAATCTTATTACGGTATTATTAGATTCATCCAGATAGCCCCACATGCCGTATTTGCGAGCCGCAATTAGCCCGCACTTAACAGTTCCGATGGATTCATATTTTGGAGGAATGACAATTACTCCATCGGTGTTGACTTTACCATAATGGTAATCTTGCTTTATTGTTGCATATCCATTGCGGAATGAATACAAATATTGACACCTTATAGTGAACTTTACGTGTCCATCTAAGGAAATTGCGTGGAAAGTGCCATTCTCACCACTGATCTCGGCATCTGAATCTCTTATGAATTTACCGTTAAAACCTATGCATATTCCTTCTCGCCCTTTGCTTATAAAATCATACTTTGAAGAAATAGTGTCTCCTTTACTGTTACATATATAAACTTTCTTGTATTTCTTCAGTATGTAAAATAGTTCACCACTGTCTTGGAATACTTTGATCAGAGAATCGGAATAGCATGGTAATAAGATCTCGCCGTTCATATCCGCCAATCCATATATCGGGTAGTTGTTCTGATTCATCTGAGTCAGAGAGATATATCCGTCATTAGTTATTTTAACGGAACTATATCTTCGCTCATTATCCTTGAATATGATATTAGCATTGTTGTCATATATGATCCATCCTTTAGTAGTTTTAGCAACAATATTATTAGTTACGTCAAAGGTTACATCTTCGATGGTTTCATTATTCAGTTTTAATGAGTCGTGGTTAAAAAGATCGATTGTACCATTTACCTTTCTGATAACAATCAGACTATCAGTAATCTGTATTATGTGATTATATTTTTCTACCAGTACCAACTTTGGTTTCAGGAGATCATATAACATCTTCAAATCTTCATATTTTGCTTCTGCATATCTATAATTATGAATGACGACTTCTTCAGATGTGAATGGCATCAGTAATTCTCCCAGATAATTTATACAACTCGTGTTTCCGTTAAACTCTACAGTGCAGAAATCTTCATAGACTTCTTTTATAGGGTATTTTTGATATTGAACGATAAAATTACCATCCATGTCAATTACACCCCATTCATTATCCCTGACAGCGATTATATGACCATAACTATCAATTAGACGGTCGACAACTTAATCTCACTATCGCCCCAACCATGGCACAAATTGCCATCTTTGTCAAGACGTACTCCAGTCCATTTGTCAGTTCCCTTCCAATAATCTTGATCTTTGACAAGTTTACGATACTTGATGACAGGCAGCGTTTCGTGTTCAATAATTTCTGTAGTAAGATATGTATTATGTTCAAATACTGATTTGTGGGAAATACCAGGTTCAAATATCTGGCAGTTAAGTTTCTCTGCAAGAATGCTACTCCTCTCACAATCATATGATATATGCTCCTCATTAATTCCACTTGTATTTTCCGTGTAAGATTTATTCTGTGAATTAAGGAAGTTATGGATAATTTTATACTCTTTTTCACCGATCTCTTTCTGGTCTGAAAAAAAATAATAGTTATAGGAATGGCTTGAGATATCTTCGTAATCCCATTCTCCTCCACTTCTACCTGCTCTATAAGAGTTGTGAGTACATTTATATTTCTCTATAACGGCAATTTTCATAATACCCTACGATTATTTGTAAGTAAAATTCAGACAGGCATGACTTAATTTGCGTGGGTGGTCTTCAACTTCTGTTTATGTACAACAGCAATGTTTTAATCTGCTAAGATACACAATTGCCTGATTGCACGCTATAAATCGGTTGTGCTGAACTACAATTTACTGGTAAATCCCGATTTATCTGTCCAAAGGTAGATAAATATGTGTGAATTTCAATGTTTGGCCGTTATGAATAGATGTGACCATGTGCACTCCTGCGGAAACAAGTTGTTCATTGGATGCGGCTAGAAGGTATCGAGTGCAGTTTTGTGGGTAAAATGCACGCGATACTATGAAATTTTTTTTTTTGGGGGGGGGTATCACGAGCGTTTTGATAGGGAAAGTGCGCGCGATACCCATACAATAAAGACTCCCGGAGTTGTTCCGAGCGTCTCTGACGTATTGTGTGAAGATCCTTCGCTTGCGCTCAGGATGACAGCCTGACAATTATTTATTCAGAGCAGTAGCAACGTCAACCGCACAAGCAACGGTGCAACCTACCATAGGGTTGTTACCGATTCCGAGTTTTTTCTGCGAACTGTGCGTCAGAGTGCATACGACCCATTGTGTCAGTCATACCGTATGAAACCGGGCCGGCAGTAAGAATGGTTTTGCTTTGCACACCTTTTGAATTTATATTGAAGTTGATTAACTTTGCAAAAAATGTAATTGGTATGAGCCGAGAGGAGAAGAACAGGATTGCGTATTATGTTGCGTGCATTGGTGCGTTTGCTGAAAGGTTTTCGCTCAGCAATGCATTTGCGTACAATTATCTGTTGAAGTATAGTGGCTTGGATTTCATCTATGACTGCTACGAATCGGAGCATACATTATCCATAGATGATGCTGTTGAGGATATGCATCAGATATGTAAAAGGAATGGAGGGGAATTGCGATGAAACTGTATCACGGGTCGAATGTTGAGATAGACGTGATAGATCTCAATAGAGGCCGTAGAGGTAAAGATTTTGGAAAAGGTTTCTATGCGAACCCTGACTATATGCAGGCAGTGGAATTCTGTTCCAACGTCGTAAGACGTGAAGGTGGCGGCGTGCCGACAGTTACATCATTTGAATTTGACGAGTCGGCTCTTGAAAAATTGAATGTAAAGCGATTTGATGGCTATACTAAAGAATGGGCTGAATTTATACTGATGAATCGCAGTAATAATTCAGACGTGTCTGCTCATCAGTATGATATCGTTATTGGACCTATTGCAGATGACGGGGTTGGTACGCAGATTCGTCGTTTGACAAGAGGATTCATAACATTCGATGTTTTTCTGGAAGAGATCAAGCATAGTAAAGTAACTTATCAATACTTCTTTGGAACAGAAGAAGCGTTGACTTATCTTAAGAAAATATGACACAGGTAGAAAGACAATTCCTCATAGAAACTCTCTGTGAAGATCTTATTCCAATGATAATGGAGGAGTATAATCTGTCTGATAGAGAAGCTCTGGATAAGTTATATAAGTCTAATACATTCTCCAAGTTGGAAGACCCTCAGACAGGTCTATACTATCAAGGTGCGGTTTACGTATTTGAGTTTTTCAAAGAGGAATTTCCAAAGTAATGATTATCGCCACTCTTCGGAGTGGCTTTTTTGTGGCAATCTGCGACCCATAGAAAACAGGTCGCTCATAGGGTGTACGAAGGTGGTTCTATCCATAAAAATGGGCGTTTTTATGGACGGATGGCAGGGAAATGATATCTCATCCATAAAATAGACCCAAAACGTGGATAAGATGAAGGAATATAAATAGAGAGATACCCCAATCGGAGTATCTCTTGTAATTATTTGGTAATGAGATGCCCGATCAGGTCGGGCATGACGTTTCCATTATTGTCGCATGACGTTCTCGTCATTGCCGGCTTGACCGGCAATCTCTTACTTATTCAGCGCAGTAGCAACATCAACCGCACAAGCAACGGTGCAACCTACCATAGGGTTGTTACCGATGCCGAGGAATCCCATCATTTCAACGTGTGCCGGAACTGATGAAGAACCTGCGAACTGTGCGTCAGAGTGCATACGACCCATAGTGTCGGTCAAATGCTAAAGGCTTCAGTCATCAAAATATCTGATTTGCTAATAATTTGAATATAAACAGATTATGCTCTTGAGATTATTTAATTAAAGTCTTAGAAATGACAGTCCGTCACAGAGACGTCACAGTAAAATGATATGATTAACAAGAGTATTTATAATCTCTCTTTTATAGTGAGAGCAAGCAAGGTGAACAAAACAGGTAAAGCACCTATTGAAGTATTGATCACATTAGGCGATGAACGAGTAGTTTTCTCCACAGGTAAGTTGGTCGCTTTAGAATCATGGAACAAGGATAAGCAGTGTGTTCGTGGAGTGAATCCAGAAGCTGTGTCCTTGAATGAATATCTAAAGAATATGCGTGTCCGTATTTACGATGAGGAATTAAAGTTAGTAAAGCATGGATTTGCGGTTACAGCAACACTTCTTCGTGATGCCCTGTTGAATAAAGTGGAATTGATTAAAGAAGAAACTATTCTTGGAATATACAGAAAGCACAATGAACTGCAATTTAAGCAGATAGGCATGGGAGTCTCTAAAGGTACATATGCCAACTCAAAACATGGTCTGAATCTGCTGGAGAAATTCATCAATGATACCTATAACCGTGATGATGTGTTCTTGCGTGAACTGAATCGTGATTTCATAGAGGAGTTCCGTATATGGCTTCTTACAGAGCACCATTTATCTCATAATGGTGCAGTTAAATATCTTGCTCTATTGAAGAAGGTAGTTAATCGTGCGGTAGCTAATAATAAGATGTCATTCAATCCATTCGCGACCTACAGATTGGAAAGGCAGACTGTTTCTCCAGATTTCCTTACAGAAGAAGAATTGCGTAAGATCATAAACTTTAATTCTCCATTACCAAGACTAGAGCAGACACGAGATATGTTTTTGTTCGCTTGTTATACAGGATTATCTTACATAGACGTGAAGACCTTGAAGCCAGAACATCTGGAACGCGACAAACAAGGTAGAATGTGGATAAAGAAGCATAGAGTAAAAACAGGGGTTCTGTCTCGCATACCATTATTGCCTAGTGCCAAAATGCTGTTAGATAAGTATGCTGGTAATGAGACCTTAATGCCTATCTTCTCTCCTAAAGACATCAACTTATTTCTGAAAGATATAGCGATCCTGTGCAATATAGATAAGCGAATAACTTACCACACCGCTAGGCACACATTCGCAAGTACGGTAACTTTAGCAAATAATGTGTCATTGATCGTGGTGTCAAAAATGCTTGGTCACTCCAATGTGAGAATGACCGAACATTATGCAAAGCTGGTAGATACTTGCATCGGTGAAGAAATGGATAAACTGATGAATACCTATACGGCTGAATAAGCAATCATATATTGCATGAAAACAATCTCACTTATAGCTAATATGAGTGGGATTTTCTTTTTACCTTTGAGCAAAATTTGAGGAAATGGAGATACAAGAACTACCAGATATACGGCTCAACATAGAGGAATATTACGAATATGAAGGTATAGAACTTCTGGATTATGTCTGGGAAGTAGCCAATCATTTCTTACCTAATATTGGCGGTAGCTTGCCTGACTCACAAGCACCTGCTGTTTTCTGCGAGCGATACCACCAAAGGAATCTATCTCTGGAAGAAAGATACGAACGATACAAAGAGTTTTATATCTCTAATGAATCATTGGAAGATTATCTGAAATACCATGCAGATGATAAACCTGTGAATGATTCATACAAGGAACTGTACCTAAGTAGTAGGGAACTCCAAGATACCATTGGAGCATTTGGACTTGACGTAAGTAAGTTCTGGTATCTGCTTCTATTTGTGCATGATTATATAGAGGATCTTGCGAATAATTCCCCTTCATTTGGTAAAAGTACATTGGATGATGTCAACGGATTTATAGCAAAGTTGTCAGAAGCTACAAGTATTACTTTGAAGAAGGATAACAGAAAGAGCTATGAGGTAGAAAGGGAGGAGACGATAAAGATAATACAGTCAGCAGTACAGCACTACATTAACTCCTATAATGATATAGTTAGAAGTGAATCATCAAGAGAAGAAATCGTAGAGAATCTGAACAAGATAGGTGGCTATATAGTTAGTGATACGAAGCCTTTCAACTTTGAAGAGAAGTCACACCTTGACGTTTCATATAAGAAATTGAAGTTTGCTGAGATATTCCTCCACTTCTTGAAAGACAGGAAAGCGACCAAACCTAAGAACTCAATATATAATGTGTCAAAGGACAAATTGCTGTTTATATCTAGGTTGATATATGTGGTAGGTTACGATACCGAGAGGTACTATGTGGAATACGATGAAGACTGTAACAAGAACAGGATGCTATCCAACCTGTTGAGAAGGTATAAGAACGAGGAATTTCCAATGCTTATGGGCGGTCACTACATGCTGTAATAATTAAGTCACGATATACTGAAATGCGTACTGAAAAGGTAAAACTTTTTGGTACGTATTTTTTTTGCGTACTGTAAACTTGCTGGTTTTTAGTACGCGTTAATATATTGATAGTCAATGCTTTAGGTATTGCAAAAACAAAAATTAGCCGTACCTTTGCAATGTCAAACAATGAGAGTAGAAAGAGAAACGGTAGCGATTCATTCCAATAACAACACAAGGAAGTTCACTCCGAAGAATAGTAAGGTAGAATCAAGATCGCTACAGAGAACCGAGTAAACCTCTCTTTGAACTTTGACACAACAATCAACAACATGGGCGCCCGTTGAAGATTGATAATAACAAAAGTATAAATTCATTAATTTATTTAATTATGGAAAAGAAGAATGTAGTGGTGGCGACCCGAAACGCAAACAGGAATAGCAAGACTGCTGAAATAGTAGCTGTCCCAGAAATAGATATCGAGAAGGAACTCGATGATATTTACGCACGCCCGACTCATGGTGGCGAAAATGTTTATGAATATTCTGAGGAATTATCCCTCAATGAGAACATGGGTGCAGAACCCGCAGGCAGCTTTGACTTCACACTTGATTGTGACAAGCCTAACGTGAAGCAGGCATATGATAATACAGGTGCTTTTGAAACCCTGTTGTCAATCATGAACAGGAACGGCAATATTAATGTTGAATTCCGACTTGACAAGGAAAATTTCCACTATGCATGGATTGAGACCAGAGGAGTGGCTGGTTTTAAGTACTATCTGAAGAATGAATCTTTTAACGGCATAGTTCGCTACTTGACAAAGGGTGAAGTAACCGACTTCGATCCTGCACCAGAGGATTACGAAGTAGCTAAGTTTACTAGTGATTTCTACATTATGAAGTTGTTTGTGGATAAGGGGATGATGTTACAGTGTACCCCTCTTTTTAGGGAAAGACCAGGCTACGTTTCTGCCTTTCTTCCTTGCAAAAAGGGAAAGATAACTTTTCGAGTAAAGAGAACTGAACAGATTGTTAACTATTTGCGTGAAGCTGGACAGTTTATTTAATCAGTAACCAAGGGAGAGGGAGCTAACCCTCTCTCTCTTCCTTAAATTCTTATAAGAAATGATAACTAAACATATTGAAATTGGATTGGTAGGTGGCAGGCGGCAATACCTTACGGATGTGCTCCCACATAAAGTAATCCCTACCAACACCATATTATATAAGAAGCTTACAGGGCTTGGAGCTACATATGGTGAAATCAAGGCGAATCGTAACTCTGTAATCATAGAGCCGAACAAGCCTGTGATCATAGGCAAGTGCAACGACCCAAAGCACAGGGATGATAACCTGTTCGGAGTACATGACAACATCTATGCAGAGGACATATTAAGATATATGATCCGTAGCCAAAAGCAAGGCAAGCGCATCAAAATCCTTACTACTCCAGAAAGTTTCTGCAAGGTTCGTAACGCCTTTGAGGACATGGATATGGATATACGCTTCGACTGCTTCCTGCTGTTCGATGAATGTCACAAGATCATTAAAGATTCAGGATTTAGAGAACATATCAGTCTTCCTATGGATCTGTTCTTTGAATGTGAGAATAAAGCATTGGTTTCTGCTACGCCATTGGAGTTCACTGACCCTCGATTTAAGGACTTTAACATTCTTGAAATTGTACCGACTTTCAGTTACGTGCAGAACCTGCATATCATCACAACAAATAATGTGTTGCCTACAGTTAAAAAGGTACTGCAAGAGCAAGACAAGTGCTTCATATTCTGCAACTCTACAGATATGATATATGAGCTAATGATACGTCTTGATATTCTGGACAAGTCCGCTGTTTTCTGTTCTGAAAAGAGTGTAGAGAAATTGAAAAGAGCAAAGTTCAACAACGTAACAGATGTGTGGGATGAAAGCAAGATGATGCAGTACAATTGGTTTACCTCCCGTTTTTACAATGCTGTAGATATTGAGCTAAATTTCAAACCTAATGTGTTTCTCTTTGCAGACTGTTATATTGCAGACTACACTATATTCGATCCATATACGGATGCTGTGCAGTGTGTAGGCAGATTCAGAAACGGGGTAGGAAATATATGTCTCGTAACTAACACCAATCCACGCTTCAATATACGTAGTAAGGATGAGCTGAAAGGAACAATGGAATGTTTAAGGTTTAACTATGAACAGATCAAATCCTTTTATGCATATGCAACTACAAACTCTGCTAGAGATGCATACAAGACCCTTTTGGAATGTTCACCATATAAGGATATGCTTGATGAACAAGGAAGAACTAGCTTCTACAAAATTGACTTTAAGATTAACTTTGATTTCGTAAAGGGCTTCTACAATAATGACGGCTACCTAGTAGAACGATATGCTAACTGCGGAATGTTTAATGTTACCGCTGAGGATGAATCCTATGTCTTGGGCGATGAACAGCGATTGATTGTTTGCAATACCAAACTTATAAAAGAGAAAAGGAAAGCAATAGTAAATCAGTTGGAACTGCTCTGTCCTTGTCAAACCGAAATGGATTATCAGTTGCTACAAGGTTTGGAGGAAGCTGACAAATTCATTGTGGATGCTTACCTCAAAATCGGTAAATCAGAAATTGAGAAGTTGAAATACAGCACTAAAAGAATCAAGGAAGCTATGATCTTGGCGGACTTCAATGAGAGAGCAAGAGGAGATGAGGTACAGAAACTGATTGCAAATTCTTTCTATGCAGGACAATGGTACTCTGCTAGCTTTATCAAATCAGAACTTCTGCGAATTTTTGGCTTAGTGGGCTTGAAGCCTAAAAAGGCTGTAACATCTCATACTATCACTGATTTCTTTGAGGCTGTGAAGCAGGAGCATAATAAAAAGAGAGGATATTATCTCATTCGATCAAGAATCCTATAAGCTACGACAATTTTTGTCAAGAAATTATTTTATAGTCCCTAGTAAAAAATGTCGCCAACACCCTCATTATATTCAAAATCGCATCATTACATACATAGTTAATGGTTACAGAGCCGTAGGTAAGCAATTACTTATGGCTCTTAATTTTTAATGGGTGCAGGAGCATATTGCCCAAAAATCCGCGAATCAGGATATGTGCAAAATCTGTCTGAATTTCAGGATATATAGTAGCAACTAAAAATCACACATCATTAGCTATTATGTTCTAAAGATGTTCACTGTCTCCTTATTAGATATATACAGTTCAGCTAAAAATCAGAAAAGTCCCCCTCAGAAGTATATATAAACCCCTCCCATAAGAATCTCGCCCCCTAATCATATATAGAGACCCGAACTGTGGCAGATAACCCCTTTATTCCCCTCCTCAGTATTGATATAAAAAGAAGATTATCTATTAACCTTTTAACACTTATCAATATGAGTAATTTAATTTTAATGCCTACACAGGTAAGAGAACGCAATTTCAATCAAGTTGCAAAGGAAGCGGAAATTGTTGACAATCTTTCCAGAGCTAGCAGTAATTTACACTTTATAGAAGCGAATACGCAGGAAGTGGATATTTACCATTTATCTAATGAGTGTATAACACCTGTTTTCGCTAAAGACAATGAACTGACAATTAACCATGCACAGTTTATTAACATCATCATGGCTGCCGTAAAAGATTACTTTAGCGGTGAAATTGTGGACGCTCCGAAAATCCGTGTTTCTCATGTTATCAAGGGCAGAACACCGGAAGCGATTCACAAGAAAGCAAATGAACTCCTAGAGAGTGAAAAGACTATCTATTATGAAAGATGTGCTTTCAGTATAGATGTGCCATCTATCTATGAAACAATAGAAGGGAATAAACTAAACCTTTCTATAGTTGGAGTTAGAGCCTATAACCAGATGAATCTCTATTCAAAGAAAAGTCCAGAACTTTTCAAATTGGCTATAGGGTTTAAGAATCAAGTATGCTGTAATATGTGCATATTTACAGATGGCTACAAAGATGATTTGAGAGTTACCAATGCCGCTGAACTATATAACGGAGCTATGGAACTATTCAACAATTTCAATCCAGCGAAACAAATCCACCTGTTGCAGACTCTAGGAAACACAACAATGAGCGAACATCAGTTCTGTCAGATTTTAGGCAGAATGAGACTTTATCAATGCTTGCCAACAGTCATGCAGAAACGAATCCCAAGAATGTTGCTGACAGATACCCAAATAAACTCTGTTGCAAAATCCTATATCCATGATGAAAATTTCTGTGGTATAGGTGGAGAACTCAACATGTGGAAATTTTACAATCTGTTGACAGGAGCTAACAAGAGCAGTTATATAGATTCTTTCCTAGACCGTTCTCTGAACGCTACTGAAATGGCACAAGGAATAAACTTGGCTTTACACGGTGATGAGGAATACAAATGGTTTATTGATTAGCTATGAGAAGTCTGTTTCCTATCATTATCTGGCTTATAGTAATAATCGTTTTGGTGGGTTTATGTTTCATATGCCCACCATTATTTTTACTATTGCTCATTGCGTACATAATTTTTATAAATATTCATTAACACTTAGAGAGGACATCCATTATCGGGTGTCCTCTTTTTAACTAATTAACTATAAAGGAAATGAATACAAATTTCAACATAGCAGAGGTGCAACTGTCTTATAGAAACACTGTTCCATACGACAAGCGGACAAAGATTCGTGATGCAAAGGATGCATACAAGGTAATGCTGAAAATCCACGATGATGACACACTTGACTATACAGAGACTTTCAGAGTCCTATATCTGAATCAGAACAATCACGTTCTTGGATGCAGAATCATATCAGAGGGAGGGCTGGCTAGTACCTGTTGCGATGTCCGTACAATCCTGCAAGGTGCATTACTTACTAATGCTGTGGCAATGATTCTCGCACATAATCATCCAAGCGGAAATGTCACGCCAAGTCTGTCAGACATAAAGACTACAAATCAGATTACCAAAGCCGCAAAACTCTTAGACATCCAAGTGTTAGACCATATCATCTATACAAGGGAGAACTGCTATAGTTTCGCTGATGATGGGCAAATCTAATAACTTACACTTTTACCTAATAGTGAAATTAACGCTCATTGATTATCAATCACTTAAATAATGGGAGTTAATTTTACTTTCACTTACATTAAAAATCAAATATTATTGAAATGAGTTTGAAGAACAGCTACACAACTAGCGATTATCTACAATGGGATAGTGCTACAACATTGGTGAGGAAACTCTACAGGGATAAGAACTACAGAATAAGTCTGCTTATTGGGTGTGGAATTTTCTTTGGTTTAAGCATATCTGACCTGTTACGCCTTACTTGGAATATGCTTATGAACGATGAAGCCAAGTTTGTGCTGATAGAGATGAAAACAGGGAAACGCAGAGAAGTGAAGATAAACAAGGGGTTTCAGAAACATATCAAGGACTGTCACAAAGCATTACATATTGAGAATATGGACGAACCTTGTTTCCTATCCACCAAAGGTAAACCTTATTCTGTGCAATGGATAAACCTTGTCCTTAAAGAACTGAAAGACCATTACAATTTGAAGATAAAGCACTTCTCCACCCATTCGTTAAGAAAGACCTTTGGCAGAAAAGTGTTTGAATCCTCTGATAATGCAGAACTCGCCTTAGTTAAACTTATGGAATTGTTCAATCATTCCAGCGTAAGCATTACTAAACGATACTTGGGTCTGAGACAGGAGGAAATTTTGGAGACTTATGACTGTCTGACATTCTGATTTTAGGCATGGTAGATTTTTAGGAAATCTTTCTCTTATACAGGGAGACCTTGAAAATCTACCTGCCATTTCAGAAAATTGGAATTGGGAATCTATACAATATCACATCTTTTTGTTAACTTTGTCGCAATTCCGAGCCAGCAATGGCAAAGAAGGACATTTTGACAAAAAGGTGTTATTGAAATTATCTTCTACACTCAAACTTCGCAACTTTGAAAATGGAATGAAGATAATAGGCAGTGGCATCACATCATTTGATATGTACAGCCTATCTTGGCTTTTCACATATCTTTTGGTGTGGGCTATTGTCTTTATCCATTCCAGAGGTAATGCGAAGACCCGAGTGTAGGATAAGACAATAAGTTCCCACACCTTTATTTATACCCGCTTTCATCTGGGAATTGTGAGGGCACAACAAAATTCAAGAGAATGAAAACATTAAGAATGTTTGGAATGGCAATGATGGCTGTTCTTATGGGCGTAGGCTTTACTTCATGCAGTAAGGATGACAATCCGGATGGTAACGAAGATTTTTCCAACGAGAAGAAACTTGTTAAGTTGGTTGCGAAGGATGACGAAAGTGGGAAAGATCTGGAAGTCTTTACATTCAAATATGATGACAAGGGAAGACTGACTGAATCAACATGCTCGTTTGATTTTGGGGAATATGCTTGGACGAATCATTATACTTGGAGTGACAATGTTATCATGATTGATGACGAATATGCAGTTGCTTTGGAAAATGGAAGAGTAAAGAGCAATAGTGGTGACGAAACGTTCACTTACAACGATTCTAATAGACTTACTAAATATGATACAACCACAATTACTTGGGATGGCGACAAAATTAAAACAATCTCAAGCTATGTAGGCTCTAATCTATCATTTACCTATGGAGAACCTTTAAAGAAAGGTTATTGTCCTCTTATCCCATATCTTATTTTTCAATATGATAACTTATCTATGGCACATCCTGAGCTTTTGGGAGTAAGAACCAAACAATTGCCTACAATGATAGGTGGCATCCTCTTGACATATGAATTTGACAAAGAGGGCTATATCACTAAAATTTATTTAAATCAGTCAAACCCAATGATTTTGACTTGGGAATAACCTTTAGATATGACTATAATGAAAACTCTAAAATTTATTGGAATAGCCATAGGAACTATTCTATTCTGTGTAAACTTCTCAGCATGTAGCAAAGAAGTAGAGCCTCAATACGAATTAGTAACAGGTGAGAAGAAGATTACAAGATTAGAAATAAATAGTTCAGACTTTGGCTATTCACTATGGGACTTCAAATATGACAATGCTGGAAAATTGCTGAAGGTTATACATAATAATGGAGAATATACGCAAGAACACGACTATGTTTGGAACAACGATGCAATTATATCACCATATGGAGTGGCCTCATTAAATGATGGGCTTATTCGCAATTACAACAGTTATTATGATGTCAGATACAACGATGGACGACTAGTAGAGATTACAGATCTGACAACATCCAAATATGCTTACAGATTCAGTTGGATTAGTAGTGGAGAATTTTACTCGAGAGGAGTTTATGACGGAGGAACTCAAGGCTATCTTACCGAGTCATTTCGTTTTATTTACGATAGTGATATGCCAACTATCAAAACCAATGGCTTTAATCCGATTATCCCATATGTCCTTTCATCTGGATTCTACGAAAATCCTTTGTGCGTCGCACATCCTGAACTTATTGGTGGAAGAACCGATATACTACCAACCCATTTTTCGAAAACATATTATTGGTTCGATGAAAATGATCGCAATGTTTCTGAAACAATAAATGGAATATGTAACTACAAATTTGACGGCGAAGGATATATAACGGAATGCAACATGTGTAGCGATGATGGTAATGAGTTTGGGTTCGAAGAAAAATATACTATAGTTTGGAACTAAGGTCTGATAATATTCATAACAAGAAAAGCGGTAAATGACTTTGTGGGTCAAATACCGCTTTCTTCGTTTTAGAACAATCCCTTAGGGAGAAAATAGGTTTTCAGGACTTTATAAGGAATTGCCCTGTAGGTGTTTTCAGTGATCACAGTTTCCTTTACATCATCGAGGATGTAGGTCACAGGTCTGTTCAATTCCTCGAAAATCCTCTTTGTCTTGTCTGCCTGCCTTTTTCTTTTCTTTAATTTCCTGCTATCCATAATTCAAAAATTTTTGAGTGATACTTAATTATATGGCTATTATACTCAGCTATATAGGAAGTGCCAAACCAAAGGTTACGAAGGTGGGATAAGCCGTTCCACATATCTTTAACTATGTGATATTGAGTGTTTGGCAACATACAATATCCCAGAATATATGGTAAGTCGAATCGTGGAATTACTTTGTGACGGTGTGGCTGATAAAGTTGCGGAGCAGTCACGGAATGATTACTTTTGCCAATAACAAATGATCAAAGGAGGTGTTAGACATGGTTTAAAGCAGGATTTTACTTCTGTGACGGTGTCAAAAGTCCGTCACAAAACCGTCACAAACTAAGCCTGAACAGGGCTATTATACAGTTAAAACAAGGGATAATCTATTTATACCGTCACAAAGAAAATATAGATGTGGCTGAACTGAAATGAGCAAAGCACAAGTGACAAAGACAACAGGCTGGATATAAGCACAAAAAAGAGACACCCTCGAAAGGATGTCTCCAAAAGCTATTAAGTATCAATAGATTACTTATTCAGCGCAGTAGCAACGTCCACCGCACAAGCAACGGTGCAACCTACCATAGGGTTGTTACCGATGCCGAGGAATCCCATCATCTCGACGTGTGCTGGAACTGATGAAGAACCTGCGAACTGTGCGTCAGAGTGCATACGACCCATTGTGTCGGTCATACCGTATGAAGCTGGACCGGCAGCCATATTGTCTGGGTGAAGGGTACGGCCTGTACCACCGCCTGATGCTACTGAGAAGTATGGCTTGCCTGCGAGCACGCGCTCCTTCTTGTATGTACCTGCTGTAGGGTGCTGGAAACGGGTTGGGTTGGTTGAGTTACCTGTGATGGATACGTCAACACCCTCGTGCCACATAATTGCTACACCCTCGCGGACGTCGTCTGCACCGTAGCAGTTGACCTTTGCACGTGGACCGTCGCTGTAAGCGATACGGCGTACTTCCTTGAGTTCGCCGGTGAAATAGTCGAACTCAGTCTGTACATATGTGAAACCGTTGATACGTGCGATGATCTGAGCTGCGTCCTTGCCGAGACCGTTAAGGATCACGCGGAGAGGCTCCTTACGTACCTTGTCAGCCTTTGCTGCGATCTTGATTGCACCTTCTGCTGCTGCGAATGACTCGTGTCCTGCGAGGAATGCGAAGCACTTTGTCTCTTCACGGAGGAGCATTGCTGCGAGGTTACCGTGTCCGAGACCTACCTTACGGTCGTCAGCAACTGAACCAGGGATACAGAATGCCTGAAGACCGAGGCCGATTGCCTCAGCTGCCTCAGCTGCGTTCTTGCAACCTTTCTTGAGTGCGATCGCACAACCTACTACATAAGCCCACTTTGCGTTCTCGAAGCAGATTGGCTGAGTCTCCTCACAAGTCATATAAGGATCGAGACCATACTGATCGCAGATTGCGTTTGCCTCCTCGATAGAAGCGATACCGTTCTCGTTGAGAACTGCGAGGATCTGGTTGATACGACGATCCTGGCTTTCGAATTTTACTTCTCTAATCATAGTCTTTCCTCCTTATTATTCGTGACGTGGGTCAATGTATTTAACTGCACCGGCCTCCTCAGAGAAACGGCCATAAGTTCCTGTTACCTGCTTGAGAGCCTCGTTTGCATCGACACCCTTCTTGATGAGGTCCATAAAGCGTCCGAGGTGTACGAACTGGTATCCGCAGATCTCGTCGTTCTTGTCCAGGGCGAGAGTCTTGATATATCCCTCAGCCATTTCGAGGTAGCGAGGACCCTTTGCGAGAGTACCGTAGAGTGTACCTACCTGTGAACGGAGACCCTTTCCGAGGTCCTCAAGACCAGCACCGATCATAAGACCGCCCTCAGAGAAAGCTGACTGAGTACGTCCGTAAACGATCTGGAGGAAGAGCTCGCGCATTGCTGTGTTGATGGCGTCGCATACGAGGTCCGTGTTGAGAGCCTCAAGGAGAGTCTTGCCAGGGAGGATCTCAGATGCCATAGCAGCTGAGTGAGTCATACCTGAGCAACCGATAGTCTCCACGAGAGCCTCCTGGATGATGCCTTCCTTCACATTGAGGGTAAGCTTGCAGGCACCCTGCTGAGGTGCACACCAGCCGATACCGTGAGTAAGGCCTGAGATATCAGTAATCTGCTTTGATTTTACCCACTTTCCTTCTTCAGGAATTGGAGCCGGACCGTGGTTAGGTCCCTTCTTTACGCAGCACATCTGCTGCACTTCGTGTGAATAAACCATAATAGTACTATTGTTTTATAAAACGTGTTTCATAGATTCCTCGACTTACTGTGCCCATCCGGAATGACAGAGGTGTCACACCTGAAAGGACATAAAGCCTAAAATCACGCAAAGATAGTAAATTTTCGGAAAGAGATAAGCGAACATTCGCTATATTTGTGCGTAATAAGTGAAAAGAGGTATGCCTAAATTCAAGATAGACTCGGAATACAAGCCATCGGGCGACCAGCCTGCAGCCATAAAGGGCATCTGTGATGCTCTGAACGGCGGTGTGGACGCCGTCACTCTGCTCGGTGTGACCGGTTCGGGAAAGACGTTCACGATGGCCAACGTCATCGAGAAACTCCAGCGTCCGGCGCTGATCCTGAGCCACAACAAGACGCTCGCCGCCCAGCTCTACGGAGAGTTCAAGTCCTTCTTTCCGAACAACGCGGTCGAGTACTTCGTGTCATATTACGACTATTATCAGCCGGAGGCATACATTCCCGTGACGGACACATATATCGAAAAGGACCTGAGCATAAACGACGAAATAGAGAAGCTGCGCTTGAGTGCGGCTTCATCGCTTCTTTCGGGCCGTCGTGATGTAATCGTAATATCAAGTGTATCATGCCTTTATGGTATCGGCAATCCAGCGGATTTCCATGCTCAGACGGTGCACGTGAAGGTTGGTGAGCAAAGGAGCATGACGAGGCTTCTGTACCAGCTTGTGGATGCGCTCTACAGCCGTACGGAGGTAGATTTCAAGCGCGGTACGTTCAGGGTGAGGGGAGACACGGTCGATGTCTGCATCGGATACGGAGAGAATGCCGTGCGTATAGAGTTCTTCGGAGACGAGGTGGACAGGATATCGATTATCGATCCGGTGACGGGAGCGTTCATAGATACGCTGGAGGAAATATCCATATACCCTGCAGGTAATTTCGTGACCACTAAGGAGCGGAGCATAAAGGCCATAAGCCAGATTCAGGATGACATGACGGCACAGTGCGAATATTTCAATGAGGTGGGCAAGCATCTGGAGGCAAAACGCTTGAAGCAGAGGGTGGAATACGATCTGGAATTCATAAAGGAGATGGGATATTGTCCCGGTATTGAGAACTATTCACGCTATTTCGACGGCCGTTCCGAGGGGATGCGTCCGTTCTGCCTCATAGATTATTTCCCTAAGGATTTCATCACGTTCATAGACGAAAGCCACGTGACATTGCCGCAGATCAGGGCTATGTACGGCGGCGACCATTCCCGTAAGTCTGTGCTGGTGGAATATGGCTTCCGGCTCCCGGCCGCTGCGGACAACAGGCCTTTGAAGTTCGAGGAATTCGAGGCCGTGACCGGTCAGAAGGTATTCGTGAGCGCGACGCCTGCAGACTATGAACTTCAGAAGTCGGAAGGTCTTGTGGTGGAGCAGGTTGTGAGGCCGACGGGACTTCTTGATCCGCCTATACAGGTGCGTCCGACGAAGAACCAGGTGGACGACCTTCTGGAGGAAATACGTGTGCGTGCGGAAGTTGACGAGCGCGTGCTTGTTACTACATTGACCAAGCGTATGGCGGAGGAACTGGAGAAATATTTCACGAAGATGGGCGTGAGGTGCCGTTACATACATTCGGACGTGGATACGATGGAGCGTGTGGAGATCATAGAGGACTTCAAGAACGGGCTTTTCGACGTTCTTGTGGGCGTGAATCTGCTCCGTGAGGGCCTCGATATACCGACGGTGTCACTTGTGGCCATACTCGATGCTGACAAGGAGGGTTTCCTGCGAAGCGGAAGGGCTCTGACGCAGACGGCAGGACGTGCGGCAAGAAACGTGAACGGACTTGTGATAATGTATGCCGACACGATTACGGATTCGATGCAGCAGACCATATACGAGACCGACCGGAGGCGTACCAAGCAGATGGAATACAATAAGTTGCATAACATCACGCCGACGCAGGTGGCCGTGAAGAAGAACGTCCTGCTGGAGGAAGCCGGGGCGGAATCTGCTGGAGGAAGCACATACGGCCGACAGGCATGGGCCGGTGTGCAGAGCGATCTTGGTGGGGAAGGGAAGCAGCGTAATCCGAGGCTGGCGAACAGCGTCACGGGAAAGGTCAGTGCGGCCAATTCATACGATGCGCCTACATATATACCTGATCCGTCGGATCTTGGAAAGGGCAGCGTGAGCGTCGGACTCGGCCATGATTCGAAGCGTGAGACAAATTCAGCGTATGTGGACGGCTATCTGCAGGCGGATCTGGCGGCGGTTCTTCAGGATCCTGTAATCCGTTCGATGTCACGTGAACAGGTTGAGAAGGCCGTCGAGCAGGCGAAGCGTAACATGCAGAAGGCGGCTGCCGACCTGGACTTCCTTGCTGCGGCAAAATACCGCGACGAGATGTGGGCGCTTCAGCAGTACCTCAAAGTCTGGAAGGTATAGCTTGCCGCGGTTCACGGCCTCGCAAGAATGTGAAATGTAAAGTGAAGAGTATTAACATATTACGCGAAGTGCGTGCCGCCAAAGGGGAGCACGCACTTCGTGTAATGCTCTGATTGATAGTGCGATATGGAATACGGCGTCAGCGCGATATGGAACGTCATCCAGAGGAGCGCACTTATTTGCAGACCATGATGTCCAGAATCATGTTGTCGGTGTTCTGCATGCCTACAGAGCCGATGCGACCGAGGTTTCGGATAGTCTTTTCTATATCGTTTTCGATGATTCCGTCGTTTGCCGATATGCATATGCCTTCACGGGCGAGCACTGCGGACTGCAGGGATGACGATACGCTTGAGGCGACCTTCATTGCACATCCTACTTTCGCTCCGTCGCACACCATGCCGGTGATGTTGCCGATCATGTTCTTTATGGCGGCGCAGACCTGTTCGTAATTACCTCCACGCAGATATACAAGACCGCATGACGAGCCTGTCGAAGCGATCACGCAACCGCAGAGAGCGGACAGTTTGCCGAGATATCCCTTGATGTGAATCGCTACGAGATGACTCAGCAAAAGCGCACGGGCGAGCTGCTCGTCTGAAGTTCCGTAACGGAGCGAATATGCTATAACAGGCATTGTGACGGTGATTCCCTGATTCCCGCTTCCCGAATTGCTCATCGCAGCAAGCGTACATCCGGCCATCCTCGCATCGGAAGCCGCCGCTGTCAGTGACATGGCATAGCAGAGGAAGTCCTTGCCGAATACTTCGCGGTTCGCTTCCTGAGCGATGCTGTGGCCTACGCGAAGGCCGTAGCTGCCCTTCAGACCTTCCTGAGCGAGAGCAAGATTCAGGGTTCTGGATTCCAGAATGAACCGTATGTCTTCAAAAGCGACCGTCGAAGCAAAGTCGAAGATCTCCCTTACCGTCAGATTATAGTCCAGAGTGGTCTTCTGATCTGCTGTTCCTTCCGATGTCTCGTTGCCGTGATATGATGTAAGCACGGTCTCGTCAAAGCACGTTTCAACGATGTTGTCATGATTGTCCTCGATCACGGCGCTTGCGCAATGTTCGTCACCTGCTGAAACAGAGGCTTTCACGTACAATTTGTGGGATGTGTCTGCAAGTCCGACTGTCACAGCTTTTTGACCGACCAGTTCCTTCGCACGTGCTATGGAAGCCTCATCAAGATCGTGAAGCACTTCCAGCCCGTATGAGGACTTGCCGCATACAGCTCCGAGTGCGGCCGCGATGTGCAGACCGACCATTCCGGTGCCGGGTATGCCCACTCCCATGCCGTTCTTGAGGATGTTTCCGCTCACTTCTACTTTTATGTCGTAGTCGGCTTCCATCCTCCAGCCCTGCTCTTCATGAGTGCATCTTTCCTCAATGATTTCCATGGCCTTGGCCACTGCCAGCGCCACTGCGATAGGTTCCGTGCAGCCGAGTGCAGGCTTGACTTCCTTCCTGATCAGTTCGATGATTTCTGCTTCACGTGCGGTCATTTGCTGAAAAATTCTAAAGTTGTCCTTATTATATGGTCGATATCCTTTTGCTCGTGAAGTGTCTCGATAGGAAAGCCGAGACATACTGTCCTGTACCCGTTTCCTTCGAACGAAATGCCGGCTGATATTCCTGAATCGGCATACCTCAGCACTACATATCCCTTCTGTGAAACAGGGATAAGCCCGTCCGGAGCCTCCACACAATAGCATCCAGAGTTCGGTTCGTTATGGAACGACATGCTTCCGCTGAACCCTACAGGGCTACCGACTGCCGGGCATATTGCGGCTGTCCTGCTGGCATAATTTGTGGCGAGCTTGAAGCCTAACACCTTTTCCGTGAACTTTTGGGTCTCTACGCGTAATGTGCTGTCTATCTGTATAGGATACACCTGATCGTACACGTCTGTAGCTATGTGTGCACCGCTTGCAAGTACATGTCCGCCGCGCGAAGTGAACGCTCGTAGAGCATCCTGCATCTCAGTTGGGAATACGGCATATCGCTGTCTCTTTCCGCTGCCTGTCACCGTTGTGACCTGTTTTCCGCAGACGAGGTCTACGGCCCATGCCGATGCGCAAAGCGTCGTGTCGCAGCAGAAGGCTTCGTTGCTGCATGAACTGAAAGGAAGTCCTGCATTGATGACGGCCTTTCCGTGCACATATGGATAGTCGAATGTGTTTCCAGCTACAATACTGCCGGCATAGTCCGTATATGACGCACCGAATCCGGGGCTGTCGTTGCTGACATATTCCATGTCCCTTCTGAACTGGTACATGTCTCCGATATACGCTATGTCACGTCCGTCCGGCACACCGCGGTCGAGCCTTGTGTCGAAACCTGCGAACATCGGTGAATCGAAGAATGCAGGTCCGCTTGTCCTGTCGAAATTATTGACTATCAATACTTTCTTTGAGGAGACTCCGGAGGCCGGCATACCGATGCTGACCGTCTCGGACGGAAAACTCTTTCCTCCTTCATTGAAGGCCACAATGCGGTAGCTGTATATATGGCCTGGCCTGATGCTGACCTCGGTGCTGAGGCGTCCGGACTTCCTGACCGGCTTCACGACCGTGCCGTTGTCGAATCCGCCGTCGTCGGTACGTGTGTAAAGGATATATCCGGACGGTTCTGCAGTCGGCTCAACGGGATCGGAAACGCCTTTCCAGCTGACGACAGCCTTGCCGCTCTTTCCGAAATCAACTGCCATGGATTCGACCGGAAGCGGCTGTACGGCATATGGGCATCCATATCTGTTGCTGAGGTATTTCAGCATGCCTTTATATACGGCACGGCTCACCGTAAATCTGAAAGCAGGGTCCAGACCGTATTTCATGTCGGCGAAATTCTGGTGCGATAGCAGCTCCAGAAGCATCGCTGGGGCCGATGGAGTACGTGATTCCCTGTAGCTTCTGTCCCATGTGTGCCTGCGTGACCAGAGCGAATCATAGTCCGCCCTCAGGTCGTTGACAATCTGGCTCTGCACCATGTCGGCATATTCCCTTGAAGTCATCCTGCTTTCTCCGGTCGGAAGCGTCTGCTTTCCCTCGGAGGCGAGCGTATAAATGGCTAATGTACCCACAATCGAATCATTCGGAGTCACTCCTGCATCGCTGTGGAAACCGAAAGAAAGGTCTACAGGTATGCCCTTGCCACCACCTTTCCTGTTCGGATTCATTGCAGAGCCGCCGCTTATCCAGTCCACCCAGTCGCCACGGGACATGAAGTCGTCTCTGTAGTCATTCTCCTCTTCGTTCTGGCTGTATATCTTGGGATCGACGCCTGCCCACTGGAGCCAGTATCTTGCGGCTTCGGCAGAGCGAGGCATTCCTGAAACCGTCGGTTCCACCTCGTCTGAACCGCTGCGTGCTATGTTTCCCATTCCGCCGCCGAACCTCACGGCATCGGCGCTGACGACGCTTCCGTTCTCGTGGTCGTAGCCTTCCGGAGTACGGTTTGTAAGGCTCACAAAGCCGTCCGAACCTTCTGCAAACTCGAATGTGCCGAGATATATCCATGTGCCTCCGCCCATCTTCTGGTTCACGATGAAGCTGGTCTCACCGCCGAGATGATGTACGGTGTAATGAGCGGCTGCCGTACTTTTAGGAAGTGTCCGGTATGATATGTACACAGCGTAGAAGCCTCTTTCAGGAATGACCGGCTTCCAAAGCACCGTTGCCTCTGCACCTTTCTTCCCTTGGGCCAGGCATCCCGTCTGGCGTGCCGTACCCATTTCAAAAGGATTCTCAAGACTGGCATAAACAGCCTTTGGGTCTGCAAATCCTGCTCCTGCGTCCTTCCATTTGCCTTTTTCAGCATATTCTGCCGTGCCTCGTGCCCCGCATGAAGCATCGTTGTCCGCAATGACTTCGTTGCGCTGCACGTCCCTTTCACGCGGCAGCATCACGTATGCTCCGGCATTCTCAAGCATCGGGACAAGGTAGGGGAGTACGAAGCTCTGCGTGAACATGTCCTCGACGGTCTGGAACAGGCACGGCCTCTGCCACTCCCAGCGTTCGCGCGCCTGAGCGTAGTATCTTCCATGACTCTGCCACAAGGCTATCTGCCTGCCGTCCAGTCCTTTGTCGAACTTCATACCGTCAAGTGCCTCCACGATGTTCCTTCGTGAAGGGTTTTTCACCGAATGTCTCGAATCGGAAGGATGGCCGCTGAAGCCGAGCTCAGGGGTGACGAACTTCTCAAGCGAAATCCTCTTGCTGTAGACCTCCCCGAGCCTGTAGCTGCCGTATTTAGAAGGAAAGAGCCTCTTCAGAGAACTTCTGAACCATTGAGGGTTGTCCCCATGCCACGGACAGTCTCCGAGCGATTCCGTGAAATAGAAATCCAGCGTGTTTCCGCGCTTCATCACTGCCTTCAGCTTCAGTACCGCATGCACGCTTGTTCTTTCCTGTATCAGCCTGCTCAGCGAGTCACAGACCGGTGTGAAGTCCTTTACAATGGCACTCTGTCCGGACGCAGACACTCCGGCAGCTATTGCGATGACCAATATGAGTATGATTCTTTTCATCTTTTGCGTATAAGTATATATGCTGCGGCAAGGACCGCTCCCGTGCCCATTCCGACAATGTCCGCATAGAAATCGGTGATGTCGCAGGACCTGTAGTCCGTCATTGACTGGATCTGTTCCGTCCCGTAGGCGACGCCGGCTCCCACGGCGAGAATCAGCGCAAGCACGGCGAAGGCATGCACAGGATGTGTCTCCTCATGCACGAAGGCGAGGGTGGCGAGGATGGTGAACGGCATGAACATGACGAAATGCGCGACCTTGTCCATCGGCAGTCCGAAGAAGGTGCGATCCACCTGCGGAAGTCCGTCCGTCTTCATGAAGCAGAGGGCGGCCACGGCAACGATGTATATGATGAACAGGGCTATGTAGACACGTTTACTTCCCATATCAGAGCGCCTGCATGTCGTTGAGCTTCTTATAGTAACCGTCAAGGGCGAGAAGTTCCTCATGCCTTCCCCGCTCGACGATCCTGCCTTCGTGGAGCACACAGATCTCGTCCGCATTCTTTATCGTGGAGAGACGGTGCGCTATGGCTATGGTCGTCCTTGTCGATGTTAGTCTGTCGAGGGCTTCCTGCACAAGCTTCTCCGATTCGGTGTCGAGGGCCGATGTGGCCTCGTCGAGGATGAGGATCGGAGGGTTCTTGAGGATGGCTCGTGCTATGCTGATGCGCTGCCTCTGTCCGCCGGAAAGCTTGCCTCCGCGGTCTCCGATGTTGGTCTGGTAGCCTTCCTCCTTCTCCATGATGAAGTCGTGTGCGTTCGCGATTTTAGCCGCCGCCACGACCTGTTCCATGGTGGCTCCTTCCACACCGAATGCTATGTTGTTGAAAATCGTGTCGTTGAAGAGTATGGCCTCCTGGTTTACATTTCCGATGAGGCTGCGCAGATCCTTCACGCGAAGCTCCCTGATGTCCGTTCCGTCAAGAGATATCGAGCCTTCGCATGCGTCGTAATAACGCGGAATGAGATCCACCAGAGTGGATTTTCCCGAACCGGACTGGCCCACGAGGGCTATGGTCTTGCCCTTCGGAATGGAGAGCGAGATGTCGTGAAGCACTTCCTTCCCCGGCTCGTAGCTGAATGAAACTCCTTTGATCTCGATGCTGTCCTTGAATCCGTCAAGCGGCTTCGGAGCGTCGATTTCCCTGATGTCGTTCACGGCGTTCATGATCTTGTCCACCCTTTCCATCGAAGCGAGTCCCTTAGGGATGTTGTAGCTGGCCCTGGAGAATTCCTTTAAAGGGGCAAGGACGCTGTAGAGGATGGTCATGTAATATATGAACGAAGACGCGTCTATCGGGGCGTTGTTGCTGAGGATAAGCGTGCCGCCGAACCAGAGGACTATCATGATCATCATGGAGCCGAGAAGCTCGCTGACAGGGTGGGCCGACGCCTGTCTGATGGCTACCTTTGCCGAAGCTTTCCTGTATTCGTTCGCCGTCTGGGTGAACCTCTCCTTCATCTTGTCTTCCGCGATGAAGGCCTTGATCACACGCAGGCCGCCGAGTGTCTCGTCAAGCTGGGCCATTGTTTCGCTCCATTTCCCCTGTGCGACAAGTGAGTTTCTCTTGAGTTTCTTGCCTATTACTCCCATTCCCCATGCCATGAACGGAACCACCAGCAGAGTGAAGAGGGTAAGCTCCCAGCTGAGGTAGATGAGGGCGGCGAAGTAGCATATTATAAGGATCGGGTTCTTTATGAGCATGTCCAGCGAACTGACGATGGAGTTCTCGATTTCGTTCACGTCTCCGCTCATGCGGGCGATGATGTCACCTTTCTTCTCTTTGTTGAAAAAGCCCATAGGGAGGCTCAGGAGCTTGTTGTAGACCATTGTCCTGATGTCCCGCACGATGCCTGTCCTGAGCGGAATCATCACTGCCGATGAGGCGAAGTAGCATGAAGTCTTGAGCAGGACCATCACACCGAACACGCATCCGAGGATGAGCAGGGTGGTGGAGCCTCCCCAGCGCTCGATGAGCTGGCTGACGCCGTAATAGAGATTGTTCATCAGCTGCTCCTTGGTCGGCATTCCGCTCCACGGCATGAATTCATATACCGTCGTGTCCATCTTGAACAGGATGTTCAGGATAGGGATGAGCAAGGCGAATGAGAATATGTTGAATACAGCCGAAAGCAGGTTCAGGACGACCGAACCTGCCAGATATCTCTTATATGGCGCAGCGAAGCGCTTCAAAACTTTCCAGAATTCCTTCATGTTTATCCTTTTTTAAGATTGCAGCATCTTCTGGAGCCAGCAGAAGATCAGTCTTATGCGTTTGTGCAGCACGTCCATGTCCAGACTCTCCACGTTGTCCCAGGTCTTGTTGTTGTTCATCGTGATGCCGGAAGTGAACAGCACGGCCGGGATGTCGTTGTCTACAAATACCCTCTGGTCTGAAAGACGGTAGAACACGTCCGTGAAGTTGCGGCTGCCGTAATAGTCCAGCCCTATGTCCATGTTCAGGCCCGAGGACCTGTTGCATTCGGCGAGAAAGTTCCTCTGGCTGCGTTTGAGGGACTGTGTGCCGAGCATTATCATATAGTCTTCCCGGCCTTTGTGTATGGGTGAGAGCGTGCTTCCGATCTGGTCTATGTTCACCATGAGCGAGATCTTGTCCGGAGTTATGGCCGCCCCGGTCAGAGGATCGCGCAGCCTTCCGTAGTCCAGCATGTTCCAGAATTCCTGCGAACCGGAAAGGCTCCATTCCTTTGCATCGAAGGCGACGAAGATTATGTTGCTGTCGTAGACTTTCCCGAGGGTCTTCATGGTGGAGAACATCTCTATGAGGCTGATCAGCGCGACCGTTCCGGAGGCATTGGAATCGGCTCCGGGATACGTCTTGCCTGAAATTTCGCCGAGGTGGTCGTAGTGCGCCCCTACGATTATGTATCTGTCGCGAGGGACACTGACGGCACCAGGAATCATCCCTACGATATTGCGCCCGATGACGTCCTGCCTTATGTACACCTTCTTTGCGTATGTCTTGTCAAGCATGAGGAGGCCCGCTTCATTGAACTGTCTCGCAATCCAGAATGCCGCTTCCGTATTGCCTTTGGTTCCGGTGCCTCTTCCGTGGCAGAGCGTGTCCGTAAGGAACGTCAGTTCCATTTCCAGCTCCTGCGGGGTGACCTGTCCGACCGCTGCGGCTTCCTCCTTGGCCCATGAAGCGTTCTGCGCACCTGCATGGATGCACAATAAGGCTGCCGTCATGCAGATAACGGCTGTTTTGACAGAATTTTTGGCTTTTTTTGTCCGAAGGAGCATTTTTAATGTCTATATTTGTAGCTTGGCTTTTGAGCGCTGATAATAATCGGCCGCCAAAATTAGAAAAAAATAGCAACAACTGGAAAAATATTTTACATATGCGTCTACAAGTGCATAAGGTCTTGAAGTCTCTGACGGTGATCGTCCTGCTGTTCGCGGCAGGTGTGCAGGAACTTTGTGCGCAGTACGACAAGGACGTTTTCCTGATGCGTGGGCGCGGTGCCCTCGCTGACGGAAAGTATGCCCTCGCCATAGAGAACTTCAACGTCCTGGCGCGGCTGGACACGACCGACCACTGGACATTCTTCTTCAGAGGCATTGCGAAATACAATCTCGGAGACCTTCGCGGAGCAAAGCGCGATTTCGACCGTTCAGTCAGGCTGAATCCGGTCTTCACTTCAGGATATCATTATCGTGGCATCACGCAGAGCCGTTTCGGCAATTACGAAGAGGCACTGGCGGATCTCCAGAAGGCTATAGACCTTCGTCCGGGATATGAAGGACTGTACTTCAGCCGTGGTGTGACGTATTTCCTGTCGCAGCAGTTCGGAAAGGCCGTGGACGATTTCGACAGATATATAAGGAAGCAGCCTAAGGATCCGTCTGCATATCTCAACAGGGGAGCGAGCTATCTTTTCCTCGGCGACACGCTGAAGGCCCTGAACGATTACAACAAGGCCATAAAGCTGGACCGCTTCGATCCGGAGGGATATGTCCGCAGGGGACGCCTGTATGCCTCGCAGAAGAAGCACGACCTGGCCATAGCGGATATGGATCAGGCCATAGAGCTGGACACGACCAATACTTTTGCGTATTTCAACAGGGCCATCATGCATTACGAGCAGCAGGATTATCATTCTGCGATGGACGATCTGAACCGTGTGCTCAAGGACGAGCCGGGCAATGCCCTGACATTGTATAACAGAGGCCTCATAAGCGCTCAGTTAGGTGCGTTCGAGGATGCCCTCGACGATATGGACAGGGTGCTGAACATCAATCCGGAAAACGTGCTGGCGTATTTCAACCGTGCCTCCATCTTCATAGAGCTGGGGCAGTACAGGAATGCCCTGGAGGATTATGACAGGGCGATCGAGCTTTATCCGGACTTTGCGAAGGCATATATGAACAGGGCCTATGTGAAGAATCTTCTCGGGGACTTCAAGGCTTCGAAGAAGGACTACGACACGGCTCAGAAGAAGGTACAGGAATATCGCGAAAAGAACGTGACGGATGCCGGTTCGTTTGCCGATACGACGAAGAAATACAGCGCCCTGCTCTCTTTGGATGCTGAATTTGCCAAGAAGGACTTCAACGACGAGCTCCTTCAGCATCGCGACATAGACATAAGGCTCAGGCCACTGTATAAGTTTGTACTCACCGGAAAGAAGGATGACACTAACTATGCGCTTACGAGAGGATATGAAAACGCTCTCATAAGCCGCTTCAGGAATGAGCTTCCTGTCGGCGTGGATGTACGCAATGCCGATGACGCCCTTGATGCCAAGGCTTTGGCCAAGGTGGAGGCTGCGGCATATTCCGGTTCGGGGGGGGCTTCATCTTCAGCGGAGAACCGCTTCCTGAAGGCTTTGTATGAATACAGCGGCAAGCAGTTCAATTCTGCGTTGAACCATTATGACAACGCAGCTTCGGAGGCTGGGGAACGCGAGGATGTACGCAGGCTTTATGAAGCGTTCTACAGGATGAACAGGGGCGTGCTCCGGGCGGAGATGATAGACTTCATTTCTTCGATTGAGAACAATGTACAGGTGCTTTCGATGGATGATTCCGGGGCGACGAGGGCCCGTGTGAAGGATCAGGTGACACGTCAGTATGATTATTCGGATGCCATAGAAGACATGGAAGCTGCTGCTGAGCTTGTGCCGGACCTGCCGTATCTGTATTTCAATCTCGGAAATCTGCATTGCCTTTCGTCCGAGCATATCGCTTCGATAGAGAACTATACGAAGGCAATCGAACTGTATCCGTACATGGGCGATGCATATTTCAACCGTGGACTGGTGCTGATATATCTGAAGGACAAGGAGAAGGGATGCATAGACCTGTCGCGTGCGGGAGAACTGGGTGTTCAGGACGCGTACGGCGTCATCAAAAAGTATTGTGAAGATGAAAAGTAAGGCAATAATATTCGATATGGGCGGTGTCCTCGTGGATCTGGACATCGAGGGCTGCAAGAGGGCCTTCAAGGAAGGGCCCGGGTACATGAATATAGACAACATCATTGATGCGTGCCATCAGAAGGGCATATACGGGGACCTGGAGGAAGGTCTTCTGAGTGCAGACGATTTCCGCCGTATCGTGCTTTCCGAGTCGCGTCCCGATGCTTCGGCAGAGGATGTGGACAAGGCTATGTGGCACATTCTCGTGGATATAGCGCCATATAAGGCAGAGCTGCTGAAGAAGCTTTCCGAAACATATGACCTCTATCTTCTGAGCAACAACAATCCTATATGCCTGCCTCGCGCTCGCGAGATTTTCCGTCAGGCAGGAATTCCTCTTGAAGAGATCTTCCTGAAGTCGTATTACTCGTTCGAAATGAAGGCCCTGAAACCTTCCGAGGCCTTTTACAAGGCGGTGATGTCGGATATCGGAAGACCGGCGGAAGAACTGCTGTTCATCGATGATTCGCAGAGGAATGTGGGCGGTGCGCTTGCTGCAGGACTTCCGGCTGTGTATTATGAGCCGGGTTCGGACCTTGCGGCTCTCATATATGGGGTGCTTGACGGTAAGGAGGGACAGAGGTGATGGTCAGATTCATGAGCCTTTCAAGCGGAAGCTGCGGCAACTGCTATTATCTCGGTACCGAAGACGGCGGCATCCTTATCGATGCCGGAGTGAGCCTGAGGCGTCTGAAGAAGGTGCTGCAGGAGAATTCGCTCGATACTGATTCGTTTTCGGCGGTGCTGGTGACGCATGACCATCTGGACCACATCAGACATCTCGGTTCGTTCTGCAAAAGACTTTCGAAGCCGGTTTATACTGCGGAAGCGATTCACAAGGCATTGGCAAGACATACGTTCACTGCTTCGACCATAGGCCCATGCCGCAGGGTGCTTGCGGAAGGGGAGTGGAACGATGTGGCAGGGATGAAGGTGAGATATTTCGTCGTGCCGCATGATGCCACACAGACGGTCGGTTATGCGATTGAAGTCTGCGGACATAAGTTCGTGATAATGACGGATATCGGACGTATGACGGATGAGGCTGTGGAGTTTGCGCGTCAGGCGGATACGGTGGTCGTGGAGTCGAACTACGATATGGATATGCTTATGTCCGGCCCGTATACGTACGACCTGAAGATGCGTATCGTGCAGGGATGCGGACATCTTTCTAATGACGAGTGCGCAGGTGCAATCAGACGTTTCTGGCATCCCGGACTGAAGAACATATTCCTGTGCCATCTGAGCGAGAACAACAACACTCATGACCTCGCGTACAGATGTTCTGCGGAAGCGCTCGAAGGCCTCGGAGTCTCTAAGGGTTCTGTCGCTCTGAGGTGTCTTCCGCGTCAGTATCCTTCGCAGATGTTCACGCTGTGACCTGCTGTCAGTGGAAGAATATGAAGCCGAGATACAGTCTCGGGCCTGTCGGCATGACCATTTCCCCTTTGCTGAATGCACACAGGCAGTCCATCTTCAATGTAAGGTGGAAGGCTTTTGACACTATGTAGTCGCATCCCACATATGGATCGACGGCCAGAAAGCCGGTCTTGTTGTATATCGTGCTGATTTCCGGCAGCCAGTCGTGCTTGTCGCCCTCGTACATGAGGTA
This sequence comes from Bacteroidales bacterium, assembly GCA_017452265.1. Taxonomy (GTDB): domain Bacteria; phylum Bacteroidota; class Bacteroidia; order Bacteroidales; family UBA932; genus Cryptobacteroides. Next base: position 37,028 of record JAFTMS010000011.1, on the reverse strand, counting down.
GCTTGTCTGCGAGCCGCCCCCGACGGTGAGTCCGACATAGGGCATGAACCTGCCCTTCTCCCAATAGAAGTCACCCATGAGGCCTCCCCAGCCGTATTTTATGTAGCTTCCGTCCTCCACGGTATCGTTGGACTGGTTGAGGGTGGATACATATCCTTCCGTTCCGAATCTGAAATGCTCGGTGATATGGAAGCGGATGGCGCCTCCGATGCCCATAGGAAGGCCTTTGGCTTTGTATCCCACAGGGTTTATGGTGCCGCTGAGGAAGCCTGAGTGCACCATCATTCCTCCGTCGTATCCGTCAATGAACTTCTTCTTCTGTGTCTGTGTCTGCGCTGAAAGTGTCAATGTCATCAGTGCCAGTCCGATGACGGCCAAAAATCTGTTTGTCATAATTTATCCTACTCAAGTTTCGCAAATACTATATTTCGTTTATGTCAATGATGCCGGCGAGGACTGCATATATCGTCAGCCGGCCGATTGACCGTGTGCCTAATTTGTCGCAGATGTTGTTGCGGTGGAATATCACGGTGGTCGTCGATATGCCCAGCCGGTCTGCTATTTCCTTGTTTATGAATCCCTTCACCATAAGCTCCAGCACATCCTTTTCCCTGACCGACAACTCTTCCGTCAGCCTTTTTTCCGCCTTCTGTGCCCCTTCTCCCGTATTGTTTCCTCCTGTCTTGGCCTGCATCAGCTGTCTTCCGATCTGTATCTGCAGAAGCTTTCCTGCAATTTCCTTTTCCGAAAGCGAAATGTCCAGCACATGGAATCCGGCCGCCTCGAATCTGCTTTTCCTGCCCACAGACAGTATGCTCGTCTGCTCCTTAAGTGTATCGAATTCGTCCACATGGCTGAAAAATATCTCCGAACTCACAAAGAAATGCACGAAATGCCTGTTGGAATCATGTATGAATTCCTCCATGGAACCGTACGCGAAAATCTCCACATGGTTATAAACATCCCAAAGAAGATTCCGCAGAGACGTCCGGCTCAGCGTATTGGCATCTATTATGGCAAAACAAGGGTTCATCGCTCAAGTCAGGTTCATAAGGCCGCAAAGATATACAAAATATCCGTAATTTCTGCACCGTCATATATTATAGGTTGCGTATGCAGGCATATTGATGTACTCATCCGGACATTTGTTTGGCAAAAGGAAAAATATGTGTAATTTTGGAGTCGGTTATGAAGACAAAGACACCCACAGACATCGAGCGTTATCAGAAGCATTATTCTGAAAGCGGACTTCTGAAGAAGATCGGCAGGACATTCAGAAAGGCAGGCATGAAAGGCATCTATTATGCCCTTCTGCTTTACTATGTCCTTATGGACGAGAATACTCCGAACAAGCACAAGATGCTGATAGTCGGTACATTAGGCTATTTCATCCTTCCGTTTGACCTCATGCCCGACCTCCTTCCTGCATTAGGCTACACGGATGACATCGCAGCCCTTGTAGCCTGCCTCAAGGCCATCTGGACTAATGTCACTCCGCAGGTAAAGAGCAAAGCCGTCCGGAAGCTTGACACCTGGTTCGGCGAAGTCGACCACTCCAAAGTCGAGCAATACGAAACCGACATCCAATCGTAAAACATAACCATTTGCCGCTCAGCTAATTAAGCAAACTGCGTGCTCCCCCGTGCCGGCACGCACTTTCGGCAATGCGATGAAAATCAGCGTGTTATATTTTACGCTCAGAAGCGCGGTTCCATTTTTCGGTAATTTGGCGCTGCGGTTATTCCAGGACCAGGCCGTCGTAGGCGGGGAGGATGCCTTCGGGGAGTTCGGAAGCGAGGATTTCGTAACGGGGGAGCTGGTGGGAGAGGTGGGTGAGCCAGGAGTGTCTTGCGCCGACGCGCCTGGCAACGGCGATGGCTTCTTCGAGTGAGTAATGCGAGATGTGCTTTCCGTGCTTGACGCAGTTGATGATGAAATGGTCGAGGCCGTGGAGCTTGTCGAATTCCTCTTCGGGAATGTAATTCATGTCTGTGCAGTAGGCGATGTTGCCGAAGCGGTAGCCGAGGACGGGCAGGGTGTAGTGCATGCCGCGTATCGGGATGATTTCAGCGCTCTTCACCTCTTCCGCAAGATTGGCGGTATAGTGCATGTAGCCTTTGCCTGATTCCCATTCCAGGACTTCTGTGGGGCCGCCGCTGCGAAGTGTGAACGGATCGGAGCTGATGTTGTGTACATGCCATTCGGGAGCGCCGGGATACTTCTTCTCCGCAAAGGCATATGAATATTCCCTACGCAGTGACTCTTCCACATAAGGTTCGCAGTAGATTTCCGAAGCCCGTCTTTCGAGGTAGTTGAACGCACGGATGTCGTCCAGACCTCCGGTGTGGTCCTTGTGGTTGTGGGTAAGGAGTATGGCATCGAGGTGCGAAACGCCTTCGCGGAGCATCTGCTGACGGAAGTCCGGACCGGCATCCACCAGAATGGTCATGCCGCAATATTCCACCAGAGCGCTTGCCCTGAGCCTCTTGTCACGCGGATTCGCACTGCGGCAAACGTCGCAACCGCATCCGATCATCGGAACTCCCTGAGAAGTTCCTGTCCCCAAAAACGTCAGCTTCGCCTTTTTCATATTATGACATCTATGATTCTGCCTATCAGTTCGGGATCGTACGGCCTTGCAATCCTTATGTAATTGCCTGTATAGCCTTCCATCTGTCCCTTTCTGTTCGTGCTTTCAAACAGCACCTTCTCATGCACTCCCTCGTTAGCCTTCATGAATTCCGCATTCAGCTGCGCACACAGCGCCTCAAGCCTCTGAACCCGTTCCGTCTTGACCAAATCCTGCACCTGATCCTTTCTTTCTGCCGCCGGTGTGCCTGCACGCTTGGAATATGGGAATATGTGGATGAATGCCGGTCTCACCACATCGCGAAGGAAGGCATATGTTTCCTCGAAAAGTTCATCGGTCTCGCCAGGAAATCCCACTATCACGTCAATGCCAAAGAATACCTTTGGCCCTCCCGGCTTTTCGCTCTTCTGCCGGATATACTGTATCTTATGCGCAAATGCAGCTGTGTCGTAGCGCCTGCCCATCTGCTTCAGAACGGTGTCGCATCCCGACTGCAAAGGTATATGGTAGTGCGGCAGGAACTTCGTGCCGGATGTGATCCAGTCTATCATTTCCTCGGTGAGCAGATTCGGCTCTATGGACGAAATCCTGTATCTTTCGATGCCTTCCACATCATTCAGCCTTTTGATGAGGTCGAAGAAGCTCTCTCCTGTCGTCTTGCCGAAATCGCCTGTATTCACTCCCGTAAGCACGATTTCCTTTATGCCTTCTGCGGCAATGGCTTCAGCCTGAGGGATGATTTCCGCAATCGGAATGTTCCGGCTTTCACCCCGGGCATACGGCACCGTGCAGTACGCGCATTTGTAATCACATCCGTCCTGCACCTTCAGGAAAGACCTCGTGCGCTCACCGCTCGAAAAAGCAGGGAAGAATGTACCCATGTCGTGTCCGCAGCAGGATGCGCCTCGCACGGCATCCAGAACCGTCGGAACGATCTGCCCCTTCTCTGTTGCCCCGAAAACACGTTCCACACCCTCTATCGCCTCGATTTCAGCCCTTTTCAACTGGGCGTAACATCCTGTCACAAAAATCTTTGCATCGGGATTCTGCCTGTGCAGCTTCCTGATGATGTTGCGGCTCTTCTTGTCCGAGTGCTCCGTCACTGAGCATGTGTTCACAAGGAATACGTCTGCTCCCTTGCTCCAGGGCACAGCCTCGAAACCTTCCTTCACCAGGGCTCTTTCATATGTCGAGGTCTCGGCATAATTCAGCTTGCACCCTAAAGTAATAAATGCTATCCTGACCATATCTTATTCGGAATATAAGGTTATACGTGACCACTGCACGACACCATCCACCGGCGGTCTTCTTTTCGACACCCTCACAGAAAAGGACACCAGCTGCGGAAACTTATCTTCCAGAGCCTTCACGATCCTGCCCGCCACATGCTCCAGAAGGTCGGACGGACGTGCCATCTCTGCGGCCACGACATCATATATGAGCGCATAGTTCAGCGTATCCTCCAGACGGTCGCTCTCCGCTGCCGCAGCCATGTCCACCTCCCCGCGTAAATCCACCGTGAACAGATTCCCGGCGGCCTTCTCCCTTTCCAGACATCCATGAAATGCCCGAAACTCCATTCCTTCCAACTCAAGAATACCTATATTTTTCATGCTAAGATCAAGAAAACGCAGGGCCTTTTGCCTATTGTCAGTCCTTCCTTCTTCCATTGCGCCACGGTCTTTGTCCTTATACATGCATCCGGCATGGTGATGTTCACTGCAATGCACACCCTTGTGGAAGGGTTGCACACCGAAAGGATATCCGTGAACAGCGCGTCATTCCTGTACGGAGTCTCGATGAGTATCTGCGTCTGCCTGAGCTGCCCCGACACCTTCTCCAGCGTCCTGAGCCTGCTTCTGCGTTCATCCGTCTTCGCCGGAATATATCCGCAGAAGGCGAATGACTGCCCGTTCAGCCCCGAAGCCATCAGAGCCAGCATGAGCGACGAAGGGCCCACGCAAGGCACCACCTCGATGCTGTTCCTGTGGGCCAGAGCCACGAGCTGTGCCCCCGGATCCGCCACGGCCGGCAGTCCGGCCTCAGAAATGAGTGCCACGTCATTCCCGTCATCGAAAAGCCGCAGATAGCCCTCCACGGTCGCCGCATCCGTATGTTCGTTGAGCTCAAAGAATTCCAGCGTATCTATCCTTCCCTTGAGTCCGGCACGTGAGAGATAACGCCTCGCCGTGCGCACTTCCTCCACGACAAAAGTCCTGAAACCTTCAAGCGATTTCAGGACCGGAGCCGGAATGACCTCCGACGGGTCATTGTCCCCAAGAGGTGAGGGGACCAGGTACAGTCTGCCTTTATTTCCTGTCATATTTCCTGTCCTTTTTCTGTTTGACCTTCTTCCTGTCCGCCTTGCCGTCATCCGATCCGGAATCAGGCTCCGGAGCAGTGACCTGAAGCGTTACCCTTTCTGCATTGAGCATCTCGTCTTCCTCTCTCTGACGTGCCTCCTGACGCTTCTTCTTCGAAAACATGTTCTTGAAGAACTGTCCGAGATGGTTGAATTCCGCCTGATAGGTGAAGCCGCCTCCGCTTCGCTGCGAATTGTCAAGGTAGTTCGTGTATGAGTCCGCCGAATGCGAGAAAAGGTTCAGACGGAACGAACCGGAGCGGTTCAGCTTTATCTCTATGTCAAGATCGCCCACGACGTCGCTCTGAGTTCCGGAACTGCTGTACTGCTTGTTGCCCACACTGCCGTTCACGACCACCCTGTTGTTGAACAGCTGAGTCGAGACGGCCACGTCGAACAGGTCGTTGCCCTTCTCGCTCGGCTGGTAGTTGAGACCCATGTCTATAGGGATGCCAAGCTTCTGGAATATGTTGTTCAGCTGGTTGCTCATCATCTCCATCACGTTCGAGTACAGAAGCGTCGAGTTGTTCACTATGCCAGACTGCTCGTCAGGAAGGAAACTGTTGGAAAGAATCAGCGATAGGAACTGCTTCTGTATCTTGTCATCAGTGCTAAGCGCGCTTTCAACGCGTGACTGTGTCGTCGGATCAAGATCCGGCACGTCGATGTCGAAGCTGAGCTGAGGCGCGCTTAGCCTTCCGGAAATCATGATCTTGCACTCTACAGCACGTCTTGTGGAAACGGAAGTCGTGTCCGAGATGAGCGTACCGATGGCCGCTTTTGTCCTGTAAATGGCTTCGATGTCGAGGTCGCTGTCCATGATGTCGCCGTTGAACTTGATGGAGCTTCCGTCCTGTATGGTGAAGTCCCTTCCTATCAGACCGCCGGCGACGAACTTGTAGTTTCCGCTGTTGAGGGTGTAGTCGCCGCTCACGTCGAACACGTCATCGCTCACGGTCAGGTTCAGCAGACCGCTTCCCTTGCCGCTGAGCACATTCCCGCTCGCCTTGTCAATCTCCACGAACGCTTCCACGTCAGGCTGGGCGTTCACCTTCATGTTCACCCTGAATTCGCTTCCCGTCTCCCTGTTCCTCTCCTTCTTCCTCACGAAGGCGTCGTAAGGATCCACTTCCACTGTCACCTCCGGCTCCTTGAACTTCAGCAGATTGTTTGTTCCTGCAGATGAAGACGCATTCATAGGTATATGAAGCTCTCCCCGTTTCGCCGTCACTGCATCGACATCCATCTGGATGGAGTTGAGCGGGCCTTTGATCGTGACCTTTCCCGTAGCGAAAATGTTGCCGTAGAAATCCTCCGAGTCTGCCTCGGAAAGGTTGACGGCTTCGATCTGGTCCACCGTCAGCACGGTGTTGAAACGGAAGTTGCGGAAATGGTCGTATTTGATGCCTCCGGACACCTTTCCTGTGCCGTTGTATCTGTCGCGGACGCTGATATCGTCGAAGTATACGCCGGTGTCGTCGAGGTGGAGCGTTCCGTCTGCCATGTATGGCACATTCGTGAAGGCCACTCTCAGCATGGCATCGTCGAGCCTTGCCCCGTCGCTGCCTATCGACAGCTCTGAAAGCGGCCCGTCTGCCGTTATCTTTCCTGAAATCTGTCCGTCCATGACGCTGAACACGTCGGAAAGGAATGGCTGTGCATAACTTATGTCCAGGCCGTCCAGAATGGCTGTCGCATTCAGATTCCTGCCTTTCGGCCTGTATCCTGCAGTGAGGGCCAGTCCGCTTCTGCCGTTCAGGTCGTTGCGTGCGTTTATGTCGAACATCTGGCTTTTTTCGTTCCATTCACTTCCGATGAGTATCGTTCCGAGCGGCTCTCCGGCCAGATATGTCGAGTCGCATACCATGTCCACCAGTATGCCGGTTCTGCTTCCGGGAGAGGTCACGTTCACGTATCCCGTCGCTGCTCCGCCAATGCCGAAGTCACCGGTGAGGACGGAGTTCAGGATGGAAACGTCGAAGCGCTCAAGAGCGAGCGTGAGCGTGTCCTTCTGTGTCCTTGAATACCCTCCGTACACCCTTACGGCTTCGTCTCCTGATTCAAGTGCAAATGAATCCACAGAAATCTCTCCGCCTTTTATGCTGATTTCGGAAGGCCTGATCTCCCATTGCTTCGAGTTGATGAAGACCGACGAAGGCTTTATGGCCATGTCCAGCCCGAGTCCGGACGCATCCCTTTCAAGGTCTCCGTCCAGAATGAAGACGCCCCTGTTGTCGAGCCTGCTGTGGTTGTCGTATCCCAGCTGCAGCTCGACATGGTTGTCGTCGGCATCCACCGTTATGCTGTTGTCGGACATGACAAGGGTGGCCACCTGCATCTCATCGCTTCTTATGCTTCCCGCAAGATGATTGTCCTGATTGCTGAGAGAGCCGGAAAGCCCCTTCAGGTACTGCGTGCCGTAAGCAAGCCTTCTGGAATCGAAATCCGCATTGAAGAGCCCGTTCCTGTCGATGTCAGCCTTGAAATATGTGCCCTCCTCGATATAAAGTCCCGGAGCGAGGAAGTTCATCAGGTCCTGGGAGTTGTGGCACTTCATCTCTATGCTGTATCTGTTGCCCGACCATACGTATGTCGAGTCGGTGAAGATTGCCGGAAGTTCCTTTCTGAGCGTCACTCCCTGTATGTCCTTTGCAAAGTCGATGATCGATGCCGTACCCTTGTACGAGGCCTCTGCAAACGACGATGTGAACGTCATCTTGTACCCGTCGTCATTGTTGTGCGATGCTATGCTTATATTGCCTATGTTGTTCCTGTCCTTGGCGTTCTGAAGCTGCAGGTCGGCCAGATTCACGGTTCCGAATATGTCTCCGGTCGCCTTTCTGTTGAAGTCGGCCTTGACTCTTTTTATCGAGACGACAGACCTTCCGCGCCTGTCAAGATTGAGGGCGTTCAGATTTGCATACCCGAGCGCTGCTTCGAAGATATATTTCGCGTCGTTTGTCTTCTGCGAAAGGGCGAACTGGCCCTTGAACTGGAAATTCAGGTTGGGGTCGGTGCATGTCACGAAACCGTCGAACTTGCTGTCCGTAATCGTTCCGCTGCCTTTAAGACGGCTGTAGTCGTAGTCGAGGATGTTTGCACGGGATACGTTCAGTGTGTCTATCCTGACGTTCACCGGGGTGTCTTTTGTCGGCAGCTTTGCACTGAGTGCCGAATGCATCGTGACCTGACGGATAAGGTCTGTGCCGATGAAGCTGCCGATGTCGAGGTCTGCGGTGTTCACGACTCCGCTGACCGTTATCGGGCGTGATGCCGTCAGGATTTCGTCGACCTTCACAGCGAGATCCGCCGCCCCGTGCTCCGCCGTCTTTATGTCCGCCCTGACGTTGAGATTGTTGAGCGGGCCGTGCGCATGTGCCTGCACTCCGAACTGCACCTGCGGTATGTATTTCTTCAGGTCCACGTCCTCTTCCGTCCACTCCGACAGGAATGTGCCGAGGCCTTCGGTCGTCAGCGTGAAATCCTTCAGGGACGCGTCTATCCTCGTGTCCATGATTTCCGGTATGCCCTTCATCCTGCCGCTTGCAGTGCCCTCGAAGCCTCCGGCCTCGGAACTCACCCAAAGGTCTTCTATCGAGAAATCGTCCACGTATCCGGAGACCTTTCCGTGAAGGCGTGCTGTCAGCCCGTTGCCTTCAAGCTGTGGGGCAAAATATGTCAATGTCTTGAAATCCAGCCTGCTCGGGTCTATCTCTGCGTCTATCTTCACTTTGGAGATGAAGTCTGAGAAATCGTCCACGCAGCTGTAGCTCATCATGAATTCAGGAAGATATATGTTTGACCACGGGTCTCTTATCCTGAGTTCCCCGATGATGGTCTTTCCTCTTCCTACACGTGCGCTGCCCGACATTGCCTGCACCCTGTAGCCGCTCTTCTCCTTGAACGATAGCTTGTCCGCAGTTCCGGACATAATGCCTCCCTTGAACTGGAGTTCCTTGGCGTTCAGGTGTATGTCCTTTATGTCCAGGTCGTTCCAGTTGATGCCTCCGTAATATGGGGTCTTGTCGGACATATGATTCTTCATCGAGAAGCCGAAATTGTGGATTTCGACCTTCCTTATGTGGAAGAGCTCCCGGTCGCTGTCCTTGGACTTTTCTGACTTCTTGAGACGGAAGATCCTGGAGAGATTGTCCGTCGTCGTGTCGCCGTCTCCCATGTCCGGCTTGTCTTCGAGTACAAGGTTCATCTGCGCATCCTCGATGTATGCCTTGCCGAGGTGCAGGCCGCCGGCGTTTCTGAGACCTTCGAGGGTGAACCGGGCGATGATGTATCTGGCTTTGAAGAGGGTGTCTACCGGTGGGCTGTCAGGGTCGGCGGCATCTGCTGCCGGTTCCCTGTCGATGATGGCGATGTTCTTGACGACGAGGGTCGTGAACGGCTTGAAATGTATCTTCTCGAACTCTATGTCTCCATCCAGCTTGTCGGAGACGGCTTCTACGGCCTTCTTCACTGCAAACGTCTGAACCTGAGGAAGCTGCACTATGAGCATTCCTCCGATTACGATGGCTGTGATAGCAACGATGGTCAGCCATATTATTTTGAGAGCCTTTCTGATAATTCGTCCCGTTAAAAATACAACCCGCAAAAATAATAAATAATTCGGATAAAAACCGTATTTTTGCAGGCGATAATGAACATAAAACATGCCCGATATGGCAGATATAATATTAGGAATTGAATCTTCATGCGACGACACTTCGGCGGCTGTCATCAAGGACGGCTTCCTGCTTTCGAATGTCCTTGCAAGTCAGGATGTGCACAAGGCATACGGCGGAGTGATTCCGGAACTGGCATCCAGAGCGCATCAGGTGAATATCGTACCGGTTGTGAGTGAGGCGATTGTGCGTGCCGGAATCAGCCCTGAGGACATCACGGCCATCGCTTTTACGAGAGGGCCGGGACTGCTCGGCTCGCTGCTCGTGGGCACCTCCTTCGCCAAGGGACTGGCGATGTCGCTCGGAAAGCCGCTCGTGGAGGTGAACCATCTGCAGGGACATATCCTTGCGAATTTCATAAAACAGTACGATGCGGAGAACCGCTGTCCGGAGTTCCCGTACCTTTGCCTGCTGGTTTCCGGAGGCAATTCGCAGATCGTCCGTGTGAACAGTCCGCTTGAGTACGAGATTCTCGGTCAGACGATTGATGATGCAGTGGGAGAGGCCTTCGACAAGTGTTCGAAGATGATGGGGCTCGGTTATCCCGGAGGCCCGATAGTGGACAGGCTTGCAAAGCAGGGAGATCCGGAGCGCTTCAGGTTCTCAAAGCCTCATGTGCCAGGTCTGGACTACAGCTTCAGCGGCATAAAGACGTCGCTGCTGTATTTTGTAAGAGACCAGATGGCCCTCGATCCTGAATTCATGGAGAAGAACAAGGAGGATATATGCGCGAGCTTCCAGAAGGCATTGATAGACATACTGATGGACAAGCTCATAAAGGCGGCGAAGCAGACCGGAATCAGACAGATGACCATAGGCGGAGGTGTTTCTGCCAACAGCGGACTGCGTGCAAGAATTGTCGAGGAAGGCCGCAAGCGTGGCTGGACGACGTTCCTTCCGGAATTCAAGTTCACGACTGACAATGCCGCGATGATTGCCATTGCCGGCTGGTTCCATTACCGTAACGGAGAGCGTGCCGGTCTTGATGTAGCACCTGTCAGCCGTCTTGCGGAATTTTAGAAATAATTATGAAGGAAATAGAAATAACCACGAAACTGGGGCTGGAACTTTCTGCCGACGAAGTGCAGAACGCCGCAGTCAGGGCGCTCGGACTTTCGCCCAAGAACAAGGCGCAGGTGAAATACCGCATCACACGTCGTTCCATCGATGCCCGTAACGACATCCTTTACAGATACCGCGTTGAGGTGTACAAGCCGGATGAGGTGATGGAGGAATATGTGCTTCCGGAATATAAGGACGTCTCATCAGCGGAGCCGGTAATCATTATAGGTGCCGGGCCTGCGGGCATGTTTGCCGCTTTGAGGCTGCTTATGCGAGGATATAAGCCTGTAATACTTGAACGCGGTAAGGACGTTCACAAGAGGAAATACGATATGGCGGCGCTTTCGAGGGAAGGCGTCGTGAATCCGGATTCGAACTACTGCTTCGGAGAGGGGGGCGCAGGCACTTTCTCAGACGGAAAACTGTTTACACGTTCCTCAAAGAGGGGAGATATCCGTGAGGTCCTGCATCAGCTTGTACGTTTCGGAGCAGATTCGTCCATCCTGATAGATGCCCATCCTCACATCGGCAGCGACAGGCTTCCGGCTGTGGTGGAAAACATCAGGAACTGTGTGGTGGAGCATGGCGGAGAGTACCATTTCGATTCGCGTGTCACGGATATTGTGAAGAAGTGTGACGGTTCTTTTGACGTTGCTGTGATGTCCGGTGATATATATACTTCGCGCAAGGTCATCCTTGCAACAGGTCATTCCGCACGCGACATCTATGAGATGTTCGACCGCAAGGGATGGGAGATACAGGCCAAGGGATTTGCCCTCGGAGTGCGTGTGGAGCATCCTCAGTCCCTCATAAACAGAATCCAGTATCATGGAAAATACCAGCCTTTCATGCCGACGGCTGAGTATTCGTTCGTGACACAGATCGAAGGCAGGGGAGTGTTCTCGTTCTGCATGTGTCCGGGCGGAATACTTGTGCCGGCGGCGACTGCCGAAGGCGAGCTTGTTCTGAACGGCATGTCCAATTCGAAACGTAATTCGAAATGGGCAAATTCCGGCGTTGTCGTGCAGATCGAACCGGAGGATTTCCCGGAATACGCGAAGCATGGCCCGCTTGCCCTGCTGCAGTTCCAGAAGGATGTGGAGAAGTCGATGTATGATTATACCGGCTCGCTCAAGGCTCCGGCCCAGCGCATGATGGACTTCTGCCGCAGAGTGCCTTCAAACGGCCTTCCGCAGACTTCTTACCATCCGGGCGCTGCGAATGCTCCGCTGCACGAACTGCTTCCGGAACATGTCTCGCTCCGTCTGAAGTATGCCTTCCCGGAAATCGGTAACAAGAAGATGCACGGATATTACACCAATGACGCTCTTCTGCTCGGAGTGGAATCCCGCACATCATCTCCGGTCCGCATACCACGCGATCCGGAAACGCTTGAACACACTCAGGTCGCAGGCCTGTACCCATGCGGTGAAGGCGCCGGTTACGCCGGAGGCATCGTCTCCTCCGCCCTCGACGGAATCAACTGTGCAGCCAGAATATGAATCATAAAGCCATGAATATGCAGAGATATTTGATTGTTTTGCTTGCTGTTGTGCTTGGATGTGCAGCGGCGGATGCTCAGGAACGGACATTGAGGGTGGACTATATATTTTCCGGAACGGACAGGACGCAGGAGATCGCTCTTGACGAGATGTCGTGCTCTGAAGGATGGGCAGGACGTCATGTGAATATGGACGAGGTGGCAGTAAGAGGAAACGGACAGGTCTGCATGAAGGATGCGGCTTCAGGAAAGGTGCTTTACCGTCAGTCCTTCTCGACGCTTTTCCAGGAATGGCAGACGACGGAGGAGGCGACACGCGTGCGCAGATCCTTCGAGAATGTGTTCCTGTTTCCGATGCCTTCGTCTCCGGCTGTCATCGATGTGGAACTGTATGACTTCAGGGGCGGAGTGTCTGCATCGTTCAGCCATTCCGTAGATCCTTCGGACATATTGATAAGAAAGCAAGATAAACAGCCTGCACCTCATAGATACCTGCTCAGAAACGGTTCCATGTCCGACTGTATCGATGTGGCCATAGTTGCGGAAGGTTATTCTTCAGATGAGGCCGGCCTCTTCTATGAGGATGCTCTGGCAGCGATGGATGCCATTCTTGCTCATGAACCTTTTGCACAGTACAAGGACAGGTTCAATTTCGTTGCCGTGGCGCTTGAGTCCGAGGACAGCGGTGTGAGCGTTCCTGGAGATGGGGAGTGGAAACGTACCGCCTTGGGCTCACATTTCAATACGTTCTATATGGACCGCTATCTTACGACACTTCGTCTGAGGCAGATGCATGACCAGCTCTCCGGAATTTCTTACGAGCATATCGTGATACTCGCGAATACAGAAACATACGGCGGTGGCGGCATATTTAATTCATATACACTTACGACCGCTCATCACAGCGCTTTCCGTCCTGTCGTCGTCCATGAATTCGGCCACAGCTTTGCAGGCCTTGCGGATGAATATTATTATGACGATCAGTTCGTCGAGTATTATTATCCGGACTGCGAGCCTTGGGAGCAGAACATCACGACTCTTTATGATTTCGAATCGAAATGGAACGACATGCTGCCTAAGGTCGTTTCTATCCCTACTCAGCCTGTCGAAGAAAACGTCTGGGAGAGCATGGAAAGTCCGGAATCGTTCATCGGGGTGTATGAAGGTGCAGGTTATCAGTCGAAAGGCGTATACCGACCGTACCCGGACTGCCGTATGAAGACAAATGCGGCCGATGGTTTCTGTCCGGTCTGCCGGAGAGCCATCGCCCGCATGATAAGGTTCTATACTGAAGAATAATCCCGCTCTTAAAGAGCATTGATGACATCGCTCTTCACGCGGAAGAAATTGTCGGCGCCTTTGTCCATGAGACGGTATTCGCTGTGGTTTCCCCAGCTTGCCGGCTGGTCGTATATTCTCATGTCTTCTCCTGTATCGTTGCTCACATAAGGGCTTATGGCCGACTGCCAGGCCTCTATGCGTGAGACACTGGACTCAATGTCGAAGAGCCCGTTTGCCGGATCGACAAGTTCCTTGAGCGCATCGCGGTACATGTTCCTGAATTCTTCAAACTTCATCAGCCGCTTCATGAGCAGGCCGGTGTTACCCCAGTTGTACGGGTCGTGACGTCCCGAATCGCTCTGCACTCCGCAGTTGAGGCTTGTGCCGAGGGTGTTGTCGTAGTCGTACGGTATGAAGTAGAACTTATAGTCGTACTTGTCCGTGGAGTTGAAGTATATGTAGAAGTTGTTTCCGTTGTTCCAATGGTCGTCCCACATGCCGACGGCAACGTTTACGGCATATGTCTTCAAGAGGAACCTGACATCGCACACCTCATTGATCCAGCTGTAGAAGCTTTCCTCTCCCTTGCCGGTGAGCTTGAGCAAGAAGTCCTCGAACTGGGCCTTCGCGGCAGCGTAATCCTCTTCGTCACCCTTGAACTCGTAAGTGTAGTTCACGCCGTTGTTTGTGTCCACGTCCCATGAACCGTCAGTTCCGTCGAGATCCGCCGGCCCTCCTGTTCCGTAACAGCATTTCCAAAGGAAGCCTTTGTCATTCTCGAACTGTGCTTCGCGCCTTTCTACATATTCCTCGTCTATGGCTTCAATCATTTCATATACACCGAAATACGCCGGTCTGGAATCACCTTCCACATGGATGGAAAGGCGGCAGTATGAATCAAAGACAGCAGTCCAGATGCCGTATCTGCGGAAAAGGTCATAGCAGTAGAGTTCGCGCACATAACAAGGATCGTCCTTGAACCATTTGAGGTTCAGCTTCCTGATGCCCTTGAGCGTGTGTGCGTCGTCCTTGTGGAACTTGCGGAAATGTATCCCGAAATGACAATGATGCCAGTCCGCGCCGTCGGTGACATGCTCCTGTCCTCCGCTGCCTTCAGGCCTGCGGCGTGATGTGTTTCCACGCATCCTGAATCCAGCATCCTCGATGGTAGTGACTTCACCTCCTTTTGTATAGGTGATGTCGCAATGGAAATAGTCCGCGTTGCTGCTGTATTCGTCGTAGCGCTTGAGGAAACTGTTCCATTCGTCTTCGGTGACGTCAATCCTGATTTCCGGAATCACGCTGTCGTCCCATATGTATGCCGCTCCTTCGTCTGAGACGTCTGCGGTGGTGAAGGGGACAATGCCTGTCTGCGGTTCCTTGTCCGTCTTGTCCTCTGTGCCTACTTGCTCCGGCTGCTCCTGCACTCCATTGCTTCCTGTCTCATATGCAGGTTCGTCACATGCTGTCACGGACAATGCCAGGATACATGATGCTGTCAGTAAAAAATATTTCATATATGTCGGAATATCAGAAGTTAAGTGCAAGTCCTACCCCATTCCTGCATGGGCCGAGTGTGAGGCTGGCTTTATGTGAACTTCCCATCACGCGTTCGTTGTAGTCGTCCGCAATGGCGTTCAGGCCTTTGTTTCCTTTGCAGAGGAGAGGTATTCCCGCTCCGAGACCGCCGGCTCCAAGCACGAGGCCACCGATTGTGAATCCGACAGGAGCGTCAGCGACGGCGGAAAGAGCTCCTTCCACCAGAAGGATGCCTCCGATATAGCACAGGATGTTGCCGGTATTCCTCTGCTTCCTTGCCTTGGTGTATCTGTCTCCGTAGAGATTGAATGCCAGATAGTCCGCATGCTGCGCTCCTATGCCGCTTCGGAAGCCGATGTAGAGCCTGCCGGAATCGAAACGCATCATGTTGGGGATTCCTCCCATCTGGGTGATGAGCTCCTCGTACTGTCCGTAACCGAGCATCTGCACATGTCCGTCCTGATAGACTATCTTGTACACGTCATAAACCGATACCGAATACCGCTGCCCGTGTTGAGGGGCGCCTGTGCGGTAGATTATCTGATCTTCCGACACTTCCTCGACATAGGCCGAAACCATAGTCTGGTCGATGAAATAGAGTCTGTCCTGAGCTGCTGACGCGAATGCGATGCACAGCATCAAGATGATTGTCGATACGCTTCTTTTCATACTCTCTTCGTTTCTTGTTTCAGCCTGCAAAGCTAAACAAAATCCGTATCAAATCAAACCGGTTCGTGGACTACATCATGTTCCACATCGCGTTTTCGACATTGCTGTTCTTCTTCGAGTTCATCTTTCCGAAGCTGAACGACACGCTGAAGAGGAAGAACCTGCCCATTACGTTGCTGTAGATGTCTTCCGAATACTCCGATGACGTCGTACGGCGGAGGTTCCTGGTCTGGTTCAGTATGTCGGCGGCCTTGAGGGAGAGTGTCACCGACTTTATGCTCTTGCTCACGCTCATGTCCCATTTCCATTCCGGACGGCCGTATCCTGCCGTATATCCCCGGTAATATATGTATGAGAGGTCGCTCTTCACTTCCCATTCCTTTCCCGGAGTGTACAGCAGGTTGCAGCTGAAATTGTTCCTCCATGTGTTCATGTCTGCGGTCGGGTCGAGCGAATAGCGTGAACGGTTGTTGCTGAAATATGCTCTGACGGTGGCATCAAGCTTCTCGACGCTGAATTTCAGAGATGTCTGTGCCCACCAGCTGAAGGTGTTCGTACGGCTTTCTCCAAAACCGCTCTCTCCGCTGTAGAACCTGTCGCCTGACGCGTCACCCCAGAACTCCTTCATGAAGTCGTTATAGTCAAAATGTTGTATGTCAAGACCTTTGAGGCTTGATACCGCCTGATATCCGGTGCTTGACGTATATGTCGCGCTGCCGTTCAGTGCGAGGGTGAAACGGCGCTCCTTGCCCAAAGGCTGGTTGAAAGAGGCATAAAGGGAGCCGTAGCTCTGAGGCTTGAGGGAGTTGACGGGCACTGCATAGCGGATACCATCCGGATCGAACCAGCTTGCATCGACGACGCTTCTTGTCGTTATCCCTCCATATATGTACAGGCTGAGAAACGAGAAAGTCTCGCGGTTGTTCATCCTGTACGACAGGTTTATGTCATGTGAGAAGCTCGGCTTGAGGTAGATGTTGCCTGCCTGTATCTGAACAGGGTTGGAGATGTCTATCGTAGGGGTGATTCTGCTTCCCGAGACCTGTGACGAACGACCATGATATCCCGCCCATAGGTCGTGTCCTTCCTTCTCGAAGGAGTAATTGACGAAAGGAGACCAGTTCGTGAGCCATTCGCCCTTTCCGGTCTGCGTCTCCGCTCCGAGGGACTTTGCCTTGATGACGTTCTGCGTCGTGTTCACCTGCACTCCTGCCTGCACGCTTGTGGTGTCGTTGTCCCACTGCAGGAGCAGCCTTCCCTGACCTTCGAGATATCTGCTGTCAGAAAGCGACGAGTAGTATGCGTTTTCGCTTCCGTCCGTGTTGTATGCGTCCTTCCTGTTGTCTGTTCCGGAATATGTCCCGCTGAAGCGTGTCTGCACCGCCCATCTTTCACCGAACGGCTCGACGTAAGATATGGTTCCGGAGGCGTTTGTGCTGCGGTTGTCTGTGTCGTAGAACAGGTCCTTCACCACTGCGCTCCCTGCAGAGACCACTTCCGAAATCTCCTTCTTGCCGGCATCCGTGCTGCTGTAGCCGTAGCGGGCGAACAGCGATATGCTTCTGCGTTTCTTGCCGAAGTCCTTGTATCCGAAGCCTCCGTAGCCGGATGTGCTGAACTTCTCTGACGAGATTGCCGCTGAAGATGACGAACTGTTAAGCTTTCCCTCAGGGCCGTATGTGCTTGATAAGCGGGTTGTCGTCACATGGTTGGAACTGAATGATGCCTGAGGCACGAGATAATAACTGAACTTCCTGTCCTTCTTCTCCTTGTCTTCGAGCTGGAGCGAAATGCTCACGGTATTGTCCGCTCCCTTTCCGTCGTATGTGCCGTCCGTCTGAAGGTCCGGGCCTTCTGCCTGGAATGAAGTCCGGGAGGAACGTGTCTTCGCATCCTTTTCCGTATGCTTGTATGTGACAGAAGCCGATGTCTCGCTCTCCGGTATGCGTTCCGTGTTGTAGTTTATGCCTGCCTGTGCGCTTGAGATTAGACCGCCAATGCTGGTGAAGGCGTCCTGGTCGTCTTCGAAGCCGCTATAGTAATATATGACTTCCGCCCCGGGTTCTGTGGCGTTGTAGGCGTTCCCGATGAACACGAACTGGTCCTTTTCTGTGTATCCGGTCGCCATCGCGTTGCCGTTGTACAGGGCCTTGAGGTCGTCCGTGAGTTCATCCGCGTCCTTTCCAGGCAGGGTCGAGCCTCCGCCGAGCTTCGCGTTTCCGAACCAGCCTTTCGTGTATTCCTCCTTAAGCTCTATGTCCATCACCTTCTCCTTGTCCTCCTTGGTGGCGATTCCGCTGAACTCCGCTTCCTCGCTGTCCTTGTCGATGACCTTCACCTTGTCCACGAGCTTTGCCGGCAGATTCTTCAACGCCGCACCGGGCTCATTGAAGAAGAAGGTCTTGCCGCCGACGGTGATCTTGTCCACCGTCTCGCCGTTCACCGTGACCGTGCCGTCCTCGGACACTTCCATTCCCGGCATCTTCTTCAGAAGATCCTCCAGCATCGCATTTTCGCCCACCTTGAATGACGAGGCGTTGAATTCGATCGTATCCTGCTTTACTGTGATCGGGTTGCCGACTGCCGATACGCTTGCGGCGTCGAGGTACTCCGCGTCCTGCTCCATCTTGATTATGCCGAGATCCTCCCTCCAGTTCTTGAAGGTATATACCTTCTTGTGCGGCTTGTAGCCGATGATTTCCGCATTCAGCTCATATTTTCCTGTCGGAACCTCATCCAGTTCCACATCTCCTTTCTCGTCGGAGAGGGCGAAATGCGTGATGGTCGTGTCTCCCTGCGGAATCAGATAGACGGATGCCCAGCTTATCGGTTCGGAGGTCTTTGAGTCCTTGAGGGTAAGCTTCACGTTGATGTTCATGTTGCGCTGTACCATGTCGTAAGAGATAGCGATCTGTGCGCTCATGGATAAGGCTGCCGTTGTCAGCAGACAGAATAGGGCGAGTAAACGTTTCATGTCTTGATTGTTAAGTTGTTACGCGGTAAAGGTAATTTTTTTTTTCATATAAAGACGCAATATCTGCCGAAAAATACCATATAACCGTCTTTTTTTTTGCCGGACTGAAAAAAATGCCTACCTTTGCATCCGGGAAAGTCATACACGACCAGCTCCCTCCGAATTCCCCCAGGGCTTGACCGCAGCAAGGGTAGGAGGTCGTAGCGGTGCGATGTATCAAGCTTTCCCTTTTTTTTATTCCGTATCATCTGCATCCGGTTACTGTGGCTCAACGTAAAATTATAAACGGAAGCGAGTGCTGTATGTCAGATTTTACGTTGTTTGTGTCTGTTTTACGTAAGTTCTGATTATCTTTGTGGTCTTTGAAAAAACAATAAAGACTTGACATGATTAATTTCACGAAGACATTAATTACTATTGCGGCGGGATTGTCCGCCGTGTCGCTGGCAATGGCTCAGGATGAGGAATTTGATCTTTCTTCGCAACGTTCTGAGTCGCAGTATATTCTGCCTGTGCCTGGCGAAAAGGTGGACCATGGAGGACTCATAATCAATCCGACACCTCAGAAACTCACTCTCAAGAGCGGGGCTTCGCTTGATATATCAAAGGGCGTGATTCTGAATGATATAAAGGGAAAATTCGCTGCGGATCTGGACTTCATCGGAACTGGTTCCGGAGCAGTGACGCTGACCATAGACTATGGAAAGAAGGCGATGAGGAACGGTGTCAGAGATGCGGCAGGGGCGTATGTGCTTGAAATCGCTTCAAACGGAATCTCGATATATGCAAAGGACGAGCAGGCTGCATTCTACGGCATTCAGACCTTGCGTCAGATTGTGGAAAGCCCGATTTCTGAGGGAGGAAAGCTGCCGCAGCTCATTATCAGCGACTGGCCGGACCTCGGCTATAGGGGAGTGGTGGAAGGCTTCTATGGCGAACCGTGGTCACATGAGGTAAGGATTTCTCTGATAGATTTTTACGGCAGGAACAAGATGAACTGCTACATATATGGTCCTAAGGATGATCCGTATCACAGCACTCCGTCATGGCGCTTTCCTTATCCTGAGCAGCAGGCCCGTCAGATCCGGGAACTTGTGGCTGCATGCAAGAAGAACAGGATGGATTTCGTCTGGGCAATACATCCGGGCAAGGACATTCAGTGGAACGAGAAGGACTACAAGCTGCTTCTGGGCAAGTTCATACTCATGCATTCGCTCGGCGTCCGCTCTTTCGCCCTCTTCTTCGATGACATATCCGGAGAAGGAACCAATCCTCACAAGCAGGTGGAGCTGATAAACCGTCTCAACAAGGACTTCATAAAGAAGAAGAAAGGCGTGAAGCCGCTCATTTTCTGTCCGACGGATTATTCAAAGCTTTGGGCGAATCCGACTCCGCAGGGCTCTCTGAGCATCTTCGGCGATACGATGGACAAATCCGTGGACATATTCTGGACAGGTGATGTCGTGTGCAGCGACCTGACCAAGGAGACGATGGAGTGGGTTAATTCGCGTATCAAGCGCCCCGGATTCTACTGGTGGAACTATCCTGTGACGGATTATGCCCGTCATATCCTCATGCAGGGCCCTGTGTACGGCCTTAGCGGAGAAGTGACAAGCGAAGACCTCTGCGGTCTGGTGAGCAATCCGATGGAGCACGGTGAGGCTTCCAAGCTGGCACTTTACGGAGTAGCGGACTACACATGGAACGTCAAGGCATATAATCCTATAGACAATTGGGAGCGCGGAATAGAGGAACTTGCCCCGGAGGTGAAGGATGCCTACAGGACATTTGCAATACATTCATGCGACACGGAAACAGGTTACAGAAGGTCGGAATCATGGGAAACCGAGACGTTCACTCTCGATGGCTGTACAGACGAAAAGTATGATGCCCTGATGGCGGAATTCCGCAGGATCGAGGTTGTGCCGGAGGCAATGAAATACTGCAGCAACAAGCTGCTGCTCAGCGAACTGAAGCCGTGGCTGACGGAATTCGGGAAGCTCGGAGAGCGCGGACGCAGGACACTCGAGTGCATAAGGCTTTATCAGGCAGGGGATTATGCCGGGTTCTGGCAGGCATATGTGGACAATCTGATGTCGGACGAAGAGAAGGCAGCATACAACGCGCACAAGTCCGGCACCCTGAAGCTCCAGCCGTTCTATGAAAACATGATGGACGAGCTTGCCGTGGCCCTGTACAGGGATATGTCCGGCAAAGTTCCGAATGTACCAAAGGCCATAGGCACGTATCCGACTCTCTCGACGACGCAGTATAAGCTGATGTTCGACCGTGACGAGACGACATTCTTCAATTCCGGAGACGCTCAGAAGGAAGGCCACTGGATCGGCGTAGACCTCGGAAGCGTGCGGCCTGTGAGCGAAGTGAAGATTCTTCAGGGAAAGAATTCTGTTGATGACAATGACTGTTTCGACCATGCCGTTGTGGAGTGCTCTGCCGACGGAAAGACGTGGAAGCCATTGACTGATAATCTTGTACGTCAGTATGAAATACATTGGAAGGGCGAACCTGTGGAGGCACGTTATGTCCGCATGAGGAAGCTTGCATCCGAAAAGACGAGCTGGACGGTGATCCGTTCGTTCGAAGTGAATCCTCTGCCGGAAAGCTTTTTCGACAAGGACGGCAATCCCTTCACAAGCGTGAACTGCAAGGGCGGACAGTCTTATGACCTTCCTGCAGGAACGAAGAGCTGCTGCCTTCTGATGCATGATGTGCGGGCTGAAAAGCCGGCTGTATTCCGCCAGCTTGCTGCCGACGGCTCGCTCATAGCCGAGGCCATCCTCCGGGGGCCTTATTTTGAAATGGAGATAAAGGAGGGGGCTGTGAAGGTGGATGTGCTCGGAGATGTGGAATTATTTGAAACCATTTTTATATCTTTGTAGGCGTATTAAAATGACGATATATGGGAAAGATTATACTTACTGGCGACCGTCCGACCGGAAAGCTCCATCTCGGACACTATGTAGGATCGCTCCGCAGAAGGGTGGAGCTGCAGAATTCCGGCGAATTCGAGAAGATATTCATAATGATTGCCGATGCGCAGGCTCTTACAGACAATGCCGACAATCCTGAAAAGGTGCGCCAGAACATCATAGAAGTGGCTTTGGACTATCTCTCTGCAGGCCTTGATCCTGAAAAGGTGACTATATTCATACAGTCGCAGGTGCCGGAGCTTTGTGAACTTGCATTCTATTATATGAACCTCGTGACCGTGCAGCGTCTTCAGCGAAACCCGACAGTGAAGCAGGAGATCCAGCTCAGAGGCTTTTCGGATGATGAGGAAAACCAGAATAAGAAAGGTATTCCGGTCGGATTCTTCACATATCCTATAAGCCAGGCATCGGACATCACTGCTTTCCGTGCCACGACAGTTCCTGTAGGCGATGACCAGCTCCCTATGATCGAGCAGACAAGGGAAATCGTGCACAAGTTCAACACCGTTTACGGCGGAGACCTCGTCACTCCGGAGGCTCTTCTTCCATCTAATTCGGTCTGCAGCAGGCTTCCTGGCACCGACGGCAAGGCAAAGATGAGCAAGTCCCTCGGCAACTGCATCTATCTTTCGGACACGTCCAAGGAAATAAAGAAGAAGGTGAACAGCATGTACACGGATCCTGAGCATCTCCAGATTTCGGATCCCGGCCATGTGGAGGGCAATGTCGTGTTCACATACCTCGATGCCTTCTGCGAACCTGAACATTTCGTGAAGTTCCTTCCTGAATATGAGAACATCGACGCTCTGAAGGACCATTACCGCAGGGGCGGCCTCGGTGACGGCACATGCAAGAAGTTCCTTTATAATATAATGGAGGACATCCTGCAGCCGATACGTGAAAGACGTGCCGAATATGAGCGGAACATCCCTCAGGTGTATGAGATTCTGCGCAAGGGGTCGGAAGTCGCACGTGCTGAGGCTGCGAAGACTCTTGCAGATGTCCGCAAGGCAATGAAGATCGATTATTTCGACGATGCGGAGCTTATAGCCGAGCATACCAGGAAATATCAGAAGTAAATAATTGACATATCAGTCGGATTTATTGGCCATTGACAGAATAATTTTGTCAATGGTTTGTTTTTTTCATTGGTAATTCTTTATTTTGCAAGGTATTTAATAACCTATTAAAAGAACTTGCATACGGGCCGCTCTGATGATGCACGTATGCCAAGTGTACAAATCAAGTGTACTAAAAAACTAAACAGTTATGAAGAAATGGCTTAAACAATTTGCAACAGAGGACTGGATCATAGTCTTCGCCGGTGCAATCATTCTGGCTCTCGCAGCCATCTTTCCTGAGTCAATGCCAAAGATGCCGAAGACTCTCTCGTCTGGAGCAGACTGGCTTTCAGCTCTTTACATGTTTGTCTTCGTATATCTGCTTACGATAGTGACCTCGCTCTTCATGGGCAAGAAGGCCGGCGAACTGGTCTGGGTGCTCCCTTCTCTCGCCGTGATCTTCGGTCTCACGCTCTGCGCACAGCTTCTCGCCAATATCCCTGTAATCAAGAAGTTCGGCTTCGAGTCTGTGTTCTTTGCAGTGATTCTCGGTCTTATCATAAGCAACTGCTTCCGTGTGCCTCAGTGGCTCAAGGCTGCAATAAACAGTGAGTTCTACATCAAGATCGGAATCATATGCCTCGGCTCTACAATCCTCTTCGGAAATGTCATGAAGTCAGGAGCTTACGGCCTTGCACAGTCTGTAATCATCGTATTCTGCGTGTGGTATTTCGCATTCTGGGTGGGCAAGAAGATGAAGGTGGATCCGGAGATGGGCACTATGCTCGCAAGTGCTGTGTCAATCTGCGGCGTGTCCGCTGCAATCGCGACCTGCGGTGTCATCAAGGGCGACAGCAAGAAGCTTTCATATGTGGTTTCCCTCGTGCTCATCATCGCCATCCCTATGATGTATCTCCTTCCGTGGCTTGCAAACCTCATGCATCTCGGCCCTGAAGTGACAGGAGCATGGCTTGGAGGAACAATCGACACGACAGGCGCCGTGGCTGCTGCCGGTACGCTTGCAGACACTCCTGAGACAGGCGACCTCGCAGCTCAGACTGCCGTAATCGTGAAGTCTTCTCAGAACGTCCTTCTCGGAGTTGCAGCGTTCATCATCTCCCTCATGTGGACATACCAGGGCAAGAACAATGAGGAAAAGCCTACCCTCGGCGTGATCTGGGACCGTTTCCCTAAGTTCGTCGTAGGTTTTGTACTCGCATCTCTCGTATTCAGCTTCTGCTTCGAGCCTGAGACTGCAAAGGCGGTAGGAAAGGTGACAAAGGGCTTCCAGAGCACACTCTTCAGCATCGCATTCGTCTGCATCGGCCTTGAGACACGCTTCAAGGAACTCTTCGCAAAGGAGAACAGGACTCCGCTCAAGGTGTTCCTCACAGCCCAGACATTCAACATCTTTGCAACGCTTATCGTCGCTTACATAATTTTCGGTGTAATCAAGCCTTGGATTGCAGGGATGTAATTGCTAAATTTGCGACCTGATTCAAGTATATATGGATAGAAATCAGAACATCGAAAAACGCATATTGTGGGTCGCTGAACGCCTTTTTCTCGAAAAGGGGTTCAGCGGCACCTCTACTACGGAGATAGCCAAGGTTGTAGGGTGCAATCAGGCTCTGATACATTATTATTTCAGAACCAAGGAGAAACTCTTCTGGGATGTCTTTGCACCGAAGATGGAACAGGTGGTGGAGTATCTCGATCCACCTCTGGACGAGTCTGTGGACTTTCTTGAGAGGCTCCGCAACATCATAGACTTTTATTTCGGAGTGCTGGAACTGGACGAAAGGCTTGCTCCGTTCATTGTTAACGAGCTTGTCATGAATCCGGAAAGATGGGACATGTTCCGCAACAGATACCTGCGCAGCGAAAGCAGAAGCAGCGCGTTCAAAAGGTTCGAGGTCATGGTGGATGAGGAAGCGGCAAGGGGAACGATAAGAAGCGTGAAGGCTATCGACCTGCTGCTGAACATATTTTCACTGATTCTTTCAGCCTTCATCATAGCTCCGAAAGGGTTTGCCAGCGGCGAATGCGATTCGATTTCCAGAAAGGACTATCTGGATCATCGGCGTGAAGACATCAAGGGCATGATAATCAACGGCCTTATACAGAAATAGAAAATCCCGGAACAGTACTTCAAATGTCAGTTCCGGGATTTTTCCTGTCCTGAGCCGGTTCTATGAAAGAGGCTTCATGCCGGCGCGGCTCAGATCCACCTTGTGGAACTTGTAGCCCAGCCTGTGCAGCTGAAGCGCCGCTCCTGTCTTGAACATCACGCGGACGGTTCTGGCGAAGATGTGGAATGCCTTCACGGTCTGCGATTCGATGTGCTCATGCTGAATGAATGTGACGGCCTTCTGGGCGCAGCAGAGCAGGATGTTCATTATCTGCTTCGCTTGAGTCGAATCCAGAGCGAGCCCGAGGATGTTCTGTACGATATGTTCGTCCATGTCGTCGAAGCCGCGCTTTCCGTGCAGGCTTTCATATGCCGCTCCGTGATGGCGTCCCCAGTCCTCATCCCACCACTGTGCCACTGCCATGCCTGCATAGCCGGCGCATGCGATTGCAAATTCCGGATATGTGTTCACCTCCGGAAGCGCTTCCGCAATGTATTCCGGTGCCCATTCCTTCCATTTCAGGTCTATGTCCTCGGAGCTGAGCAGTTCGCCTCCAAGCATTCCGAGGCTCGTGCACATCTTCAGCATTTCGCGCTGGAGATTCGTCTCATAAGTGTCGTAATATTGTATGTTTTCTTCCATAAACGTAAATTTCGTTGTGCAAAGTTACATAAATTCTTGTGAAATAGCCATGCATATGCGACCGGGCAGGTCGCCGGTCTTTCGTAGAAAGGCTGCATGCCCCCTATAGGGGGCTGGCACTTGTGCCTGGGGGTTAGACCTTTGCACTTTTGCTATTGCGAAAGTGCAAAAAAGCCCGCATCACTGCGGGCTTTTTTCGGTTAGTTAGTAGTGTAGTGTATTTCCCTTTTGGGATGATTAATTATTAGTGGTTAGAAACGTCTGATTGACATTAAATCGTTATGTCGAATGCAAATTTAGGTATTAAATCGTAATTTGCAAATATTTTTGAACTTTTATTCCTTCAAAAGATTCGGACGGAGCTTTTTCGTCCTTTCTATGGCCTGCTCGTCCTGCCATTCCCTTATGAGCTTCGGATTGCCGCTCAGAAGTACGTCCGGCACCTTCCAACCGTTGAATTCCGCAGGTCTGGTGTATATCGGAGCCGACAGAAGTCCGTCCTGGAAGCAGTCGCTCAAGGCCGATGTCTCGTCCGTAAGTGCTCCCGGTATAAGCCTGATGATGGAATCTGCCAGAATCGCAGCCGGAAGCTCGCCGCCGCTGAGGACATAGTCTCCGCACGAAATCTCACGTGTGATGAGATGTTCCCTGATGCGGTGGTCGATGCCTTTGTAATGCCCGCACAGCAGGATTATGTTTTCCTTCAGCGAAAGTTCGTTCGCGATGTTCTGGTTCAGGATTTCTCCGTCGGGCGACATGTATATGATCTCGTCGTATTCCCTTTCCGCCCTGAGCTCCTCTATCATGTTGTACACAGGCTCCAGCATCAGAACCATTCCGGCATCTCCGCCGTAGCTGTAGTCGTCCACCTGCAGGCGTGGGCCTTTGCCGTATTTGCGAAGGTTATGGACATGTATCTCCACCAGGCCCTTCTTTATAGCACGTCCCACGATGGAATGGCTCAAGGGGCTTTCGAGCAGCTCGGGAACGACTGTAAGTATGTCTATTCTCATGATGAAATGTTTCAAAAAGATTTTTCCGTCTGCAAAAATAGCATTTTGACTTGAGTTTTACTATGTGTTTTACTAAAAAAATGGTATATTTGCGACTTGTATAAATTATAAACCAATAACTCCATTATTATGAGTGAAGAGATTATCCCTGATGTTTTGGCATCAGATGTAGCTGAGGGCGTTGAGAGCATCGCTGAAGTGAATGCAGAGCCTGCTGTCAATTACGCTGAAAAGAACCTTGCAGAGCTTGTGAAGCTTTTTGAAGAGCTTGCACAGGACGAGGACAGAATGAAGAAGTCAAAGGAAGCCGAGGCCATCAAGTCCGCATTCTACAAGAGGCTTCAGAAGGAGAAGGCAGAGGCCGGACTCGTAGCGGAGACGGCTGCTCCGGAGGCGGAGGAAGCTGCCGAAGATACGGAAGAGTCTGCTCCTGTCGCGGAAGAGACGGTATCTGAGAATCCGTTTGCGGAAATCGAGAGAGGCTTCAAGGAATCCTATAATAAATACAGAAAGGAGCGTGCCGAGTACAACAGGCAGCTGGAGAAGGAGCGCGAGGAGAATCTTGCCAGGAAGGAAGCAGTGATTGCAGATCTCAAGGCCCTTCTGGAAAAGCAGGAGGATGTGAATGCGACATTCCCTGAATTCCGTGAGATTCAGAACCGCTGGAGGGCAATCGGCCCTGTTCCTGCACAGAGCTACAGGAACATAAACGAGACATACCAGCTCTATGTGGAGCAGTTCTACGATATGGTGAAGATCAACCGTGAGCTTCGCGACCTCGACTTCAAGAAGAACCTTGAGGCCAAGGAGAAGTTCTGCGAAATGGCGGAGAAGCTCGCTGAGAATCCGAGTGTTGTGGAGGCGTTCAAGGAGCTTCAGAAGCTGCACGAGCAGTGGAAGGAGTTCGGCCCTGTGGCAAAGGAGTACAGGGATCAGATCTGGGACCGCTTCAAGGCTGCGACAGCTGTCATCAACAAGAAGTATCAGGGATTCTTCGAGGGCTTGAAGGAGCAGCAGGCCGAGAATCTCGCAAAGAAGACAGTTCTCTGCGAGAAGGTGGAGGAAATCGCGGAGAGGGAAGTGGCCAATTCCAACGAGTGGAACGCTTTCTCTAAGGAAATTGAGGACATCCAGAAGGAGTGGAAGACGATTGGCTTCGCTTCAAAGAAGGAGAATCAGAAGATATACGACCGTTTCCGTGCTGCCTGTGACAAGTTCTACGGCCGCAAGCGCGACTTTTATACTGAATATAAGGACAGCATCAATGCAAACCTCGAGAAGAAGATCGCTCTCTGCGAGGCTGCCGAGGAACTGAAGACAAGCACAGAATGGAAGAAGGCGACAGACCAGTTCATCAATCTCCAGAAGCAGTGGAAGGAGATTGGAGCTGTGCCACGCAAGAAGTCCGAGCAGCTTTGGAAGAGGTTCCGTGCGGCTTGCGACGAGTTCTTTGCAGAGCGTGACAAGAATGCGAAGCCGGAGAACGACTTCTACGGAAACCTCAAGGCAAAGCAGCGCCTCATCGAGGAAATCAAGGCATACGAGCTGAAGGGTGACGAGTCTGATGCAGCTGCACTTCAGGACTTCCAGAAGAGGTGGCAGGAAATCGGTTTCGTGCCGTTCAAGGAGAAGGACAATGTCGCTCAGGCATACAAGGAGGCTGTCGCAAAGTTCCCTAACCAGGGCCGTGGCGGACGTCGCGGAGGCCGTGGCGGAAGACCGCAGCTTTCAGAGAAGGACCGCCTGATACAGAAGTACAATTCTCTCGAGCAGGACATCGTGACATATGAGAACAACATCGGCTTCTTCTCGATGTCGAAGAACTCTGAGCCGCTCATCAGGCAGATGCAGGAGAGGATAGCTCAGGCTAAGGACGAGCTCAAGGCTCTCGCGGAGCAGATTCAGGCACTCAACGAATCTGAAGTACAGGAATAAGATCTTAATAATGGCGGTGGCCGGAAGAGGTCACCGTCAGTTTGTGTAACTAAATATTACTAATGGATAAAAACAGTATTATCGGACTGGTGCTGATCGGTGTGATCATGTTCGGATTCACATGGTTCCAGTCAAAACAGTATGAAAAGCAGGCGGAGCAGCAGGCACAGCTTGATTCCGTCGCAAGGGTGGAGCAGATGGCCGCGATGGCCATGGACTCTCTGAACAGAGCGCAGCAGGGTGATGGAACGGTTGACGTGAATGTCAAGACATTGCCTGCATATAAGGACAGCATGCTTACTGAAGCAAGGCTTGCCGCTGCCTCATATTACAAGCTTTCCAATGATGTGCTTGAGGTGGAGTTCACCACTCAGGGCGCCCAGCCTTATTCGGTGAAGATCAACGACTACAAGGCATATGACAGCACAGACCTGTATCTCATCAAGCCGAACGGCAGCCAGATGAGCATCGGTGTCTATGCCGGCGAAAACATCAACACTAAGGATTTCGTGTTCAATCTGGCCGAGTACAATGATTCGACGATCGTTATGCAGCTTCCGTTCTCCAACGGAGGATATATCCAGCAGAAATTCTCTCTCACAAAGGGCAGCTACATGGTTCAGAACGAGCTTTCGTTCGTAGGCATGGAGGATATAATACCTCGCAAGGTGTCCATGCTCGACATAGACTGGAACGTCGTGATTCCGCGTCTGGAGAAAGGATACAAGAACGAGAAGCAGTATTCGAAGCTGGACTACTATTTCTCCGGCGACAAGAAGCCTGAGGAAATCGGCCGCGGACGTGACGGCTCGAAGAGGATTGATTCGAAGTTCAAGTGGTTCGCCTTCCAGCAGCAGTTCTTCTCTGCGATCATGACATCCAAGTCGGAATTCGCTTCCGGAGATCTGTCCGTAAAGTATTTTGCCGAGGACGATCCGTCGCACAACCTTATGGCCTGCTCTGCAAGACTCCGTTCGGAGTTTCAGCCTTCTTCTGGCAATGCAGTGATAGCCAATGAGTTCTATTTCGGTCCGAACGACTTCCGTGGTCTCAAGGCCTATGACATGAAGTATGAGAAGATAATTCCGCTCGGAGGCTGGCTTGTGGGCTGGTTCAGCAGGTTCGTCATCATCCCATGCTTCGACTTCCTTGGAAAGTTCATCCATAATTATGGTATCGTCATTCTCCTGATGACCATCCTCATCAAGCTGCTGATTTCTCCGCTGACAATAAAGTCGTACAAGTCTTCAGCAAAGATGCAGGTGATCAAGCCGGAGATTGATAAGCTCAACGAGAAGTATCCGAACGAGAAGGATGCCATGAAGAAGCAGCAGGCCATGATGGATCTGTATCAGAAGGCCGGAATCAGTCCTATGGGCGGATGTCTCCCGATGCTTCTGCAGATGCCTATCCTCTTCGCGATGTTCCGCTTCTTCCCTGCATCCATCGAACTTCGTCAGCAGAAGTTCCTCTGGGCGGACGACCTCAGCGCATATGATTCCATCTGGGATTTCGGCGTGAACATTCCGCTTCTCGGAGACCACCTTTCGCTGTTCGCCCTCCTGATGGCTGTGACGATGTTCATATATTCGAAGATGACTTCGGGACAGATGTCGGACGATCCGAACATGGCCGGAATGAAGTTCATGAGCGTATGGCTTATGCCTATCATGATGTTCTTCATCTGTAACAACCTTTCTGCCGCCCTCAGCTACTATTATCTTCTTTCAAACATCATCACGATGCTGATTACATGGTATATCCGTAAGTTTGTTGTGACTGAGGACAAGGTACGTGCACAGATGGCAGCCGCTGCGGTAAAGCCTAAGCAGAAGTCGAAGTGGCAGCAGAGGCTTGAGGAGGCTCAGAAGATGCAGGAGCAGATGATGAAGGAACAGCAGAAAAAGAACCGCAGATGATTTGCGAAACAATACAAAGATTACACACAGAACTGCCCCCAACCGTAAAGTTGGTGGCAGTTTCTAAATTCCACCCCTTCGAATCCATCGTAGAGGCATACGGGGCCGGGCAGCGTATCTTTGCGGAGAGCCGTCCCCAGGAACTTATGGCCAAGGTGAGGCGGCTGGAAGAAATGCGTGCTTCGCGTGTGGCTGAGACAAGGCTTGCAGGGGGAGATGTGGAGGATGCCGAAGCCTGGCTGTCCGATGTCGAATGGCATTTCATCGGCCATCTGCAAACAAACAAGCTCAAGATGGTCCTGCCTTACGTATCCCTGGTCCAGTCTGTCGATTCGCTCCGTCTTCTGCAGGCGATAAACGCTTGGGGAGAGCACAACGCTAAGGTCATTTCTGTGCTTCTGGAACCGCATGTGGCCGCAGAAGAGACAAAGCAGGGCTTCTCGCCGGAAGAGATTCTTGCAATCCTTGCCGACGCGTCGTCATATGAATACATATGCTTCAAAGGCATCATGGGCATGGCGACATTTACCGAGGACGAATCCGTCATAAACTCAGACTTTGCAGCCCTTGCCGACATATTCGCACGTTGCCGCAGTTCCTTCCCGTCTCTTGCGCCTGATTTAACCGAACTTTCCATCGGCATGTCCGACGATTATCCCCTCGCCATATCCCACGGCTCCACAATGGTCCGCATCGGCTCGATGATCTTCGGCGCCCGGCAGTAATCATCCGTATTCCGTAAAATCCAATCGCCCCAATATCAATCCCTTACGCAAGGTGCGTGCTCCCCAATGGCGGCACGCACTTTCTGTAAGACGGTGGGATTCAGAGGGTTGTGTTTTACGCTTTTTTTGCGAAATTTGCAACAGACGGTTTAGGGACGCGTCTTATATGTGAAAACGGACTTGAAACTTGACAGATGAAGCTCGATGCAGACATAGGAAGGATTTATGATGCCCATTCCGTCAGGCTCTACAATATGAGCCTGCGGATTCTGGGGGACAGGTCTGATGCTGAAGAGGTCATGCACGACACGCTTCTGAAGTATCACGGAATCAGCCGTAAGGATGATATAAAGGACGTGTCGAAATGGCTTTCGAGTGTCTGTATAAGGAAATCCATCGACAGACTGAGGGAAAGGCACCGCTATAAAAACTTTCTGGAAAGGTATGCGGAGCAGGAGGTCTCAGATGAAACGTCTTCCGAGGCTTATGACGAGCAGTTGGAATACAGCATCTCAAAGATAAAGACGGCTATGGCTTCACTCCCGGACCAATACAGGCTTGTGCTCACTCTGCATCTTTTCGAAGGTTATGACTATCAGGAGATTTTGCAGATAACAGGGACAAAGGAAAGCACGGTCCGAACACTATATATGCGAGGCAGGCAGAAGCTTGCGGAAATGATTAAAGGCAGGATTTATGGATGATTTGAAAAGATATATACTTGAGAACAGGGCCGGATTTGACGATGAACCGGTGCCGGAAGGAAGCCGTGGGAGGTTCATGGCGAAGGCTGCGCGTACGGAAAGACGTCGCGTGTGGATTTGGGCCGGCCCGGCTGCGGCTGCAGTGGTGGCTGTCGTGTTTGCGGTATCAGGCATATATCGTGGAAAGGATGCAGGAAGCCTTGAGAAGCTGATGCAGGAGATGGCGCGCAGCGAGATTGAGATCATGGTGCTGGTGGAGACTAATTTTCCTCAGGATGCAGAAGCTGTCGGAAATACGTTGCGTTCGATCACAGCCGAGGCCATTCCGCTGGCATCGCTTCTTCCTGATGAAATGCCGGACGAAGAACGGATGAATGTGCTGAAGGATTATTACGGCAGGAAGGCGGAAGCCCTCGATAGGGTAAGACAATATTATGAAGATGAGATAGATAAACTATAAATATTTGATTATGAAAAGGTTGTTTATGCTGCTGGCGTTATCGCTTGCTTTTGTCGCAGGAGCTTCTGCAGAAGAAAGGTCAAAGACTTATGAATTCGGAGACATAGTTGGAATTGATGCAGCTTTTACATATGAGATTCATGTGACAAAGGGCTCTTCAAAAAGCGTAGAAGTGGTTTATGATGCTGAGTATGAGGATTATATGAGGATTACGTATTCTGCCATCGAGTCCAAGCTGTATCTTTCGATGGATGAACTGCCACGCAAAATCCGTAACAGCAGTCATCCGCCGGTAAGGGTATATCTTAAAATGGACAATATCAGTGAGATAGACCTTTCCGGAGTGTCTTCAATATCCTTTGATGGAGCTTTCACTGCTAAGAATCTTGAAATTGACTTGTCGGGAGCAGCCCGTGTCGGCGGTCAGTTCACCGTAAACGGCAGAAGCCTTTCGCTTGATGTGAGCGGCGCGGCAAAGGCATATGTTACAGGTGATTTTCCGACAGTGTATCTTGATCTCAGTGGAGCCGCATCTGTGACCTTGACAGGCAATGGAAAGACTGTTGACGGAGAATTGAGCGGGGCCGCAAAGTTCTCACTGGAAGGAAATTACGAAAACTGCAGCCTTGAATGTTCCGGTGCGGCTAACCTCAGGATGTCAGGAAAGGGCGACACGCTCGAACTCGAAGGCTCCGGTGCATGTGACATAAATGCAAAGGATTATGCCGTGAAGTCTGCCCTCGTGGAACTCAGCGGCGCCAGCAAGGCAAAGATCAATGTGGCGGAAGACCTTCAGCTCGATGTAGACCGTGCATGCAAACTGACTTATTACGGCAGTCCTAAGATACGCAACATCTCGGCCGACAACAACATAATACAAGGCACATTATAGAACAGATGCCCGGTCGTTATGGCCGGGTATTTTTTTATGAATCTGCGGAAGTATCCTGCAACATTTTCCGTTATATCTGCATCAATATGGGAGTGTAAAAAGTTTTTGATATGTCAGGAATTTCCATCAGGCAGCGCATTGCGCTGGAACTTCAGCGTCAGCTTTTGAAGGAGCAGGAGGAAAAGCATCCTTTGAGGCAGCTCTTCTGGGAGTGCACATTGCGGTGCAACATGAAATGCCGCCATTGCGGAAGCGACTGCAAGGTGTCGGCTCTGCATCCGGACATGCCTTTCGAGGATTTCGCAAAGGTGCTCCGACGTATAAAGGAGAAATACGATTCGCATAAGGTAATGGTCATTGTGACAGGCGGAGAGCCTCTTATGAGAAAGGACATCGAGCAGTGCGGACGGGCGATCTACGACATGGAATTTCCATGGGGCATCGTCTCCAACGGCCTTCTGATGACTCCCAAGAAGATCGACGGCCTGCTCCGCTCCGGCCTTCATTCCGCGACCATAAGCCTGGACGGCTTCCTGCCCGAACATGAATGGATGCGCGGGGTTCAGGGCAGCTTCAGAAACGCTTCCGAAGCCATAGGGATTCTTGCCAAAGAGCCGTCAATAAAGTTTGATGTCGTCACCTGTGTAAATAACAGAAATTACGATACTCTTCCTGAATTCAAGGAATACCTTATATCCCTCGGCCTCAAGAGCTGGCGTCTGTTCACCGTCTTCCCCGTAGGCCGTGCCGCCAGCGATCCGGAACTGCAGCTCAGCAACGAACGTTTCCGCGGATTGATGGATTTCATCAAGGACACACGCAAGGAAGGCAGGATATCCGCAAGCTATGGCTGTGAGGGCTTTCTCGGTGAGTATGAGGGAGCAGTACGCGACCATCTGTTTACATGCCAGGCAGGACTCAGCGTCAGCTCTGTGATGATAGACGGGTCGGTTTCAGCTTGCGCCAGCATCAGAAGCGACCTTGCGCAGGGAAACATCTATAAGGACGACTTCATCGACATATGGGAAAACCGCTACCAGCCGTATCGTGACCGTTCGTGGATGAAGACGGGGGAATGCGCTGACTGTAAATACTTCCGCTATTGCCAGGGCAACGGAATGCACCTGCGTGACGACAATGGCGGACTTATATTGTGTCATCTTAAACGTTTGGAGAAATGAAACAGCTGTTCTTGAAATTATGCCGTTGGATTCTTCCGCTTCTGGGCATTTCCGGTGTCGTGGGATGCGACAGTCCATTCAAACCTGTATACATGTATGGATGTCCTCCGCTTGAATACGGTACACCGGTCATGGACTTCCGGGTGAGCGGAAAGGTCACTGATTCAGCCACTGACGAACCGATAAAGGGAATCGCCGTCACACATCCGGAAAGCTTCAATGCCCCAGATACCGTCTGGACCGCTGCGGACGGCACATTCTCATATACCGGCATGGGCTTCCCGTCCTACAAGGTGCGCCTCAAGTTCACCGATGTCGATGATGGCGAAAACGGAGGCTTGCATATGCCTCAAGAAGCCGATTTCGAACTGCAGCAGGCCGAAAAAGGCGACGGTTCCTGGAACTCAGGCTTCTTTACCGCCGATAATGTCAAGGTTACACTCGAAAAATCCGTAGACTGACTTGCCTTTCAAATGACCTGACATATTAAGCCATATTTATAGCTTCACAGCAGACTCCTTGATTCATTTAGGTGCACCTAAATGGATGATTAATAGATATTTATATGTATTAGGGTCGGTTTATTTGCCGACCCTAATATCCATAATCTTCTGTGCTGTAATGTTTTATCTGCTTTGGTTCCGACTCGAATTTTTACGAAGTTCTTCGAGCATGGCGCGGGCGACGGCAGCGGAGGCGCCGGAACTGCCGAGGGCGGTGCGGATTTCCGAGTAGTCGGAGAGCATCGCGGTACGGTATGCCTTGTCTTCGAGCAAGGCACGAACTTCGGTGAGCAGGGCGGCAGGGTTGCAGTCGTCCTGAATGAATTCCTTGAATGCAAGACGGTCGATGATGAGGTTTCCGAGGCTGATGTATTTCACTTTGACTATCTTCTTGGCAATCAGATAGGTGAGACGGCTGGCGCCTATGTAGCCGACGACCTGCGGGGTGTTGAACAGGACGGTCTCGAGTGAGGCGGTGCCGGAGTTAACGACTGCGGCCTCTGCATGACGTATTATCGATTGGGTTTCGCCGAAAAGTACCCTCACGTTGCCTTTGTGGTACTCCTTCATCCAGCCGGAATAGTCGCTCATGCTTCGTGCCGGAGCTCCTGCGATGAGGAACTGATAGCCGGAATACTGAGGGATGGCAGTCATGCGTGATGCGAATTCGAGCAGCACAGGCATCATGGTGCTGATTTCACCTTTGCGTGAGCCTGCAAGCATCGCGATTATCGGCTTGTCCTCCAGATTGTTACGCTTCAGGAAGTCTGCACGGCTTTCCAAAGCTGCGCGTGAGCCGTCCACTGCATCGACCAGAGGATTGCCCTTGTATACGAACGGAATCTCCTTTGCCTTGAAATACGGAATCTCGAATGGGAATACGATAAACAGCTTGTCGACATATGCCTTGAGCTTCCTGATGCGGCCTTCGCGTGATGCCCAGACCTTAGGGGCTATGTAATAGAATACCTTGAAGCCTTTCTTGTGGGCGAATTCTGCTATCTTGAAGTTGAATCCGGGATAGTCGATGAGGATCACGACATCGGGATTCCATGCGAGGATGTCCTTCTTGCACATGGAGACGTTGCCGAGAAGCTTTCTGGCCTTTACAAACACTTCCACAAAGCCGATGATGGCGCCCTCCTTGTAGTGCTGCACTAATCCACCCTGTTTGTTTGGGTCTATGGCGGTTTTCAAAACCGTGCTACCCCCCTGGCCGCAGGGGGAGGGGCCCAAGCTTGCTTGGGAGGGGTTGTTTTGAAAATCGTTATAGACCCCCAACATCAGATCGCCTCCCCAGAAGCGTACATCCGCCTGTGGGTCTTCAGCGTAAATGCCTTTCATGAGGTTGGAGCCGTGGAGGTCGCCGCTGGCTTCGCCGGCTATTATGTAGTATTTCATATTCTTTAGGGTTAAAAGTCGGAATCCAGGCCCTCTGCCTTCAGCCTTTCCAGTTCTTCGTAGTCCGTGCAGTCCACATTGTGCGCCACGACGGAGATGTATCCCTGCTGCATGAGCCTGTGGTCCGCACTTTCCGTATTGCGCGGATCGTCGAGGAATTCACCGACCATCATGTACAGTTCCTCACCTTCCTCCACCTGCGGAGCCGAATTCTGCCCGAGCATCTCCGGAGTCAGTCCGTATTTCGCATAATGCTGTGTATCCCAGGGCTTGAATTCACGTATCCAGCGTCCCATGCCCTGATTCCCGACGCGTATTCCCTTGATGTCCCCCACAGGAACATTCGGGAAGTTTACATTATAGTATACGCCGTACTTCTGCGGCCAGTTCTTCATCAGACGGCTGAAAATCTCCCCGAAATACTTGCTTACGGCACTGAAATCTGCGTCCGGATGAAGGGTGTCAAGCGACACGCCGATTGCAGGAATTCCGTTGAGCGCCGCCTCTTCGGCAGCTCCCAAAGTGCCTGAATAGCAGGATGCTGTGGCTGCATTTGAGCCGTGGTTGATTCCGGATACGACAACGTCCGGAAGCTTGTCAAGAAACATCGTGTTCAGTCCGAACTTCACGCAGCTTGCAGGAGTGGCATCCACATAATGCCATTCGACCGGACAGCCTTCCTTTTCCTTGTCGTATGGGAATGGATTTGGATTTTCCGCCCCGAAGCATTTATGGGCTATCTGCTTGAAACCCAATGAAACAGCCATGGACATGCCGGACTGGTGCTTCTTCGGTGCAATGACAGTCACTTTGCCGAACTGTCTCATTATGTCTGTGAGGACCTGTATGCCCTTT
>JAFTMS010000039.1 GCA_017452265.1 Bacteroidales bacterium | reverse complement strand
GACTCGCCACGGCTTTCGCCTATGGTCACCCTGACTGGAGAAATATTTCTATTGTAAGTATCCTCGGTTCGAGGTCGCCGCAAATAGAAAGTATGTTGTATTAATGTTGAGCAAGGGCAAAGGTAGGAATAATTTTCAAACCTGCAAGCATCCCAAAAGAAAAAGGCGACCCCGAAGGGCCGCCCGGACTGTGTGTGATTAAAAGATTACAGCGCGACTTGCAAGAGTCCCTCTGCGACTTTGTGCAGCCCGTCTTCTATCTTCTTTGCCTGAGCTTCTGAAATATAGGTATCTCCGGCCTTGTAGTGCCTCATCAGGCTCGGAGAAATACCGATCCATTCTGCAAACTTCGTGGCGTTTATGAAGTTGAATTCATTGAACAGTGAAGCAATGTCATATTTATAGGTAAATTCCAAATCCACCAGCTCGTCAGGAACGTTTTCCCCATTCTCTATGTAGGAAGCCAAAACCTCCTGATAAGAGTTTGCAAAATCTTCTTTTGCCTCTTCGACAGACGCACCCTCACCGATAATCGTCGACTTGAGGTCAGGAGTAAAGATGCCGTATCCGTGTTCATCTTTCTCAATCAGTGCAATTGTTTTCATTATATTCGGCCTTTATGTTATTTTAGTTAGAGGGCTATTCGCCGCCCTCTAACTGATTCATCAATTTCTTTTGGAGTTTAGGTCTGATTTCTTGCGCCCAGTGGCGCTCAATCTGCATTTCATCTGTTCGGTCCGGATGTCTGTAGATGTCGTGCCTTGCTCCGTGTCGGAAGAAGTACCATCCGTTCTTTCTTGCAAGTTTTTCAAATTCTTTCCATTTCATATCTGTTATCTTTTAATCACAATGCAAATATGGCGCAAAAATGCGACATAAACAAGACTTGAGATAAGAAATTATGAAACTTTCTTCGTCCGCAGGGCTGAAGAGAGGCCGGGCTGGGAATCGAGGCGGTTGAAGAGGTTGCGGTACATGTTGTCGAAGCCGTAGGCTGTGAGGTGGAGCTTGACGGTGTGGCCGTCTATGGAGATGCCGATCTTGAGGGAGAGCCGGTTCTTGGTCCGGTCGAGGTACTTGACGCGGATGTAGTTTGCTCCCGGATAAAGCTGATGGATGAATGCTGCTTCCTCGTGAAGCTGCGGATCATACTGGTTGCTCATTCCGGCTACCGGAAGAGTCTGAAGGGTTGAATTAGCGGAACGCATAGCTAATATGTATTAAAAAATCCAGCCTTAGGGCTGCGTTCCACATATTCCTTGCGGCTATGCAGCTGTTCCTTTCGGAGACAGACGCCCGTAGCTGGATAGTTGTTTATATTTCTATTGTAAGTATCCTCGGTTCGAGGTCGCCGCGAATAGAAATTGATATGTGAAACGCAACGGCAAAGGTAGGAATAATTTTCTACAAATGAGATACAAAACGAATACAAATAAAAATATTTCCAAAAATTTCCTACCTTTGCGATATGGAAACAAAAGAGAAACAGAATGGTATAATGCTTGAGGTAGCCGGAAAATATTGCTTGGATCTGTCCAAGTTGGTATTTGCAGGCATAATACTCGCCGGAGTCATGGATCTTGGGATTAAGCTAATACCTCTTATACTTATGGGTTTAGGCGTTGTATTTGTATTTGCTGCCGCAGGAATGATTGGTATATATTTGTCGAATCGCAAAAAATAAGGAATATGGCATTTATTTATTTTTTAGGTTTCATGCTTGCTGTCGGCATCGTAGTTTTAGGCTATATGCTTAACGAATTACGCAAAGACAGGCATTCAGACGCTCCCAAAAGAATAGGCGCTTAGATATGGAACTCATTTATTTTTTATCATTCTTTGGCGCAATCGCTTTAGTGGGGCTTATCGTCGCATCTGTAGAACTTTATAAGCAGGGCCATTCCAAAAAGTCTCCCTCGAAAGCATAAATGAAAATGGCACTCGTTTATTTCTTGGGTATTTTCATCGTGATAGGCATTATAATGCTTATCTGTATGTTAGTGGATTATCATAAAAACTATCGTTCCAAAGAAGCACAGTAAATGAAATGGAAATCTTAAATGACAAAAGGCGGATCAGAACGATTCGCCTTTTTTGATGGGGTGCAGCCGGATGTCTTCAGACAAAGAACCGG
Organism: Bacteroidales bacterium; assembly: GCA_017452265.1. GTDB lineage: Bacteria > Bacteroidota > Bacteroidia > Bacteroidales > UBA932 > Cryptobacteroides. The sequence goes on along the minus strand of JAFTMS010000039.1, from coordinate 2,889 downwards.
CGTATCTTCAGGACAAGCCAGACCGCCACAGCTCCGAGGACGGCAATACCGACTGTCTGCAGGAAACGCTGCCAGCGCGAAAGCTCCTTCTCGACATAGACGGTCTCGGTGGCCACTCGGTCACGAATCAGATAATGCTGCTCCTGGTGTAGAAGCGAAGGCAGCTTTACGGGAACAGGCAGAAGCGCATCGCTCCTGTTCCGGAGGGAATGATGCAGCATTCCGTCGGCCACAAAAGCCTCCGAAACGGCAAGCGACGTTTCCAGCCTTGACGTGTCACTGTCGGCCAGCTCAGCCCTATCCGCCTCTGTCGGTACAGGCACATATATGATACTGTCTCTGTATACGACACGATTCTGCACGACAGTCCGCACGGAATCCCTCTGTACCTCTATAACCTTGCACGGCATACCACAGGACACAGCTATGCAGGCCAGAACAATGATAAAGATTCTCTTCATGTCCGTCCCTCCTAAGCATGTCCCCCGGCATCCGGGCTGCAGGTCACGCAGTCCTCGCAAGCGCCAGCCTGCAGAGTAGCTATCACAGGACAGTCATCCAGCTTGGCCGGAAGACGGCACCTGTATGCTTGATATATGGCGATACGGAATCTGGCGTTTTCCTCCCGCTCCTTCAGCACATCCGTCTTCACCTCGTCCACACGCTTGTTGACGGACTTCTTATAGGACTCGAACTCATCAGCCTTGTTCTTCAGTTCGGTATCCAGACGCTCGATCACCTTGTTCAGCACCTCGACCTCGATCTTGGTGCGGTTAGGCTTGGCGTTGTACAGGGAGATGATGCCCGTGATTCCGCCGAATGCGCCCACTATGAGTACAATGATGTTATACCATTCCATTCCTCGCTTTCAGTAGATTAAGGCCCGCCGGGGCCGTCTGTCGCACCCCATTGAATAATCTTGCCGACAGCCCGGCAGGCCGTTGATTATGCCTCGGGAACAGCGGATTCAAGGTCTGACAGAACCGCCTCCGCAATCTCGTTCAGCTTCGCTCCGCTGCCTGCGGAGAAGTCGCTGATGTTCATGCTGAAGCCCTCGCCGTTCCTCCAGATGCCGAAGTGTCCGACAACTGCCCCGTCAGCCTTGACGATGCCGCTTGCATCGGTCAGCCCGTTGTCCATGTCATAGGCCGCTCCGCCTTCCACGGAATAGCCCTCGATGTCTGTCTTTGTGTAGAGCGCACGCACGCGCTTCTCTGTGATTTCTCCGAATGTCACCATATCGATCGTGTTTTAAGGGGTTAATCTTTCATGAGCTCGTCTATCTCCGCCAGTATGTCCGCAGGCTGTGCCTCTTCCACGTCCTTGAACATAGGCGCAAGGGCCGTGAGTTGTGCCGGCGTGAGCTGCATGCCTGCATCTGCGCACCCTTTGAGAAAAGTCTTGCGCTCCACCTTATCCAGCTTGACTTCAACATCTGACTGCATAAGTTTATTGTAAACTTTGACAAATTTGCGGTTAGCCTCGACAATGTCAGCATATGTGTCGTTTATGATGACCTGTAACTCAGCCTGCTTCTGCGGATCCTTTTCTGCCTTGAGCCTGGTTTCCAATTCGGAATGGGCGCGCTGCCTGTCATCCGATATGCCCTCCAGCACTCGTCTGGAAAGAGCCTCCTGAGCATCCGACAATGATTTCTGCACAGAATGCACTGCAAGATGATTGTTGAGCACGATTTCAACCAGTTCATCGGTCATCTTGTTCACCTTGACGGTGGAAAGCACGTTGAACATGCTGATTGCTTCGATTCTTTTCATGATGTTTTTATGTTTAATTGGTTTTTAAGTGACTGAATCTCATTTTGCTGTACCAATACAGTCTTTTCCAGCTCCTGTATTCTCGCTTCATGTTCTACCGACTTCCTTGCTACAGCAACAGCGCTTACAAGGGCAGCTGCACCATAATCCATGGATAAGCTGCCGTTTATCCCAGCTTTGACCGTATTCGGCAGGATTGCTCTCCAGTATTGGGCAGATGTTCCTGTATATAGTTCTGAATTCTCATCCTTCCATCGGAAGTCAAAAATAGGAGCACCGGCGATGCGATTGACGTCTGGACATATATATACTGAAATATCTTTGAGCAACATATCAGAACTCTGAGATATAGACTTGACCGCAACAGCTCCCGTTCTTGCTATCGAGAGGCCTACGGCAGCTGACCCTGCTGTGTTCATGTAATATAATGCTATTGTCTGTCCCCATAAAGTGGTCGCAGCATTGTTGGCAAAGGCATATTGACCAAATGCAAGAGAACCTGTTCCTCCAATAGCGTCAAGACCTATTATATTATATACTGTAGAGTTAGCTTTGAGACCAGAGTTTGGCGATGACATGATGTCAGGCAGTATGATAGATGTGCTGAATGTTTTCGCTCCCGCGAATGTTTGCGCGCCAGTTGTCACTATGCCCGATGCAGAAGCCGATGCCGATGGAATAGCCGCAATACTTACGGCTGTCATCCCGCTTCCCGAAAGTGATGCCGTCGGACCACTGGTAGTTCCGGCAGTCCACGTCCAAGTGGTAGGATAATAGTTTGTGTTCGTATTCGTCTGACAATAGAGGTCTGTCGCCGTTCCGTTGATGGTGATCGTTCCGATCTTGGTGCCGCTGGTCAGCGACCGTGAGAAGCTGACCGAGTCGGCCGATGCCGTGATTGCGTCCAGCTTCGTCTTGTCGGCAGCGCTCATCAGTCCCGCAGCCGATGTTGTCGCGGCCGAATATGTGGTGTTGGTGTCCGTCCACGGCACGTTGACGTAGGCCACTCCTTCTGCATCCATCTCTACCGCATAGTACCGCCCGGAAATTGTAGTTAGCGGAGATATTGCAGGTGAGTATGTGAAGACTCCTGAATCGGTCGCCAAGCGTGCCG
>JAFTMS010000010.1 GCA_017452265.1 Bacteroidales bacterium | reverse complement strand
TTTGCGAAACTTTATCCACCGCACTTTCTCTATTTACGTTACCCTATCCCTAAATCCCTTTCCTCGGGAAGCTGCTCGCTGCAAAAGCCCACTGGGCTGTTTGCTTATCGCTCGCGACCAACCTCGACCAAGGTCGAAATACAAGGTCTTTCGCACTTGCGAAAGTTAAGTTAAATCCTATAGATACAGATAAGTAAGAAATTTGCTATATTTGTTGATTGACATAGAATTGTGGATTTTATGGAAAAGAAAGTAAGTTACATAACTCAAGTTTCGCAAGTGATAAATTGTTGATATATTGAAGGTTGGCGGGACTTGCGAAACTTTTACCCACCGCACCTTCTATATTTACGTTACCCCTATCCTAAATCCTGCCGTCACTCCGTGCTGCTCGCTGCAAAAGTCCACCGGACTGTTTGCGGTATATCAAAGATTTTTGGTAACCTCTCTTGTACCTCATAAAAACAAAAGAGCCTTAACTCTTTGATTTATAATCAATTAAGAATTAAAGCTCTTTTTGTGCGGGCGAAGGGAATCGAACCCATACGCCTTGCGGCACCAGATCCTAAGTCTGGCTTGTCTACCAATTTCAACACGCCCGCTTATGGCCTCCATGTCATGACCGAATGCTGCTTGGTGGATTGCAAAGTTAGCAAATTTATTTTAATTCCAAACTATCATCAGCCCACAATGTACTTGCTTTTCGGGAGGAAGGCAATGAGCCTTGCAAGCACGAAGCATATTATGTAAGTGAGTACGGCCGAAAGGAGCATTACAGCAAGTGTCGGGATGCCCCACGACTTCACCATTGCAAACACCGGAATGAGGACGAACATGTGCATCAGGTACACACCGTAACTCAGTTTCGAGCAAGACTGCACGAGCTTGCTGTATATCGTACCGGAGGCGCTGAACTTACGAATTACGAGGAAATACGCCACTGTCTGCATCATCACACCGATTGTACAGAAGTTCCATGTGGTCTCCATGTCCACCGCCGTCTGATATGGCGCCGAAAGCGGAAAGCCAAGCTCACGCGGCATTATATGCCAGAATCCGCCTGCCGTCACGGCGTATCCGACGAGCCAGAACGGGACAGCGAGAGCGAGGGTTTTCCCCCACGAAATCTCACCGACGTATTTTCGGAAATAATGTCCGAGCACGAGATACCCGATGAAGCCGCTCACATAGTAGAATGTGCCGAACTCGTTCCACGGGCACTCGCCCCAGAGGTCCGGAGTACCGGTGATGGACACGGCAAGAGGACGGAAGAACGGAAGTATCGTCGTGAAGGCCCACAATATCAGGAATCCCCTCTCCTCCTTTCTCGAAACCTTATCGATCCACGGCGAAAGCAGCGGCATGAGCAGATATACGCCTATAAGCATATACACAAACCAGAGATGGCCGGCATGCATCATGAAGTTCACGCCAAGATTCTTGAGGTTTGCCGCCATGTCAATCTCTCCGCCCGAACCGATCATAGGCACAAGGGCATACAGAAGCGACCAGATGACGAACGGAATGAGGACACGTGTGAACCTCTTACGAAAAAAGGTGACCGTATCCGTCTTCAACGGGAAGAGCAGATAGCTTGAAGCAAGGACGAAAAGCGGTACGGCAGGCCTGAGGGCTGAATCGATGGCTGTCGTCCAGAATGCATCCCACCAGGAAGCGATATACGTGCCTTCCGGACCTCCGAGATAAAAAGGCTCTATGCTGTGCACCAGAATCACCATGAAGCAGGCGATGACACGAAGCCAGTCAAGGAATACGATACGTCCGGATTCCGCCGGCGGCTGAAGGTTTGAGGTCATAAGGTCATTCAATTACGGGTTAAACAAAAAACGCGCAACACTCTGACATTCGAGATGTTGCGCGAACTTTGTAGCGGGAGGAGGACTCGAACCTCCGGCCTCCGGGTTATGAGCCCGACGAGCTACCAACTGCTCTATCCCGCGATATTGGACTGCAAATATACGGACAATTTTTGAAAGTGCAAATTTTTATTGCAAAAATTTCAAAATTGCGTCCACATCAGCCTTGGCAAACGACTTCTGCTCTCCCGTCGCGAGATTCTTGACATTGATTACGCTTTCTGCGATCTCGTCTCCACCGACAATGGAAAGAAAAGGAATCGCCTTTTTGTCGGCATAATCAAACTGCTTCTTGAGTTTCGACTGTTCCGGGTATATCTCGCAAGAAACGCCGGCCTCACGCAATGCCTTCACCACCGGTATCAGATACCTCAGTTCTGCCGTTCCCATATTGGCGAAAAGCAGTCTAGTAGAAGACGTAACTTCAGCCGGGAACTTGTCAAGACCTTTCAGCACATCATAGATTCGGTCTGCTCCAAACGATATGCCGACTCCCGACATATTCGGAAGGCCGAAGATTCCCGTAAGGTTGTCGTAACGGCCGCCTCCGCAGATGCTTCCGATTGCAAAATCCTTTGCCTTCACCTCGAAGATCGCACCTGTATAATAGTTAAGTCCACGGGCAAGCGACAGGTCTATCTCCACCTCATTACGTATGCCTGCAGCATCTATAAGGCCGAAAAGTTCCTCCAGTTCATCGAGGCCCTTGAGACCTGCTTCGGAAACCAGACCGGAAGCGGATCTGCCGCTCATAAGCTCCCTCATGACGGCAATCTTCTCCGCCGTCGTACCCGAAAGCGTGAGCACGGGACGTATCACCTCAACCGCAGCTGCCGTAAGTCCCTTTTCCTGCATTTCCGCCTCGACAGCCTCAAGGCCGATCTTGTCGATCTTGTCTATTGCGACCGTGATGTCCACGACCTTGTCAGGGAAGCCGCAGATTTCCGCCATTCCGGTAAGGACCTTCCTGTTGTTTATCTTTATGCACACGTTTACATCGAAGAGCGTGAACACCCTGTCCACAATCTGCACAAGCTCCAGTTCGTTAAGAAGAGAGGTCGAGCCGATGACATCCACATCACACTGGTAGAACTCCCTGTAGCGGCCCTTCTGAGGACGGTCCGCACGCCATACAGGCTGAATCTGGAAACGTTTGAACGGGAATGAGATCTCATTCTGATGCTGAACGACAAAACGGGCAAAAGGAACCGTCAGATCGTATCTGAGACCCTTTTCACAGACCTTGAGGGAGAGAGCCTTGCTGTTGTAGCCATCATCTGTGCCCTCCACCTTATAATCATCATAATTGATATGCGAGAATGCGTCTCCTGAATTCAGGACACGGAAAAGCAGCTTGTCACCCTCGTCGCCGTACTTACCGAGAAGAGTGCTCAGATTCTCCATCGAAGGTGTCTCGATCGGAGAATAGCCGTATGTTCTGAATACTGAACGTATCGTGTCGAAAATATAGTTTCTGCCGGCCATCTCTGCCGGGCCGAAGTCTCTGGTTCCCTTTGGGATTGAGGGTTTCTGTGCCATTTATATCAAAAGTTAAGTTATACTTCTCAAGTTTCGCAAATGTAAATTGTCTGTTATCTGAAAGTTGGTGGAGTTTGCGAAACTTTTCCCCACCGCACTTTCTCTATCTACGTTACCCCTATCCTAAATCCGGCCGTCACTCCGTGCTGCTCGCTGCAAAAGTCCACTGGACTGTTTGCTTATCGCTCACGACCCTCAGGGAAAGGACTTACTTCGACCATGGTCGAAATATAAGGTCTTTCGCAAATGCGAAAGTTAAGTTATACTTCAAGGTACGGGCTACTGTTCCGGTGCGAACATAGGATCCCATGCTGGGAGGCTGACAGGAGTCTGGTTCAGCATCTCGAGAACGTCAGCAGGGACATACTTCTTCTCCACCACAAGGCGGAACATGTATTCGTCAAACCACTCGTCAGTCATTATGAGGCAGCCCTGATAGCCTGACGAAAGGCCCCAGCTGTTCTCGACCATCCATTTCACAGGAGCACCCGTTTCCGGGCATATGTCCACTGCTATCAAGGTCATAGCGTGCGAAGAGCCGCTGGCGTGCGTCTGAACCCTCTGCTTCTTGTCCATTCCGAAAGTTACGCCCATAAGTGATTCGTAATCATAATTTTCAAGATCAAGTACACCCTTGCTGCGGCTGAAGAACTTGCCGACATCGCATGAGAAATACATCGCCACATTGTCCTTGATGGAAGCTATCGCCATTTCCTTGATACGCTCGACAGGAAGGTTCACATACAGCCAGTTGTGTCCGTCATAGACATGTCTGTCATAGTCGATTTCGTACACCTTGCCATATTCACGACAAGGATCGTTCATAATCATGATGTAATTGTCCTCAAGGTCCTCTCCGATGAATTCCTCGTAGAAGGACTTAGGGGTATATGTCTTCCTGCTGACAACCTTATTGTCCTTGTCACATCTCGTCCACTCGAATTCTGTCGGAGGCTCGCCGAGACAGAGGGCCAGCATGCGGTATATTTCCGAAAGGAAGGACACCTTCATCTTCTGCAGCTTTTTGTCAGCAGCACCGGCAGCAGCGGCGTCACGAAGGGCAAGGCCGTCCTCACGGAGCTTGAGCTTCAGAAGCATCGCCATCTGGGAAGTGTTGTTCGCCTGATAGGTCTCCGGCATTGCATCCGAAGGCACAAGGCCGTATTTCATTATGAGGTCCGACACACCTGTGAACTGTCCTCCGTCGCTGAGAGGATTCGAGAACAGCCAGTCCACCTTTCTGTCCTCGAAAGGAAGATTCTTCGTATCTATTACGCCCTGAAGGAAAAGGTTCGCCTTCTCAAGCTGGTCATAAAAGAACAGATAGTTCTGCGAGAACTCCATGCCGGGAAGGCCGTATTTATCAATCATCTTGGCCCTGAGGACATTCAGTCCTGTAAAGAGCCAGCATCTTCCGGATGACTTCTGGTCTGTGATGCCTTTCGTCCTTACCCTGTCGGAAAAATGCGTATCGATCATGGCAGCATTTTCTGCATTTACCGCCAAAGTACCGATGGAAGTGACTGCAAGGGCGTTTCTGATGGCTTTGTCAGCCGCATCACCTTTATATCCAGCACTGATTTCAGCAAGCATTTCTGCTGATATTCCACCTTCCGCCGGGCCGGCCATCTGCTGCTGGGCCACCATCGGAAGACAAGATAAGGAAACGGCAAAAGCCGCTGTAAAAATCAACCTTTTCATAAAAAACATTTTAACATCTTCCCTGAACGAAAAAACCTTGCCGCCCCGCAAGGCAACAAGGTACAAAGTTAGCAATTCTTTGGCTTTCTACAAGACACCGACGTCCGCAACCGTGACTTTACCGTCTTCGGAAACATCTATTTCCATCTTCACACCATCATAAATGATGTCCAATCTGTAGAAATTGCCGGACGGGGTTTCATAATAATCCGCATCGACATCCGCAATAGTCGCTCCGGCGTATGACGAGCCGGAAATATAGTTCTTGATTTCCTGCGGCAATGCAGATACCGGAATCTCCGTCTTAGTCCTTATCCAGTTTCCAGCGGCATCGTACCACGCAGTGCGCTCCTTCACATCCGGAGCCTTGCCTGTCTCGAAAGACACGGTCCAATATCCGGCTTCCGCTTCCCACTCGATGTCACGCGCATCAGGATACATGCTCTTGAACTCATTTCTGACAGCTTTTGAAGGACGACCGTCCTCATATTTCTCGCACGAGGCCAAAGCAAGCAGTGAAAGGGCCATGGCCGCTATGAATATATACTTTTTCATAATTATCTACTTTCAGGAGGTAAAAAATAATGATCAGTCATCAATTTCCACCAAAGCGAAATATCTGTTGAACTTGAGGTCAAGCCGGTTCGAGAGCTGGACCTCATATGTCTTGCGCCCGATTTCGTATTCAACGAAAGTCGCATCAGGATAATGCAGCTTCACGTAATCTCTGATCTGAACAGGTACAAGCTCGACAGGCACACCTGTCTTCCTCGCCTCTATTTTCTTCATGCTGCCGTCATTGGCAAATTCAAGCCTCACTCCGCTTACGAGCAGCACATTATACTCCGGACGGATAAGATCATCGTCCACTGTCGCATATGAAAGCTTGTCAGCAGGAAAATTCGTGTTTATAAACATCTGTGCAGCAGCCGGAAGCTGATTGAATGTCACAGGCCTGTCACCTGCAAGGCAAAGGGTCACAAAAGCCACTGAAAGGGCAAAAACAGCAATAAATCTTTTCATAATCATATCGTTTTGATTGTCCTGTGACAAATATAGCACCTTACAGGGAAATTTACAAATAATTTTAAATATTTCTAAATTATTATCCACTGAAGGTGCTGCAGGCCGCTGCGAGAAACGTCATTGCGAGGCCTTAGGGCCGTGGCAATCTAAATGAAGATCCTCACGTCGCCTTTCGGCTTCTCAGAATGACGTCAAGACGCTCCGCACAGAAAACGGAAGATCAGATTAGCGACATCACCGTTCAAACCATTGACAATCAACCCCTTCGCATATATCGCCTGCGGCAGATGGAGCAGGCGATATGGCGTAAGTATCTGGCGCAGTGATATTTATGAATCGGCTACCATGTAGGGTACGGATCGTTTGTTCTCAAGGATACTCACGTCCTCTGACCGGCAATATTTATGTTTAACTACCATAGGATATCATCCTTTAAGATTCCTGATGGCTTCTGTCTTCTAATGATGAGATTTCCTGATACATAAATCTGCAAGTCCAGTCATATAATGGAATCACAGCTCCGTGCTCTTCTGCATCAGTAAATCTCAAGGTCTTATAATATCGGATAAGGCTCTCGTCTTCAGAAGTGTCTGCAGCAAACAGGAACAGGTAATGGCAACCTATATATTTCCTGACTTTAAGAACTTTTGGAACCAGAAAATGTCAGAATACGATTGCACCCAAACTAGGAAAACCCCAATCTCTTTAAATCCTCATTGTACTTGTCGTTTAAACAGAACTGAACTATCTCGACACCGGCAAAAGTCTGTCCGACACGCTGCATATTTCCTGTAAAGGCTTTCTCAAGATCTTTAACAGCCTTGTTGTCCTTTTTCTGAATCTTATTGAGGTCAGATTTTAGGATGCCTTTTCTTGAGCGGACACTTTCTCTGATTTCTTCGATTAAACTCAAATCGGATTCGCTGGTAGTTTCTTCCTGCTCAATCTGATCAAAGTACTCAAGAAGGCCTAGAATCAGATGAACGTGCTCCTTTTCATATAACTTATCATAAAGCTGTCCGCATTTAAGGGAAAAATAGAATACAATCTTACCATCTTTATCCTTAATGACATAAAAAAGCGACTGTACCTAGCTCATCTTCTTCAAATGCTTCTGATTGTATCTTGTTTGTGAGACTGTCACTTCGGTTATTCTGAAAATCACTGACCTGACGTAAGTTTTCGTCAGAATCAGACAGTCTCTCTATTGAAAAACCATCCAGTATGGCGCGTTGCTGTTCTGTTATACAAGCCACAATAAATCTATGCCGGCAGCAATTTGCTTAAGAAATATCTGCGAAGTTTTATATGATGTGCGTCTTTTCTGATATCATCAATGTCTATCAAGACACTGCTGTTTTCATCTGGCAATACACCTTCTCGAGCTTTAATCCACGATTTTTCACCGTGAGTGATAGAGCTTGATGTCCACGCATCTTTTGGTGCATATTGTTCGAAAATCTTGTCAAAAATTGGCAGGTATGGAGCAATCTCCAAATCAGTGAGATGTTCGGTCAATTTACCGGATTTATATAGACTTCTGATCTGAACTATCCAAGCCTGAAAAGCAGTTGCAAACAATGGTTCGTCGGTCTGTATAAGAGATTCTCGCTGAGCAAAATATAAGAGCTTATGAAGCTTCATCTCATCGATACGGACACCGAATGTCTGTTCGTAACGACGAGAAATATAAGAAGCAACTTTAACAACGTCTAACATAAGATCCTATTTTTTCCAAAGTTCTATTTTTCCTGGAACTTCAAAATATTTATTAAAATCGGTGTGCAAAATTTATGCTTTCTTACAAGTATTGTAAAAATTCCGGCCAGAAGATTCACATACTCTGATCGGAATGGTTTTAACAGACTAATCGTTCTTTTTAACAGATGGCAGGGCGACAATGCAATCTGTGGTCAATTAACCGCAACAAATGCGGCCGGGGAGGAATCGTTTGCGCGGTAGTGAGGGGCATAGAGGGATTCGATTTCGGCGGCCGGGGATGCGAATCTGCCTTCCTGCGTCACGTAGAAGGCCTCCTCTATCGTGGAACTTTCCTCAGGGAACACATCGATCCAATAAAGGGTACGGCATCCTTCACCTCACGATATGCATACGGGGACACAGATATAAAGCCATATGAAAGCGGGCGGAAGAAGCCGCCTGACCATCCGGAAAGTTGCTGCTCGGAAACCTCCTGATATTCCGCCCACAAGGTCTTGAGCGACCATTCCTCCTTGCTGCGATTCACGAAGATGGATGAGGACAGCACCGCTACGGAAAACAGGGCCGCCAAAATGAAGATGATCCGTTTCATAAATGGTTGTCAGTTTCGGGGTATGACTTTACTGCCCTTTCAGCATAGCAACGGCTTCCGACACGACATATGTGCTGCCTCCGATATAGACGAGAGGTCTGGCACCTGTTTCAACCAGCTCTGCTGCAAGGCTGTACGCAAGCTTTACCGCTTCTATTACCGTACCGCAGCAATGGATATTTTCCGCTGTCCTGCCTGTCTCTTCACAATGGGCCGTATACCTTTCACGGATCTTCTCCGCGGCCAGCGCCCTCTTTCCGTGAGCCTGCGTAAAGACATACTGCGCTCCTTCCGGCATCAGGTGCAGGACGGCATCGACATCTTTGTCGGCCACAGAGCCATATACCATTATAAGGCTATAGCCATCCGCCTGCATACGTGCAAGCTGGGCGAAATTGTATTTGAGCCCGTGTTCGTTGTGGCCTATGTCGCAGATCGTGTACGGCGAATCGGACAGCTTTTCCCATCGGCCGTGGAAATCCATACGTGAAGCCGTCTGGATTATGGCGTCGCGGATGCATCGCGAGCAGTTTTCCTGCGAAAGTGCGCGCGATACCCCTGAATTTTGGGGTACCGCGTGCAGTTTGCCGGCAGAAGTGCACGCGGTATCACGCAATACATCCAATGCAGCAAGGACGGTACGCAGGTTCTTCCTCTGGTACACTCCCTGAAGGTCCATCTCCGCAAGGATTTCCTCACTCTCGTTCCACATGGACGGCTCTACCTTGTCCGCAAATGTAAGAAGGGACATGATTGCCTGGCTGTTTCCCATGTAATCCGGTTCAGGAAGATTGGTATACAGAACCTTACGTTCGAAGACAGGATCCGTCTCCGGATGGCTCTCCCCTATCACGACAGGCACTTTCGGCTTTATGATTCCGGCCTTTTCGAAGGCTATTTCAGGAAGCGTGTCGCCAAGCATGTCGCAGTGGTCGAGCCCGATGTTCGTGATCACGCACAGCTCCGGACTTACGATGTTCGTGCTGTCCAGACGGCCTCCCAGACCGGTCTCCAGCACCACAAGATCCACTTTATGCTCGGCGAACCAGCTCAAGGCCATGACGGTCGTGATTTCGAAGAAGGACATGTCTAAGTGGTCGAAGGTGTCCTGCCACTGCTGGATGAAACGCCAGACGTATTCCTTCGGGACGTACTGCACCTGGGATTGCCACGGCGCTGCGCTTCTCGCAATGACGTCGGGCGCGGAGCTTTCGGCGATGACATCGGGCGCAGCACCACGCGCCGCCTCAACCACCCTCATCCTCTCACGGAAGTCCAGGATGTGCGGCGAGGTGTAGAGGCCGACCTTGAGGCCGGTGGCGGCAAGGACGGACGCCAGCATGTTGGACACGGATCCCTTTCCGTTCGTGCCTGCGACATGTATTATCCTATAGTTCCTGTGCGGATGACCGGCAAGCTGGTCAAAGAATTCCATGTTGGCAATCCCCGGCTTGCAGGCATCGGCACCTGACTTCTGAAATGACGGGAAGCGCTGAAACAGCTCCGCTATCATCTTTCCGTATTCATCTTCCGTAAAATTCATATCCGAAAACGCTTGTTCAAAACACAAAAATACGTATTTTTACAGACTTTATCCCAAGAGATTCATTTTTATGAAGGAAAACGAGTCAGCATTGTACTCACAGTACATCATAGACGGAGCCGCATATGAGGCCGCTCCGGCGGAACTGCTGGACGAATGCATGGAGTATCAGGACGACGGATTCCCGGGCGGATTCGCAGACATAGTGGACGAGACCATGGAGCCCCCTGTGACACCGTTCATGCACGAAAGCGGCAGAAACGGAGAATATCTCAAGATGACTTCCGAAGCCGTCCACAGGGAAATCCCGTTCAGGATGCTGTATCCGGCACACTTCACCCGTCTGCAGATCGCCAAGGCGCTTCTTTCACGCCTCTGGAGCAAAGGCCACTTCCGTCTGGGAGACCTGCGCCTCTGGGCACAGTGGGACTGGAACTGCAGGCCGGTCGGAAGCATGTCCGCCTTCTACATCAGCGCGATGAATGCCGGGGAATACATCTACGACCTCGGGGTGCGCATGTCGGACTACCTCTTCATCGAGAACGACGAGGAAAGCAGCGCAAGATTCTTCGCATGGCTGCCGGAGAAGGAGCAGGACGAGGAAACGGACACGCACGAGGAAGGTGCGCTCTTCAAGTCCTCGCCATATGAAAGCCGACACCCGTGGATAAACGAGGAACGCTGCTGTCCGGAAAGGATGCTGCCGGAAAAGGACAGCTGGATAATATACATACCTTTCGACACATGTTCATACAGGCTCGGAGGCTCTCTGCTGGCACAGCTCAACGGCCACAACGGAGGCACGGCCCCGGAAATCCAGGACCCGGACTATTTCATCGACTGCTATGAAGTCGTGCGCGAGCTGGCGGAGGACGGTCTGGTCATGGCCGGAGCGGCTGTTTCGGACGGAGGCCTTGCCACTGCCGCGGAAAGGATGTGCGGAGAATGCGGAATGGACCTGGACATAAACGGCCTCATGGCATCGTATCAGGAAAAGGACAGTACGAAGGTGCTCTTTTCGGAAGTGCCGGGTGTGCTTCTGCAGATAAGAGACAACGATTTCGACTATGTGGACTCGCAGCTCATCCTTCAGGACGTGGCATACTATCCGGTCGGAAGAACGTCGGTGGAACACGAGGGCATCCGCCTTACAGGCAGCACAGGAAGCGGAGTGAGCGGCATCCTCGCATCGCTGCTGAATCAGGCATCGGAAGGAGAGGACTGACAAATGCTACAAATGCGAATAATTTTGCCCGAATCTGAATAAAAATGATTAAATTCGCGCCGAAAATTTTTCAATTTTCAAACCGTTTCGGGGAAGCCCGTGCGGAATTTTAGGCTTATTCATTATTAATCAAATACTTATTAGTCTATGGAAGATAACAAGAAAAGAGTCTATTGCTTCGGCGGCAAAACCGCAGAGGGCAATGGATCAATGCGTGAGCTTCTCGGCGGAAAGGGTGCGAACCTCGCAGAGATGTGTACGCTCAACATCCCTGTACCGGCAGGTTTCACCATCACAACCGAGTGCTGTACAGAGTATTACGAGCTTGGTGGCGGCTACAACGACGCCCTCAAGGCAGAAGTGGCCGAGGCTCTCAAGAAGACTGAGGCCATCATGGGCATGAAGTTCGGCGACAAGGAGAATCCGCTTCTCGTATCATGCCGTTCAGGTGCACGCAGCTCTATGCCTGGTATGATGGACACAATCCTCAACATCGGTCTCTGCTCTGAGACTATCCCGGGCATGATCGCAAAGACAAACAACCCACGTTTCGTATATGACGCATACCGCCGCCTCATCATGATGTACTCAGACGTCGTCATGGAGAAGGCCGAGGGCATCGAGCCTGCAGACGGACAGGGTATCCGCCAGCAGCTTGACAGAATGATGGCAGACCTCAAGGAGGCAAAGGGATATGCATCCGACACAGACATCACTGCAGAGGAGCTCAAGGACCTCTGCGACCAGTTCAAGGTACGCGTGAAGGAGGTTCTCGGCACAGAGTTCCCTGATTCTGCAGAGGCTCAGCTCTGGGGATCTATCGGAGGTGTGTTCAAGTCTTGGAACGGAAAGCGCGCCATCGCATACCGCCGCATCGAGGGTATTCCTGACGAGTGGGGTACGGCTGTAAACGTACAGTCGATGGTATTCGGAAACATGGGTTCTACATCAGCCACAGGTGTTGCATTCTCACGTAACCCTGCAAACGGTGACAACAAGTTCTACGGCGAGTGGCTCATCAATGCTCAGGGTGAGGACGTTGTGGCAGGTATCCGTACTCCGAATCCGCTCAATGAGGCGACAAAGAACCCTCACAACCAGCACCTCGAGTCTCTTGAAACTGCAATGCCTGAGGTATACGCAGAGCTCGACGGCATCCGTCTCCACCTCGAGAACCACTTCCACGACATGCAGGACATCGAGTTCACAATCCAGGACGGCAAGCTCTGGATGCTCCAGTGCCGTATCGGCAAGAGAACAGGTCTTGCAGCCCTCAACATGGCAATGGACATGCTCGAGGAAGGCATGATCGACGAAAAGACAGCCGTTACCCGCATCGCTCCTGCACAGCTTGACGAGATCCTTCATCCGATCCTCGACCCTGCATCAGAGAAGAAGGCTTCTGTTGTTGCAAACGGTCTTCCAGCATCTCCAGGTGGAGCAGTGGGTGTAATCGCATTCACATCAGAGGCTGCTATGGAGGCAAATGCAAAGGGTATCGCAACCATCCTCGTACGTGAGGAGACTTCACCGGAGGATGTAGAAGGTATGCGTGCCTGCGCAGGTATCCTCACCGAGCGCGGAGGTATGACATCACACGCCGCTCTCGTTGCACGCGGATGGGGCAAGTGCTGTATCGTAGGCTGCGAGGCAATGCGTATCGACCTCGAGAACAAGACACTCAAGTTCAAGGGTTCGGACAAGGTATATCATGAAGGTGACGTCCTTTCACTCAACGGTGCAAAGGGTTTTGTATATGACGTAGCCATCGAGACCATGGACGCTTCAGACAACCCACGTTTCGTGAAGTTCATGGAAATCGTAGACAAGTTCCGCACGCTCGGTGTACGCACAAATGCAGATACTCCGGAGGATGCAGCACGCGCAATCAGCTTCGGCGCTGAGGGTATCGGCCTCTTCCGTATCGAACACATGTTCTACGGTCAGAACGCAGAGACTCCGCTTTCAAAGCTCCGCAAGATGATTCTCGCAAAGACCGACGACGAGCGTAAGGCTGCTCTTGCAGAGCTCGAGCCATACATCAAGGCCGCTGTCAAGGGTACTATGAAGGTGATGGACGCCAAGCCTGTAACATTCCGTCTCCTCGACCCGCCTCTCCACGAGTTCGTTCCTCAGACAGAGGTGAAGAAGGAGGAGCTTGCAGAGGAACTTCATATCTCTGTAGGTGAAATAGAGAAGCGTGGCGAGTCACTCCACGAGGTAAACCCTATGATGGGACACCGCGGAGTACGTCTCCACATCACTTACCCGATGATTTCAGAGACACAGTTCCGTGCTATCTTCACTGCCGCTGCAGAGCTCAAGAAGGAAGGATTCAACCCAATGCCTGAAATCATGGTTCCTGTAACCATTTCAGAGCGCGAGCTCCGCTTCCAGAAGGCAATCTGCGAGAAGATCAAGGCAGAGGTAGAGGCACAGTTCGGCTTCGCAGTCGACTACAAGTTCGGTACTATGATCGAGATTCCTCGTGCCGCCCTCACAGCTGACCGCATGGCACGTACCGCCGAGTTCTTCTCATTCGGAACCAACGACCTCACTCAGATGACATTCGGCTTCTCACGCGATGACGTAGGAACCTTCATGGGCGACTACCTCGGCAACAAGATTCTCGACGCCGATCCATTCAAGACTCTCGACCAGAAGTCTGTCGGCAAGCTCGTGAACTATGCTGTACGCGAAGGCCGCGAGACACGCGAAGGCCTCAAGTGCGGTATCTGCGGTGAGCACGGCGGCGATCCTGCATCAGTTGAGTTCTGCTACAAGATCGGGCTCAACTACGTATCATGCTCGCCATTCCGTGTTCCGATCGCACGCCTCGCTGCGGCACAGGCGCGACTAAAAAATGAAAGGTAAGAAATTACATATCAATAGATTAGGCAGTAAAGTTCTACGAATCAGGGCTTTACCGCCTTTTCTTTTGCGTTCATTCTGACACAGTTTTCGTGCAGAATTGACGGAAATTTCGGAAAAACACATAAACCTGATAAAATACCGTGTAGAGCGGAGTTTAGAGAAGAGACAGCAATATACGACATTCAGAGGGCACAGATAATAAGGGCGTGAAAAAATTGGCAGTGACATATAGGAACACAGATTATTGGCAAAGGAGAGGAAGCACACTTTATAAACTGATAGTTCTTTCTTGGCGGTTGACAGAGGTAGAAAAGACCTTATTCCATTCAAAGCCATATTCACTGCACATCGCCTTTACTGAGCCTCTTTTCTCAGCAGGGGAGACAAGAATATCGCCAACTTCCATTTCTCGAAGTTGTGCTAAAATCGGTTTGGGAACCGTGTTTTTTGCTCTGTCATTCATAATCTATCGAATTATTTATTTAACTTTAGATTGCAAAACCATAAAATAATACAGATATGCGCAAATTTTGGACATAAATTTCACACAAGTCTGTATTTTATTTTAGTCAATAAGTTATAATATATTGATAATTATGCATTTAGGTCTAATTAGGAGTTTGTGTGAAAAAAGAGCCGGAGGGATGAGACAATTAGCCTCCGATATTGGTATGAGCGAGGCTAACTTACACCGCTGCGTGAATAACAATAAAATTCAAGCGGCAGATTTGGAACAGATAGCCTTGAAGTTAAGAGTTGACATACGTCAGTTCTTCGATGACGAGGTAAAGGCACTTGCAAATAATACAGACACACAAATGCCTGCGAGTATGCCTATCGTAGATGATAATCGAGAATTGATAGAACTGTGCAAATCTCTTGTGGAAAACTATCAGCAACGGGATGACGTAATGAACAAATTGGTATCAATGGTTAAGGGGATAGAGTGACATGTGCAGAAGGTATCGAATTAGCGAACTGTTCCCAAATGTTTCTAAAATAGCCATAGCATATAAGCGTACTTACATTAGTGCTATGGGGAAGCAAGAAGATGAAAATATAATAGTAGCGAATTACCAACCCTCTTTCGTTAGCGAATTTATTATCTCATGTTTAAATAATGATTGCACTGAAAGGGAATTTGATTTATACAGCGAGGTTTCATTAATGATTGCCCATAATGAAGCGAAGAAGAATGGCACAATGCTATGTAATGGGAATGAAGCAAGTGACCATAAACACTCTTGTCCTTGTAGATTAGAGTACGAGATAACGATTACTTATATATGAGCCACAATAAGCCCCATACACACATTTCAACATCACAAGTGATAAAACTTTTGCTATTCGTACTTGCGATGATTGTAGCGTATCTATTCGCACTCAACGGTAGATATTGCAGTACTGGAGCAGATACAGTAGTAATGTTTGACAAGTGGAAAAAAGAATGGATTGCTCCGACAGAAGTTATACGCACAAGTCCATGATGTTTAAGAACAGAATAACGACCAATAAACTCTCCATCCAATGATACTAAAAGTAATAGCAGCCTTAGGCATAATAGCAATCGCGCTTAATGTCTGGCTTAATTTATTAAACTCACACAAAGAGTACAAGAACAAACTGCAAGCCGTAGAGTTTTGTGTATGGGGCGTCCTCACCATGATATGCTCCTATATACAGGCAGTCTCAGCGAATTGCGCAGGACTCGGTGCGATTCTGGGTGTGTGGGTTGCAAATTTGACCGTCATCATACTTGTATGCGGAATTATCATAGGCATCAAAAGGCTAATCAACAAGAAGGGCATTATGAGGTTTGCACTTAATGTACTATGGATAGTGAGTACATTTATATTTGCGATCGCTTCCCCAATGAAGTAGATTGAGGAAACGCAGAAAAGCAGCCCCGAGAAAAGGCCGCTTTGTTTTTGATTACAGGTCATTTGAGTGTTAAGGTACTTAACAATTTTTTGTTACAATCAGTAGCCATTCTGCATTATTTTTGTACCTTTGCCCAGAACCCATAACCGATTATACCACATGAACCTCGTTGACATTCATAAATTCACCCAATACATGGGATTGTCTATGATTTCAAAGGGCATTTCCGTAAGTCCTCTGAAATTGCAGAAACTGCTGTATTATCAGCAGGCATGGCACATGGTGTTCTTTGGAAGAGACAATCAACTCTTTAACTCAGCACCTCAAGCCTGGGTGAATGGTCCAGTATATCCGGCTATCTTTCATGAATACAAGAATAAGGTGGCAGGAATATGCGACCACTTGAAGGAAGAACATTTCGGGCTCGTTCGCGATTCTGACATCAACGGAACAATAAAGACACTTGCTACCGAACTGAATCTATCAGCGGAGCAGATCGGGCTTGCCGACTCCGTAATCCAGATATACGGAACAAAGACGCAGAATCAGTTGATTCTGACAACTCACTCAGAACTTCCATGGTGTGAAGCAAGGGAGGGACTTATGCCTTACGACAGGTCAGAAAAGGAAATATCGCTTGACACGATGCACGAATACTACAAGGAACGTCACGATAGGAACAGGTCTAAGAAATCGTAGTTATGTCATTCCTTTCAGCAGAAGATTTCTGGGACATACACCCATTGACAGGACTGGATGAGAAACTTACTTTTGAAGATTCAAGGCTTGCTCACGACGTCCCTATAGTAATATCCTACGAAATGATAGACCTCGACGAAACAGACTATCATTTCAGGCAGGCATTTACGCACAAAGACACTCAGAGGTACTTTGAGGTGTTCAAGAACATCTCTTGTCAATCCATTAACGACATAATTGAAGAAAGTGAACACTCCCTGCATTTCCACAGATCGGCAGCCAAAGGGAACCTCAAAAGACTTCTTGAAAAATTAAGTCCGGGATGTGTTACTCCTGACAGCGAGCCGATGATATATCACTTCGCGCTATATACAGATAACGAGGGTGCCGACAGGAGTTGCGACAGAAGATCACCGCGAATATATTTCATGCTCGGCAAAAACGGGATGATATTCCCTCTGTTCTTCGACCCATACCACGAAATTAACCCGTAGGAAAGTTTAGGGAATACATATACTCTAAACCGACTCTAAACAATGTAGGCAAAATTGTTTAGAGCGACCGCACAATCAATTGATAATCAGATACGCATTGTTCCGGCACAGGCTACAATAAAGGTCTCAAAATAAGCACTTTAAGCGACTATTCCAAGACAGCCCGGTCAGTTTTTTGACCGGGCTGTCTGTTTAGAGTATAATTGCGAAGGCCGGCATTCAATAGTCCCGAAAAATTAGATTTCCGTAATACCCGATACAGTAAAAGCCCTAACAGCCAAGTCGTTACAAGAAATCGCCTGCGTCAGATGGAGCAGGCGATATTCTATAAAGCATTGATATGCTGGTTGGTACGTGTCTCGGTATTATAATCCTGAAAGGTCTATTTCCGTGATGCCGGATATGGTGCTGAATTCCACAGTCACTGGGTCGTCGGAACCTGTCAGGACATACTCCACACGGTATTCTCCGGCAGTGCTGTATTCATGGGACGCTATTTCGTCGGCAAATCCGGAAGATGTGCCGTCTCCCCAATATATGCTTCCGGACAGATAGCCGCCATTGACGGACGGAAGAGTAAAGAGGCTTCCCGTATAAAGAACCGCAAGACGGTATTCCTTCATATTTCCTTTCTGCGTGACTGCAATCGTCTGGCTGATATCCTTATAGGACAGGACGATTTCCGTCGTGCGGTCTTCAAAAGCGGGATTGGCGTCGTACAGGAATGCGAGACGGCTTTCGACAAGACCTTTTGTATCCGTTTCCTGACGTATCCATGAATCCTTGACCGTGACGGCGAAGTCCACATTCGAGGCTACGACGAATTCAAGGCGACCTTCCTGAGCCTCAAGGACATATGACTGATCGGCGGCCACTATCGCATTACGCTTGAGCTGCAGCACCGTTACAGTATCCGACAGATACTCCGAGGCATTGTGGAAGACAATGGCAGCCTCCCTGTCGTCATATCCTTCGTTAGGCAGGACTTTAAAAGTATGTATCGTCTTCGTAAGACCTTTTGAAGTCGTCTCAGAAACCCAGCCTCCGTCACAGCAGACGGTGACATCGTATCCGACATTGTGCAGGGCCTTCACCTCGACGGTACCGCCCTCTGCAGGCACGACATAGTCCGCCTGAGCTGCTCCAAGCGTTGCCTTGCGTTCCTGACGGACATCCACCGTGAGGGT
Organism: Bacteroidales bacterium; assembly: GCA_017452265.1. GTDB lineage: Bacteria > Bacteroidota > Bacteroidia > Bacteroidales > UBA932 > Cryptobacteroides. Next base: position 47,004 of record JAFTMS010000010.1, on the reverse strand, counting down.
GTATCTGCCATCCGTTATCGTCACCTGACATTCCCTGGCATCGTATTCAAGCGATGGCATCACGGCAACCACGACCGTACCGTCCGACCTTCCTTTAGCCGGAGTCACAGTGCACCAGCTCTTTTCAGCCGAGGCCGTCCATGAGCCGCCTCCCGTAAAGGAGACCTCAGCATAGCCTCCCCAGCTGCCGAACTCCAGAACGCCGTCTTCCTCCGGCACAAAGGCCATAGGGCTGACAATCATCTCCGCTATACACCCCGTTGCAAGGACAAGCGCCAGAAGAGCTGCCGCATATCTGATATATCCTTTCATATTCACCTCCTGCTATATGACAAAATACAGTTCCCTGGCCTCCAGGGTCTTCTTCAGCACAAGACGGTAACGACCCGGCTCCATCCTTGACGTGTCAATAAGAATCTCATTGCCGTCCATGATCATCCCATCCTGGACTTCGGCACCGGCTGGGTCGTACAGAACCGGAGTAACTCCCGACTTTACAGTAAGCCTTATCATTCCCGTTTCATTGGAATATCCGAAGGTCGTTGATTCGTCTATGGTCTGGGAATCGACGAGAGTGATGCAGTCGACTCCCCCATAATCAGAACTTGCACGCACCTTCTCCCATCGTCCTGTCGCCTCGTCGTAGAACTGAGCCATCAGATAATCTCCGGGCACGACGTTGCCGACATCTATCGGGCACCCCTCCCACCATGTATAGGAATATGGTGGCAGTTCTTTCATGGGCTCATTCCACACCACCCGCACAAGTTCGTCTTTCACATTGAAGACACACAGCCTGAACTCACCGCCATATGTTTCTGCGCCCACATTCCAGAACGCGCCCAGATTCATCTGTACAGGAAGACCGGTGACAGGATCCGACTGCGTCACATGAAGGCCGTCCAGAATGCAGCCCTGATATACCGTCGCATAGAAGACAATCTGACTTGATGCAGCTCCTCCCTCATCCTTCTTGAGACCCAGCACCGCAGATTGACCGGCATTATATCCACCTTCATAAGAACCGGTGCCCTGTTCATACGGATTCATCGCGGACAATGAGAAATAGCCGTTGCTGATACCGTTCCAACCCCAGTTCACATGGTAATATTCCTTATCTGTATAACCGTCGAGCACGAACATATGGCCGCCAGCCGATGCCTGACCGGTATACATCACCGGTCCGCCCGCAAGTTCATCATGCATCATGGAGTACCATTCCTCGTCGGTATAGTAACTCCTTATGGCCATGACGGCACTCTTGTCGTATTTCATGAACGCTGCCAGCGCAGGAACGACACTGTTGTTGTATATTCCCGTCTCATCCGGCGAATAATCCGCCTGAGCCGCAGCACCGATGTCAGCCATAAGAGCAGCGACGGCATTCTTCTGGGCCGAAGTCCAGGACGATGCAGAACCATCCGTAAGCGGCATGTTGTCCCAGTCGTATGCGTTTCCGAGGGTTCTTGCCGGCACCGTCATTCCCAGACTTTCCGTCACATAGGACGGCGTGGTTCCTGTTCCGGCATCCGGCCATCTTCTGTACCTCATGACTATCGCCATGGCTGTGGGCCCGCAACCGGTCACCGACGTCCTTCCGCCATAGACAGGGCACTGGTCATTGTATGGAGCATCCTGCCCCCACAATGCGGTCTCATGCAGCACGACCACCTCTCCCACATCCGCCTCCGACGACGTGCCCTTTGTCCCTGCGCTTCTGGCCGCAAGGATATCGGAAGACATTCCTTCCAGCCAGCCTTGCAGATTTTCAGGCATGTCCGTCGCGCAGAAGTCAGAGTCGAACGAATAGCCCAGTACCGGACGGGCGGAATCCTCACCGGCGACGACGACGAATCCGGGGCCGGCTGTATTGTCAAACACATACAGGGAAGGCACAGAGGAGGCTTTAGTGGCAGTCTCCGAGCCATCCCATACAAGTTTCAGATCCACAGCGACACCCTTCACAGGCACGGACGAAGAGAAGAAGTCCTCCGCCGTACGTCTGGCCTCCTCCACAGGAATCTCCCGTGCGGAAAGAGCGGCAGACAGCAGCAGGGCACACTGCAACAAAAGGATTTTCAGTCTGTTCATATATATAAATGTCACACAAACACTTTCGGTCATCGCACAAAGGTAAACATTATTTTCCTTTTCTGGGGCAGAAAAACACTGCGGTGCGGAAAGAATCTGATTTTCTTTCTGCACCGCAGCATAAGACGGCTGACATGGCATTACCTTCCTGGAGGTGGGCCCATCGGGCCTCGGCGCGGGCCGGAATTGCCGTCGAACGTACCGAAGCGGTAGGTCAGGGAGAGTATGATGTAACGGCCGAGTGTGTTGTTGCGTGTCTCTAAACGTTCGTTAGCAGTGTCTGATATAGATATATTCTTCGACTGGCCGAGAATATCATACGCCTTGAGGGCGAGGGTGAACTTGTCCTTGAAGAGGAGCTTCGTTATCTCGGCATTGAGAATAACCTCGTCCTCCTGCGGAATCGAATAGCCGTTATACCAGTTGTAGTCCACATCAGCGACAAGTCCGAATCCTCCCGGTATCGTCCAATTCATTGAAGCGTCCACCTGATTGTTCCATGTAGCAGCCAGTTCTCTGTCGTTCATCGTGTACCATGACTTGTTCATCCTCGTACGTCCTCCGAGATTCAGTTCCACGAAATCATTTCTGAAAGTCAAGCGTAATCTTTGGGTAAAGTTCACGGTCTGAGTACGATTCGCAAGAAATTCTTTTTCCAAAGCTGCCAGAGTAGGAAAATCAGAATGGAAAAGGTCATAGTCAAAATTCGCTTTTTCCGCATCATAATACTTCTCTGTATCAAGATTGCCTTTGCCAATATATGCGGTAGATTGAGAATAGCGCGCATAGGTCATGGAGAAAATCGAAAAATTCGATTTACCTAAAGGAGAATTTATCATTATACGAGCATCTATATTTCCGCTACCCGGCCCATTCACCGGAATAGAATACTGCGGTTTTTTGCCATCTTCACCATACCATATAGCGCTCGTGATTCCATCCTTCACATACCCGGCACCGAATCTGCCATGAACAGATGTGAACGTCTTCTTGTTAGTGTATCCGAACATTCCTCGAATATTATGATTAAAATACGGAGAAAGGTATGGATTACCGAATGATATGTTCAGAGGGTCGGTATTATCAGGAACAGGCATAAGCTGCGAGGTAGAAGGCTGAGAAGAACGCCCGAAATAGAACATCCTTATGCTCGTATTATCATTGAACTCGTACATAAACATTGCCTGAGGAGACCAATTAACTACAGCAGTATCATATATCTCGCCATCTGTCTCATTATACGTATCAGTCGGATTAAGCGAGACACCGAGCTGCGCACGTAGCTTTTCCTTTTGATAACTAAGGTTCAGACCCGCTCTCTGATTAATATAGCGATTCCTGATATTATTTGAATATATCGGATCTACTGTCTCGCCATCATAGTTATATTTTGGCAAGCCATTTTCCAGATCATCACTTCCGCTATTCCATGTTTCCTTATTTGAGACACTCTCATTCCAGCTATATTCATAATTCGCCTCAAGATACAAATCCTTCACAAGGGGTTCGGTATAAACGACACGTCCACTTAACGACTTACTGAAATTTTTCTGCTTGAACCTCTGATTCACCGGTGCAGTTTCCAATATCCATTCCGTAACAGGCTTTTCGTCATCCGCACTTATTTTATCTATGCCATACGTAATCGAATGATTATTTCCACTCATTGCGTTTTCGCTGAAACTATACCGTATATTTGCAGATATAGTCCTTCCAGGTTTCCCGAGCCTCTGTCTGAAAAGGAAGAAGCCGCTTGCCGTCCAGTTGTCATTGTTTCCTGAATTAAGAGTCTTTCCTTTACTGGTTGAATCCCGCTTCTCACTCACTTCTTTAAGAGTGGAAAAATCAGAATATTCAGTATAATCTCCTCCACCGAAATTGAATTGAGGTTCAAAAAGAATCGATGTGTTTTCTGAAAACTTGTGTTCAAGACGCACACCTACGCGATGTCCCCAAGTATTAGCATTGGAAGTTCCCGTTCTATCTTCTATGAGTACACTTTTATCTTGCATCTCGGTCATCTCCAGACTTTCCTCCTCCACATACTTTTTATTACCATTATAAAGATAGTTTCCCGACAGGTCCATATCACCGTCCAGAAGTGTGAAGGCTCCGTTCGCGCCTCCCATCCATGATGTCGAGATGCCGTTGTTGCCTCCCCAGCCGCCCATTCCACGGCCCATTCCGCCCATTCTCATGCCCTGCATCATGCTGCCGGCCATATCGTTGAATCCACGGTTGTTGGTATTGTTCCCATTGAGGATCACGCTTATCTGACTGTCTTCAGTGAAACGGCCTACCATTGCCGCACCCTGATAACGGGCATCGTTCATGTCCGAACCGGCACCAGGAATATCCTTGCCGCCGCCTCCCATGACGTTTCCGAACCAGCCCTGCATCATGCCCGGCCTGAGCGAAAGGTCAATGATAGTCTCCTCTTCTCCATCATCGATTCCGGTAAACTGAGCCTGCTCGGACTTCTTCTCCACCACCTTCACTTTCTCGACGATCTTTGCAGGAATGTTCTTCGATGCGAGCTGAGGATCGTCGAGGAAGAATGTCTTTCCGTCGATTGTGATCTTGTTGATAGTCTCACCGTTGGCCGTTATCGAACCGTCAGTACCCACTTCAACGCCAGGAAGCTTCTTGAGCAGTTCCTCAAGCATGTCGTTCTCGGAAGTCTTGAACGAAGAAGCGGAATACTCGATAGTATCCTTCTTCACCACAATCGGGTTTCCTACCGCAGATACGCTTGCAGCATCCAGCACCTCCACATCCTCATCCATCTTTATCTGGCCGAGATCGAGGTTCTTGTCCACTGTGATTTCCTGCTGATGAATCCTGTATCCCATAAGCTCGGCCTTCAGGATATACGTGCCCTTCCTGACCTTCGCCAGTTCGGCATTTCCTTCCGCATCCGTAAGCACATACTTCGAGGCCTTGTCCTGGCCCTTTACGGTCAGAGACGTGGTCGCAAAGCCTACCGGCTCGGAAGTCTTTGAATCAACAAGCTTCAGCTTGACTGTGTAGGAGCCTTGCGCATAGGCAGAAAAGCCGACAAGCATCGACACGCAAAGCATAATCATCCTGAGAGAGAAAGACACTACCCTTTCTGTCATGTTGGAGTTCGTCATGATAACGGTTTAAATTTCAATACGTTAATTAATTCCACAAAATGAGGCCGAACCGTTCTGTCCAGCCTCACTGATTATTTAGACATCTTTTGGTGCTAAAAGTTTAAACCCGATGAAAAAGTTTATGAAAAATCACTTCTTTATCCTGTCCGGATTAGCTTCGAGAAACTTCTTCCAGTCGGATCTTCCTCCTATTGCCGCCAAAGGGTTCGACATCTGGTAATGATGACAGAGGGCTATGGCCAGAGCATCGGTTGCATCGAGATATTTCGGATCCAGCTCCACCTCCAATGTCTTCTGAATCATAAGCGACACCTGCTCCTTCGCCGCCGCTCCATTGCCGCATATCGCTATCTTTGCCTTTCTCGGGGCATATTCGGCAACCGGAATGCCTTTCATTACAGCCGCCGTCAGCGCAGCACCCTGCGCACGTCCGAGCTTGAGGATGACCTGTGCATTCTTTCCGTAGAACGGCGATTCGACGGCGAGTTCGTCCGGCTTATGCTCTTCGAGAAGTTCAGTGACGCCGGCAAAGATGTTGGCGAGCTTTTCGAAGGGATCCTTGATCTTACGGAGGTCGAAGACGCCCATATCGACATAGTGCGGGCCTTTTGAGTCCACACTTATGATGCCGTAACCGAGGATATTGGTGCCAGGGTCTATGCCGATGATCGTCTTAGCCAATGCAGTCGAAGCCTGTATATGGGCGGAGAGCCTCAGGAATCTCTATTCTGCCATCCTTCTGATTGTTTTCGAGAAGGGCTGCGACCACGCGCGGAAGAGCGAGCGAACTGCCGTTGAGCGTATGGGCGAGCTGGGTCTTGCCGTCAGCATCCTTGTAGCGGAGCTTAAGACGGTTCGCCTGATAAGACTCGAAGTTCGATACCGACGAAATCTCAAGCCATCTTCCCTGAGCCGCCGAATACACCTCGAAATCGTATGTGATGGCAGAGGTAAAGCTCATGTCGCCGCCGCAGAGACGGAGGATACGGTACGGAAGTCCGAGAGATTTCACGATGCCTTCCACGTGTGCGACCATCTCATCTAAAGCAGCATACGAATTCTCCGGCTTCTCGATGCGCACAATCTCCACCTTGTCGAACTGATGCAGACGGTTGAGTCCGCGCACGTCCTTTCCATACGAACCAGCCTCACGACGGAAGCAAGGGGTATATGCAGTCATCTTCACAGGAAAATCGTTGTTTCCGAGAATCACGTCCCTGTAGATGTTGGTCACAGGCACTTCGGCTGTCGGAACGAGATAGAAGTTGTCTGCAGTCGCATGATACATCTGTCCCTCCTTGTCCGGAAGCTGGCCTGTACCGAAGCCTGAAGCCTCGTTCACCATTACAGGCGGCTCGACTTCGAGATATCCTGCCTTTGTATTTATGTCAAGGAAATAGTTGATCAGAGCCCTCTGGAGCCTTGCGCCCTTGCCTTTATATACAGGGAAGCCTGCACCGGTAAGCTTCACACCGAGGTCGAAGTCGATGATGTCGAACTTCTTTGCAAGCTCCCAGTGCGGAAGGGCATCCGGACCAAGTTCCGGGATCTCGTTGCCCACCTTCACGACCACATTGTCCTCTGCACCCTTTCCCTCAGGAACCATGTCGCAAGGGATGTTCGGGAGAAGGACTATAAGCGAGTTGAGTTCCGAATTGTTTTCCTCGGACTTTGCCTCGATTTCTGCGGAACGGGCCTTGAGTGCAGCCACTTCCTCCTTCACAGCCTCAGCCTCCTCCTTCTGTCCGGCCTTCATGAGGCCGCCGATCTGGGCCGCCTTCTTCTTCTGTTCAGCCAGGCACGCATCCAGCTCTGTCTGGAGAGCCCTTCTTTTCTGGTCGAGACTGTTGATCTTCTCAACGGTCTCCCTTGCATCAAAGTTCTTGACCGCGAGCTTTGATATGACAAACTCCGGATCCTCACGGAGTAATTTCAATGTCAGCATAATGTATTTGTTTAATGTAAAAGAGGACCGTAACCCGCTCGGGTGTACAGTCCTCTGTCTATCTTCATAAAATCCCGAGTCTTAGTTCTCAAATGGGAGTACCGAGACGTAAGATTTGTTGTCTGCCTTCTTGCGGAAGCTTACCTTACCGTCAATAAGAGCGTAAAGAGTGTGATCCTTACCCATACCTACGTTCAGACCTGGGTTGTGGACTGTACCTCTCTGACGAACGAGGATGTTGCCAGCCTTTACAGCCTGATCACCGAATTTCTTGATACCGAGTCGTTTGCTGTGTGACTCACGACCGTTCTTGGAACTACCGACGCCTTTTTTATGTGCCATAATTATTCCTCCTCAATTGATTAAGCGATCGTATTGATCTGAAGTTTTGTAAGATACTGACGGTGTCCGTTGAGCTTCTGGTAGCCCTTGCGACGCTTCTTCTTGAACACGAGGACCTTCTTGCCCTTGCATGTGTCATCAAGAACTGTAGCTGTCACCTTTGCACCCTCAACATACGGTGCACCGACCTTTACTGCTCCCTCTGCGTCGATAAGGAGAACCTTGTCGAACTCGACAGCAGCACCCTTCTCAGCCGCGAGGCGGTTTACGAAGATTTCCATACCAGCCTCTACCTTGAACTGCTGGCCTGCAATGTCTACGATTGCGTACATAAAAACTTAAAATATTAAAAGTTTTAGACTGCAAGCGGCTGCCTTTGCAGCTCTTTATAACGGCTTGACAATCTGCATATTATCTTCTTGTCAGAATTACTGCTCGTCCTGGAGCTGCATCTGCTGGACGTAGATGGCCTTCTGCATCTGCATCCTCTTCTTTACTGACGGCTTTACGAAAGTCTTCCTTGCGCGGAGCTCACGGATTGCACCTGTCTTTTCGAATTTTCTCTTGAACTTCTTGAGAGCCTTCTCGATGCTTTCGCCATCCTTTACCGGAACTATAATCATGTCTAAATCACCTCCTTTTCATTATAGGGCTGCAAAGATAGACATAAATTTTTAATTTCCAAGCCTATGATTTTGAATTTATCATATTTTTGAATGTCTCCATTCCCTTGGTAGCCACGTCCTTGATGTGGGTGATGCGGCTGTCCCGTACAGGGACGTCCTTCGGATCTATAATATATATAGGTGTGTCCATTCCTGCATATCTGTAAAGGCCTGCCGCCGGATACACCTGAAGCGACGTGCCCACGATGAGCAGGATGTCCGCAGCCTCGACGGCCTCGATAGCGGCCTCGATCTTAGGCACCGCCTCGCCGAACCACACGATGTGCGGTCTGAGCTGCGCCCCGTTCGGAGCGAGATCTCCCACATGTATCGCATCCGACCCGATGTCGAACACGGTCTCCTCCGAAAAGCCGTCCATCTCGTTGCAGCAGTTCTCCGGGCGCACCTTTGTCAGTTCGCCGTGCAGATGGATTATCCTCGTGCTGCCGGCCCTCTCATGAAGATTGTCCACATTCTGTGTCACCACGGTCACATTGAAATCCTTCTCCAGTTCCGCTATGGCAAGATGCGCAGCATTCGGACGCACTCCCGGAAGCTGTGCGCGACGTTCGTTATAGAAGTCCAGGACAAGGGCCTTGTCGCGATGCCAGCCCTCAATCGAAGCCACGTCCTCCACATTGTGGTTCTCCCACAGCCCGTCGCTGTCCCTGAATGTGCTTATGCCGCTTTCCGCGCTGACACCTGCACCGGTCAAAACCGTTATCTTCCTTTTACTCATGGTCTTTCAAAATAATGTTTGCTTATCCAATATTCAAAGAGCGGGTCAAGAATCACAGGTTCATCCTTCTCGTTGAACGTGATGACCTCCTTCTTCTTCAGGGCATCCTTTACTCTGCGGACATTGGCAGACGAATTGAGTCTGTATTTCTCTATTACATCGGATGCGCTGAATTTCACGACCCCATCGAGGACAGCCCTCATAAGGCTCAGCTGGAAATCCGTCAGGTCGTTCACCACTGCCAGAAAACGAGGCTCGTTGATGGAAATTATCGTCTTGAGGGCCTCCATAAGGATGCTTTCGTTCAGATACCCCCTCGTCATGGTGTCGCAGATCGCATTGAAATGGTTAATGTACCAGAGGTCGTTGCGGAAGAGCTTGCAGGAGCCCAGGACGAGTTCACGGTCGATGACCTTGCCCGAAGACAGATACCCTCTTACCACATGTTCGATAATCTCCCTGTCCTCGACCGGACGCAACTGAAGATGCTCCACCATGCGATGGAAACATTTCTTCTCCTCGAAGATGAACTTCATCGCATTCACCTGCGAACCTGAGATCACGAATGCAGCCCCGTTCCTGTCCTTCAGCGGCAGTACCGTCTCAAAAGCCTTGAAGACATCTTCATAATCGTCAGAGAACATCAGATTCTGGAAGTCCTCTATCACGACATAATAAGGCATGCCCCTGTCAGCCGCTATCCTTCCCGGAAGCTGGAGCATCCTGACCATATCCTCGGCATCAGGTTCCCAACTCATCGATATCACCTCGTCACAACTGGCGAAACGTGCCGCATCGAAGACGAAATGGGTGCCGTCGAGATACTTCGAGATGACGTCGGAATACTCATATGGCGTCGAATACAGGGGCTTTATCACCGATGTACCGAACTTTATGAGGAACTGCTCCACCGTCCTGACGTTGAAGAGGTTCACGCTTGCGACCGCAAACAGCTTACCGGCCGCCCTCATATTGTAGAGGGTCTGCTGTATCACAGACGTCTTGCCTGACTTCGGAGGTTCATAGATGGAGACATGCTCCCCCGCCTCAAGCAGGTTCGCGAGGATGTTGCAGTCTGCCTTTCTGCCGACGAAGTTCTTGCCGGTCACATATCTGTCGTATACAAAAGGATTTTCCATTGCATTCAGTTCATATCTCGTGCAAAGATAACATTCCGAAGATTCATATGCAACAAAAATGTTAGGCAACAGCCGGCATTCCACTACCTGTTACAGTTCCACCGTGATTTCAGATACGAGGCGGATGTCGGCTGAAGATGAGCCTACGCGGATGGTGAACACACCCGGCTCAACGACGAACTTATGCAGATACGGATCGTAGAACCTGAAGGCCTCGTCATCAAGCCTGATGCTGACCTTTCTGGATTCGCCCGGCTTGAGATATACCTTCTCAAAGCCTTTGAGTTCCTTCAAAGGACGATGCAGGTATGACTCATTGTCAGACACATACACCTGAGCGACTTCCGCTCCGGCGACCTTTCCCGTATTCTTCAGTATAAAGGATACGACATATCCTTCTCCGTCTTTCTCAACCTCAATATCGGAATAGCCGAAGGTCGTGTAGCTCAGTCCGTAACCGAACGGATACAAAGGTCCGATACCGTTCTTCTCAAAACCGCGATAGCCTACATAAAGACCTTCCTTATATTCTACACGTGAATAAGGATTGTATCTTGCACGTGTGCGCGGAACATTCTCGTAATAGTTTTCAAAAGTAGGATAGTCTTCTATGGATTCTGCAATCGTCACAGGAAGATGTCCCGACGGATTCACCTTTCCCGTAATGATTTCAGATACGGCGACACCGCCCTGCTGTCCCGGATACCATGCCATCAGGACTGCCTTCACGTCATCCGCCCATGAGCCGATGCTGATGGCGCCGCCTCCGTTGAGTACTACCACTACATTTTCATTGTACCTCAGCACATTCCTCAGATATTCCTCCTGTCCGACAGGCAGCTCGAATGTCCTGTCCGCATCCTCACGTTCGGTCTTGCTGTCGAATCCCAGACATACGATGACACAATCCGCTTCCTTGACCGCCTTGAGGTCGGCAGAATCCGCGAAGGACTCAAATTCGAACTTAAGATCCAGACCTATCCTTCCCTGTCCGTTGAACTGCTCGACCACGAATCTGTATGTCTCACCCTTTCTGAATTCATAAAACAGTTCCGATTTCTGCCAGCTCTCCCTGCCTTCCCATTCGTCACAGAGAAGTTCTCCGTTCACATACATCCTGTGACCGTCATTTCCTTCAAGTCTGATCAGCACCCGGGCATCTTCAGCGGCCTTGTAACAGAAGGTGTGACGCGAAGACATGTCGGTTGCATCCAGATCTTCATGAGCTTCAGCGGCAGTGGTGCTCAAATATACCCTGTCGCTGACGTACGTCTTCGAAGGAGTGCCTTCCAGAGATGTATTGGGATAGATTTCCACCTTTACACCCATTTCGGTAAAGCTGTCGTCCGTAAACATTCCGTCGAGCTTCTCAAGCACGTTCTGCCCTACCAGCGTCGTCTTCACGCGTCTGCCGGCCTGCTGCATCCCTTCCGCAACCGAAGAGGCGATCAGAGGGGTGACGAATCCGCTTCCGCCTCCAGTAACGACCTTGTCAGAATTAGGGCCACAGACCACAAATCGGCCTTTTGACACAGGCAGGAAGCCGTCTTCGTTCCTGAGCATCACGATTGCCGAGCGTGCAAGTTCAAGCGCAACGCTGTCGCAGTAAGGATTGTTTTCAGGAAGGCTGCTGTCAAGCTGAGGCCTCTTGTCGAATTCAAATGCAAGAATCGTCTGAATGATATGGCGGCATTTCCTGTCTATGTACCTTTCGTCCAGAGTGCCGTCAAGAATCATCTGACGGATGACTTCCGGCTTCATGCACTGAGGATCAGGCATTTCTATGTCGACACCCCACGTGGCCACGTTCAAAGGAGAGTAGCATGAAGTCCAGTCGGACATCACGAAACCGTCGAAGCCCCACATGTCACGCAGCACGTCATAATTGAGATACCTGCTTTCAGACGCATGCACGCTGTTGAGAAGGTTGTAGGACGTCATCACGGTAGCGACTTCCGCCTCCTTCACAGCCTTTTCGAATGCAGGGAAATATATCTCATGCAGAGTTCTTTCATCAATGTCCGACGACACTGTGTGACGGCTGTATTCCTGATTGTTTCCGGCAAAATGCTTTATCGAAGCCATCACGCCCTGGCTCTGGACGCCCTTTATATATTCTGCGGCAACCTCTCCCGCAAGATAGGGGTCTTCACCGAAGTACTCGAAGTTTCTTCCGCAAAGAGGCAACCGGCAGATGTTCACGCCAGGGCCGAGAAGGATATGGACTCCCCTCGCCCTTGAATCATATCCAAGAGCCACTCCCAACTGTCTGAGAAGGCTTCTGTCCCATGTGGCCGCAGCAGCGACGCCGCTCGGATACAGGGTGCTCATTGTGTTGTTCCTCACTCCCTGAGGACCGTCGGCCATACGTACAGCCGGCAATCCGAGCCTTTCCACAGGACGGACGTACCAGTCTTCATAACCTCCTATATAAGCGATCTTTTCCTCCAAGGTCATTTGGGAAACGATCTCCGCGGCCCTATCCTTGTGCTCCTGCGTAACCGTATACTGGGCGTGCGCAGGAAGCGAAAGGGCAGCCAGCAGAATCAAAACATATCTTTTCATAAGCGTCAGTCTATTCCCAGTTGTCGGAGCGGAAAGGTGAAGCAGGTATGCCGAAACAGTTGTAAAGGGTGGCCTCAGACCAGTTCTTCATGCCATAACGAACAGCTACCGGGTCTGCAACCTCAGGGCTGTATACCCTTATGCTCTTGCAGTCTTTCCTTACCATTGCCTTTGCAGGATGGAACACCTTGTCCTCGCCTGCCACCTCAAAGCCCTCAAGCTCCATGTTTATAGGGCTGAGTCCCATGGTGCCGCAGTCGAAATGCACATATGCCTTGCCGTCCCTGAACTCGAATGAAGCAGGAACAGGAGCCTTCGCATCGAAACCCTTCACACCGTAATCGTTCGCGAGGGCGAGATATGCGAGCCTGTCCGCAACATCCTTCTTGTTTGCCGGATGTATGCAGTCGAACTCTCCTGCATCATGGGTCGTAGCCATGCCGCTGTAAGGGATAAGTTCAAGAGTCTGAGCCTGAGCCCACATCATGTAACCGGCCGTGCGGTTGTCACCACCGTCATACTTATAAGGAGCAATCTGAGTGAAGTAGAACGGCATCCTGTCATTGCCCCACTCCTCGCGCAGCATCTCCACAAAAGCAGGCTGGAGCTTCTTGTACTGCTCGAAGCGTCTGCGGTTGTCGCAGCCCTGATACCACAGGAAGCCCTTTGCTGTATACGGATCCAGAGTGCCGAGCATGCCGTTGTAAAGACATCCCGGAACCTTGTGAGGGTTCTTCTCCGGCCATACGCCGGTCTCATAAGGCTTCATGTCGAATTCGCCCGGGAATTCCTTGTCGAGCAGTTCCTTGCTCATCCATGCCTCGATAGGGGTGCCGCCCCAAGACACATTGATTACGCCCACAGGGACGCCAAGCACCTCATGGAGCCTCTTGGCAAAGAAATATGCCACGGCGCTTGCTTCGGAAACGCCCTCGGGAGTGTGCTCGTACCATGTGGCCGCGCAGGTATCCTGAAGTTCGAGCGTCCTTGTCCTCTTGAAGTTGCATGACCTTATCGGCACAGAAGGCTTGGCCGTGATTATGCATTCCGCAGAGCCGTCGGTCGGCTGGCCTTTGTAGCCCTTCATCTGCTGCTGCATGTTCGACTGGCCTGAACATATCCAGACTTCACCGATAAGCACATTCTTCAGAGTGACCTTGTCACCGTCATTGAATGTGATTTCATAAGGACCGCCAGCAGCCGGTGTGGCCACGCGTGCGAACCATTTTCCGTCAGCATCAGCCGTGACGGTCACCTTATCCTTTGCCCATGTGGTGGTGATGACCACCTTGGCATCCGGTTCGGCCTTGCCCCAGAGGGCAGCGTCGGTCTGCTGCTGGAGAACCATGTTGTCTGCAAAGACCGGAGGAAGCTCGACCTTGGCATTCAGGATTACGGAAGCACTGACAAGCAGTGTGAAGATTGATAGAATTCTTTTCATATTTTTTTATTTTATTTATGTTTTCTCAGATTCTCACGCCTCCTTCGGAGGCTCAGGATGACGTTCAGGACCTACTGTCTTTCAAATACGGTCTGGGCGGCGGCTTTGGCCTTGAAGTCAGGAGAAAGATTCTCCCAGCTTTCCATATTCCCGATCATCTTATCGACGTCAAGCATCTCCAGATACCTGCCTGCATTGTACGGGTCCTCATTGACATAGCTTCCGCACTGGGCTATGTTCATGAACTCGGAAGGCAGCTGGAAATTCTTTATTTCAAGCTCGGCAAACTTCAGCTTTGCCTCAGGAGTCAGAGCCATGATACGCTTCACAAGGCCTTTCTGTCCCTGCGTCACCGTATTCACGGTATCTGCATCAAAGACACATACAATTTCCAGCTCCTTGTCCGCAGAAGCTGCCGGAAGATGTATCTTCACCTGAAAATCATAGCCGTCATATCCCCAGACGGCATCCGGGCCGCCTTTTCTATATTCAGCATACCTCGAATACGGTACTTCCTCGCCGTTGACGGTCACCTTCCGAGGGGCAAGATACCCGTCGAGAACGACGCTCACCGTCCTTTCGGCAAGCATGCCGTCGAAGCTGCCTTCACGCGGCGCCACCTTCACCGCCACACTGCCCGCATCAGCAGTCTTAGTCACCTTTGTCACCGCATATTCGGTGTCATATGCCTGTGTCTCTCCATCGTCCTCATATATCACGGCGGAAGACTCACCAAGTCCCGGCACCACAAAGAGGCGGATTTCCGGACTCTGTTCCTGCAGAGTGCTTATCTTCTCGCCTGCCATCGGAATCACGGCTCCCGCCTTGACGAAATACGGATTCTCATCGATCGTATAAAGAAGAGTATGCTCCGAACCGCCCTCGTACATGATTCCCGTGGACACATCGTACCAGCCGCATCCTTCAGGGAACCACATGGTGCGTTCCGCAAGACCCGTCACGGCATCGGCAGGGCGGCATATCGTCGTGGCAAGGATGTCGTCTCCGAACATATATTCCTCTTTCCGCTCGTAGGCCTCGTCAGCCTCAGGCCAGTAATAGTACAGAGGCCGACACATGGAGACACCCGTGTCGTAAGCCTGGCGTGCGGCTGTATATATATAAGGAGTGAGGTCGTAGCGCAGGCGTATCGCCTCCCTCATCGGATCGAAGTGGTCCGGGAACACCCAGAAGCGCTTTTCCATCGATGTGTCTTTGGTGGAATGGGTCTTGAATATAGGAGTGAAGACTCCCGACTGGATCCAGCGTGTATACAGTTCCGGATCTGTCTCGTGAACGCCAGAAGGCTGCATATGTCCTCCTATGTCATGGCCCCAGTAGCCGTAGCCGACATTGGATGCCGTGGCCGTGAAATACGGAAGATAGCCAAGAGCCTGCCATGTGGCATATATGTCACCGGAGAAGCCTACCTGATACCTGTGGCTTCCGAGTCCTCCCCAGCGGTGATATATCATCGGCCTCGGAGCGGACTCACCCATGGCTTCGGTCTGGCGCACCTTGTCATTGAAGAAGGTGTAGTTCAACCAGAAAGTATTATTGAGATCCTTTACGTATCTGCTGTTTATCCACTGCTGCCAGTCCAGCCACCAGAAATCCACTCCCTGACGCTCGAAAGGACGTATCACGGAGTTGAAATAGGCATCCGCCCACTCAATCTGGCTCATTCTGAACGGAACCGGAGCCTTCTCGCCGGCTTTTGCAAACGAATGACTGTTTCCCTTGTATATATATGGCTTATCGGTGTAGACATATCCTTCCGGGCCGTCATAATCACCGGTACGGCTGAGATAGTCCTCCACAAACCTGTCATACGGTTCTTCGTATGGCTGTATGCCGTTGTTGAAATGCAGATTGAGGGATGTCCTTATCTTTCTTTCGTGAAGTTCGGCAAGGAAATTCGCAGGATCAGGGAAAAGTTCCTTCTTCCATGTGTATCCGGTCCAGCCGATTCTGCCGTCGAACTCGCATCTGCCAGGGCGCCCGCCCTCAAATCTCGGAGGCGTATTCCTTCCTATCTCGCTCCATGTCTCATGCCAGTCCATGTCGACAATCATCACGTCCACCGGAATATTATAGGCAGTGAAATGGTCGGAAAGGTCCAGCAGTTCGAAATCCGAATACTCCCAGTAACGGCACCACCAGTAGCCGAAAGCGTATTTCGGAGGCAGAGGGATCCTTCCTGAAATCTTCGTGAAGTCCGAAAGGGCCTCCATATAGTCGTGACCGTAGCCGAAGAAATACAGGTCCTGCCTTTCGCCCTCGGGACGCACGTCCACCCAATATTTCCAGTCACAATCCACAGGCACGAACAGATGACGCGCACTCTCGTCCACGACAGCCCAACCGTCACGGGACAATATTCCCTTGTCGTAGGGCTCGATGGTAGCGGCTCCGTCGCACTTGTCAAGGGTACGGCAGGTTCCGAGCAGGTTTGCGGAATCGTCCATTCCCGGATGCCAGACGACCGTCTTCACACCCTTCTTCGACTTAGGGTCGGCCATTCTGAAGGCAATGGAAAGATTGTCTTCGGAAAACTTCGCCTGACCGGTATACGTCAGGGTAATCTCAGCCGTCTTTATCACAACGCGGTTCCTTGTCGCCTTTACTTCGAATGCAGGCACGTCAAGGGCTCTGTTTATGACACCGAGCGTCGCCCTGTCTTCAAAGACTCCGTCTGAAGCCCATTCCATACGGATCAGCCTCGGAGTCAGCACGGTAAACCTTGCTTTTCCGGCCACCACCTGTGCCTTCTCATCAGCGACAGGATGAAATTCATTTCCGGCATGTGCCACGGCAAGGCTTACGAAAGCCAGCAGCACGGCAATAAGTCTATATTTCATAATCCTCTGTCTTAGAGCATCTTGATAAAGTACCCTCCCACTACCGAACGGGCGATGAACATGCAGTGCTCAGGCTTGTCGGTGTAGAACCAGTCAGACATCGGCACGCGATCGGTCGTCTCGTTGTAGAATTTCCACATAGGAGCCACAAAAGCCTGGAAATCCTCTTCGCTGTCGGCCATCGCAGCCGTCCACATTATCCAGTCCGACTTGGTGTATGTCGAACGGTTGTCAAGAGGAAGACCGTACACATTCTGTCTTTCAAGATAATACGGAATCTCCGCATCCATTATGTCCTCGTCGAACACATCCAGCTCGAGAAGTTCATCCCAGACGAGGTTGTACTTCTGGCTCCATGTGCCCGGACGGTCAAACGTAAGGGCATAGTGATCTCCGTCAGCGGCCATTTCCTTCCACTGGTCGGCAAGATCCTCTGCCACAGCCATATACTTCTCAGAAACTTCCTCCAGCCCCTGCATTTCCGCCATGCGTGCATAACAAGCGATGCCGACAATGGCCTTTACAGAAAGGTTCGCATTGTGGGCGAAATGGCCCGCAAAATCGTCCGTACAGAGCTGGTTCTCCGGATCGAGGCCGAATTCGCAGAGATAGTCCGCCCATGTCGTCATCACATCCCAGTGTTCCCGAGCATATGCAGCACTTCCTTCGTACCTGCATACGGCTGCAGTACATATAAGCATGTTTCCAGCCTCTTCCACAGGCATATCGTAGACATATGTCTGACCGTTGGCAAGCGGATATGTTCCCACGTCGTGAGCAGGGAACGGCTTTGTCCAGCGTCCGGACTCGCTGTAATGGAAGATATGGTTCATCAGAGCCTTGGCAAGCTCCGTATTGTATTTCAGGAATATAGGCAGCGACGGATACGTTATGTCCACGGTGCCTATCGAGCCGTTGCTGTTGTTCTCCTTCGAAAGGAGCATGAGGAACCCCTCTTCCGACTGCACAAGCTTATGGGCGGCAATCGCCTGACGATATGCAAGGGCACAGAGCTCGGCATACTTCCTTCCGCCGGCCTCCTCCGCTTCCTTCATGAGGCTGACATCAAAGGCAGCAGCCTCCCTGACAAGCTTCCTGTAGTCCTTCAGCGCCGCCTCGAACTGGCTTTCGATTGTGACGTCACCTGTCCTGTTCCAGTACGGACGGAGATTCTTTCCGAAATACTGCACAGAGTATCCGTCATCGTATCCTATCATGAACTTTCCTTCAGAATGCTTCACCTTGCCGAGATCGCGCGTAAACCTCATATAGCCGTTCTCAGCCACTGAAGCTTCCGTATCCTGATCCTCCGCCGCCATATAGAACGAGCCCCAGTTGATGCGAACGTCGTCTCCGAAGGTTCCGAGCACATCCTGCCTCACACTTGAAGCCTTGAGATATACAAGGCCGTTCTTAGAATATGTTTCCGAAACCGTCTCCTCATTGCCGTAAAGGTTCACCGCCCAGGCCGGAGTCGCCTCAAGCATCACCTGCACGTCGTGTCTGGCACCGTCGAGCGACTTCACCGCATACGACATGTAGTTCACCGGACGCGAGATAAGGTCAGGATTGTCGAGGAAAAGAGGTGCAAGGAAGCTCAGGGAAAGTTCCACCGGCCCGCAGGTGAAGCCGTAATGTGTATTCATCGGCTGCACGTCGGCATAAAGCTGTTCTGCTGTGTTCTCCACTCCGCACCCGACAGGAAGAGACGCTACAAGCGCCACATCGAACTGCGCCGACCCCTGAGGATTGGCACAATATCCTGCAATCACATTCCTGCCCTCGACAAGTGAATTAACAGCTTCTTCAGGCAGCTTCACATAGGAGCCGTGGCTTCTCTTCGGAGAATCATGGACCTTCACGCCATTGACATATACAGTACCATATTCATTTGCGAACACATACAGTTCGATGTCCTTTCCCGGCAGTGGGCCGTCCAGAACGAATTCTCTTCTCACCCAAAGTTCAGGGCCGTCCCATATGGTCCGGACATACGGCTTCTTTGTCTGAGAGCCGAATCCGCCTTCGCCTTTTGTCCAGGCCGAATCGTCATAGTCCTTCTCCATCCACTTTCCTGACGGTTTCCGCAAAGTGTATGACGCGGCCCATCCCTGATCCTTTTCGGACTTGCTGATAAGATATCTCTTCTCGACGCCGTCGTTCCCAAGGAAACGGTACGGCACACCATCCACGGTCACCACACCTACAAGATGGTGCTCTGCACCAGTCCAATGTGTGACAGGAGCATCATAAAGTCTGTCCGCAGCCGACCATGCACATGTATACGGGTCTATGGTCACCAACGGGTAAGCAGGAGCCCTGAGCCCGTTTCTTTCAGGTTCGGCAGAAGGTCTGCACGACATGGCCATCAATGCCATGAGCAGGTAGGATAATGTCTTTCTCATATGGTTTCAGTTATTTATATGTTATTCTGCATCATGCACATATCCGTCATCCTTGATGTTCCACAGGGTGGCGATCAGGAGTCCTCCGGCGACAGCCACCGCGGCCATGATGAGGAAAAGGTTGTCCCAGAATGCATCACCGAAGCGGTCCGAAAGCATGCCGACACCTGTTCCTGTAAATATCACGCTGGCATAGCTGAACAGGCCTATGAATCCGCCTGCCGCAGACGCCGCCTTCTTCGTCACCTGATTGCCTGAAATCACGCAGAAAAGCGCCTGCGGGCCATACAGGAAGAAGCCTGCAAGGGCAAGGAGGACAAGCATGGCGACAGGACTCGAGCCTTCCGGAAGAAGATGGATGGCAAGCAGGCAGAGACCGGTGAGGCACATCTCGATGAAGCACACACGCTGGCCCTTTCCCTTGAAGACATGGTCCGTAATCCAGCCCGCCGACACCATGCCGAGACATCCGGCCACCTCGAATATGCCGATCGTCCAGCCTGCCAGGGCAGGAGAAAGCTGGTTCTCGCCCTGCTGAAGCAGCTTCGGGCCCCAGTCCAGAACGGCGAACCTCACGATGTAGAGGAAGAGCGCAGTCGTCGCGATCACCCACACCACAGGATTCATGAACACCTTCTTCATCACGAACTTACGATAGTTCTCGCCTGTATCCTTATCGTCGAGTTCCGTCTTCGTGTCCGCAAGCTCGGGCAGTCCGACAGACTTAGGGGTGTCGCGCAATGTGACTATTATGAACAGGACACCGGCAGCAGCTATGAATGCAGGTATCCAGAAGCACCATCTCCATCCCATCGTTCCGACAACGCTGCCGCATATCACCGCCACGATGCCTGCACCGATCGAATGCGACATGTTCCAGAGTGACATCTTGGTGGCCAGTTCCTTAGGCGGTATCCAATGCACCATCAGACGGTTGCACGGTCCGAATCCTGCGCCCTGGAATATGTTGTTCAGAATCATCAGGACAGCCATCGTCGCCACCATTCCGTTCACGAAGTCCGGGCCGCTTTCGGAACCGGTGATCCAGCGGCTCAGATCCGCACTCCAGCCGAATGCCATATTGAAGATGACGCAGGCTGAAAGCGCAATCGCAAGATGCCAGCGGGCGTTCGAGCGGTCTGCAATGAACCCGTTGACAAACTTCGACACGCCGTAGATAAGGCCCACAAGGGTCATTATTATACCGAAGCTCGTATCTGTGATTCCGTATTCCTCACCGAGGGCAGGCACGGCGAACGAAAAGTTCTTACGGACGAAATAGAACATCGAATAGCCTATCATCGAGCCGATGATGACTCTCCACTGCCAGTATTTGAAGGTCTTCTTCATGATCATCAGATTTCAAAGGCGCCGCCTGAAGCGAACAGAGGATCCACAACATCATCATAGAAGCAGCCCCTCTTCGCAAGGTCAAGAAGGTTGTAGCGGTAGCGCATCAGCTGCACCACCGGGAACATGTCGCGTAGCTGCGCATTCGTCACGCCGATATGCTCAGGCTTGTACGGAGCGCCTGCCCTGCGGAGCATGTCCTGCATCTTTGCAAAGCTGTACATCTGTCCCTGCAGCTTCTCCTTGAACTCAGGCCATACGGCAACAAGGCGGTTCAGGTCTGCCCTCACCTTCCGTGCATCCTCGTATTTCGAAGTGATGGAATCGTATCCGAGCTCAGGAGTGGACATGTCCTTGAAAAGTTCAAGAGCCCTCTTCTGCTCCGACTCCAATGACGGCCATGCCGCCACACATGCATCTACGTCCATACTTTCAATGTCCAGCTTGAAAAGTTCATCGAACACGGCACACATCGCCAGAGTGCCTATCGCGACCTGATATCCATGCGACTGAAGCTGTCCGTTGAACCTGTGGCCGCTCATGTCGA
Organism: Bacteroidales bacterium; assembly: GCA_017452265.1. Lineage (GTDB taxonomy): Bacteria > Bacteroidota > Bacteroidia > Bacteroidales > UBA932 > Cryptobacteroides. The sequence continues at coordinate 25,777 of JAFTMS010000010.1, read as the reverse complement.
GAATATGGCTGAAAAGGTGGTCGCAGCACGAAGCCGGGCGCGACGAACGTGCAGCCTGCATGGCGAAACCGCTGAGGGTGAGGCCCTCGAACACGTCGGCTATCGCCTTCGGGTCGCCTGCTGCAACGCCGTCCGGGTCTGCAAGAAAATCATCAATATGATCCTGGAGTATGTGCCAGGCGTCCGGCACAATCGGTTCAGCTCCGACAAAATCCGCAATCATCCATTCCGCACCGGCCGGTATCTTTGCGGCAAGATCTGCATATCCGGCAGCCGTCATTTCCTTAGGCGCTGCCGCAATGACATCGATGTCCGCGACAATCGCCACTGGAGCCGGGCAGTTGAAAGTCTGTTTCGCCCCGCCGTATGTAATCGAAGCCCCGAATGAGGAATATCCGTCCACAGAAGCCGCAGTGGCCACCGAGACATAAGACTGCCCGTGATGATACGAGGCAAGCTTGCAGAGGTCGTTGATCACGCCGGAACCGACGGAAACGAGCACATCATATGCATCCGAAGGCTCTCTGAACAGTTTTTCAGGCTCTGCCTCAACATGGTTCTCCGCATCCTCAACCGCCTTTGCGGCAGCATAGTCCCCTTCCACGATATGGTCGGTCATCTCGACATACTTCCAGTCCGCATGAAAGACCTCCTTGTCTATGACATAGTAATCCGTCTCTATACCGGCATCCCTGAACAATCCATACAGTCTTTCTCCAAGTATCGGCCATGTGTGGATATCCGCAACAATCGCCGCCTTTCTTCCCGGAAAACATTTCCCGAATACGGCCGGGGTCATGTCAGCTACCCCCTGTCCCATCTCGAAGACCTTGGTGTCCGTGGAGATGGACAAAGCTTTTGCGATTCTTTCTTTAGAGTTCATTATGATGAATTTATCGTTAGTGGGCACGTGCCCGTTTTTCATTTGCAAAAATAATGATGTATTTTTGCATTTCCAATAAAAAAGTCATGACTGCAGACAATAAAGACCATATACCCACCATTCACGATGTTGCAAAGGCGGCCGGAGTGGCGAGAGCCACAGTGGACCGCGTCATATACAAGCGCGGAGGCGTAAAGGAATCCACCATCAGGAAAGTCAATGAAGTCATAGAACGCCTGGGATACACTGCAAACCCTAATGCATCGCGTCTGGCCTCAAGAAAAAAGCTCACCATCGCCTGCCTCATTCCGCAGTTCGAGGAGGGAGACTACTGGTCGGTCGCATACAAGGGATTTCTGGACGGAGCCAAGACCATAAACACGTATGACGTGAAGACAGACATACACCTCTTCAATCCGGACTCGATCGAATCCTTCCGCGCCGAATGCGACAGCATCATCGCATCCCATCCTGCAGGGGTGATCACGAACGTGGTCTTTGCCGACGCCGTGAAGGAATTCGCGGAAAGGCTTGATGAAGCGCGCATCCCGTACGCCTTCGTGGACCAGAAGATAGAAGGGTTGAACTACACCGTATATTTCGGAGCCGACCCGAGCGAAGCCGGACGTTTGGGAGCCTACCTTCTCACCCACAGGTTCGAGGTGGAGGACATCGCCATGATACGTCTCATCCGAGACTCGCAGAAGATGGCGGACCCTAACAGGATACGGCGCATGGGATTCATCGACTACATACACGAGCATCATCCGGATTGCCGCATCCACACGATATTCATCCCGCCTCACGATCAGGATGAGACCTACAGGACTCTCGAAGCCTTCTTCAAGGAGCACCCGGAAGTGAAATTCATCACCATGGCCAATTCCCGTATACACCTCATCGCGGACTATCTCAGGAAAAATCCCGTTTCAGACCGCCATGTCGTGGGTTTCGACGACCTTGAAAAGAACATAGAAGCTCTGAATGAGGGATTAGTGGAATATCTCGTGACAAGACACATCCCCATGCAGTCGTACTACACCATCTCACACCTCGCATCATATCTCATAAGCGGAAAGGCCCCGCAGAAAAAGGACAACCTCATGCACATGGACATCCTCCACCGCCTCAACTCAAAGCACTACGATTTCAAAGTCTGACCCGAAGATCCTCCGGAAGCGGATTTATGGCTCCTGCCTTTGTGCATACGAAGGCAGCCACATCCACTGCAAGCGCATGAGCTTCAGCTACGTCCTTGCCGCCAAGCAGAGATGCAACCAGCACAGCCGTGAATGAGTCTCCGGCACCGACCGTATCCGCCACCTCCACCTCGGGAGTGTCTATACGTGACAGCAGGCCTTCCCTGCCATACACCTCGCTGAAAGCCGAGCCGCATGTGTACACGACGTATTTCAACGCAAAGCGCTGCACAAGCTCTGCAATCTGTTCCTCGGCAGAGCCCCCTCCGATACCGAAAAGTGAACGGACCAGCGGAAGTTCGTCCTCATTGAGCTTCAGGACATCCGCAAGACGGAGCGAGCCCTCGAGCGTCTCCCTGTCGTAATAATGCTGACGGATGTTGATGTCAAACACCTTGATGCAGGATTCAGGGGCCGCACCGACCATCGCGAGTATGCTTTCACGCGAAAGAGCGGAACGCTGTGCGAGCGAGCCCCAGCAGACTGCCGAAGCGTCCTTTACCAGTTCAAGTTCGGTGGAATTGCATCCAAGCGCATCCCAGGCCACTCCCTGCAGGATTTCATACTGAGGGACACCCTCCCCGTCCACCGTCACGAGGACACGGCTCGTCGGCAGGTCGTTCACCTGAATGTACGACACGTCAACGCCCGACTTCCTGATGGCATCCAGAGTCTCACGGCCGAGGTCGTCGTTTCCGACGGCACTCACGGCATACGATTCCGCGCCGCACTGCAGCGCGAAATATGCAAAGTTGAGAGGCGCACCTCCAAGCTTCCGACCTTCCGGGAGGCAGTCCCAGACCACCTCACCGATTCCTATAATCTTATTCTTCATATCTTTCCTTAAAGTCTGACCATCTGTAGAAGTGTCCGCTCACTGGTTCCAGCGGAAGCGGATATATCTCCTCATTTAGATACAAGGCAACCAGCGTTTCCGCAGATGCATTCCGGTACAGCACAAGCTGCATGTTGGCAGCCATCGGAATCCTCCAGCTCTGGAAGACGTTCTTCACATCGGCATAATCCTCAGCCTTCTCATTCCAGCCATCCAGTCCCAGCAGAGTATACAATGCCATCAGGCAGCCGTCATGGCCGAAACGCAGATTGACAGAAGGTCTGTCCTGTTCAAGAGCCTCATCAACAGACGAAATCATCTCCTTCAGCATATCCCAGGCAAGTTCAGGCCCCCTCGGAGCTTCCACAAAGTCCAGGCCCTTCTCGATATAGAAGGTGATGTTGTCGCATTCCCAGAGCTGAGCAAGCTCCTCGGAAGTGAATATGTCAGCGAATGACACTTCGGCCTGCTCCGTACCATGCATATGCACTGCGACGGAATAAAGGTCGCGCATGAAGTCCAGAGGACGGCATATTCCGGCGGCATACGCGGAATCGGAGAAGAGTCTTCCGATGAAAGGCTCAGTATTCACGAATGATCCGATATATTCATGGAAAGCAGGCCTCCATGGCGCATTTATACTCTTATAGACCAGATCAGCCGGAGTCACATTGGGAGACAAACTTGAATACGGGTTCAGATACCATATGTTTCTGACGGTCGCCTCCTGAAATATGTCCAGAGACGGATCCTCCTCCTTCAGGCTTTCGCAGAAGGCACCCATGCTCATGATGGTCCTGGTGGTCATCGTGGTGACGGCGTTTATGCGGGGATCCTTTCCGAATATCTCCGGGTATTCGCCGTACATCCTCTTGGCTATGAGCCTGTGCTGGAGGCGTCCCACCTGTGAAAGCTCGCCGGCACGCCCTTCAAGAAGACCGTACACGGCTTCATATCTGTCATATACATCTTCACCGAGAGGCGTCAGCCTTCCGTCCTTATGAGCCTGTGAAAGCACACGCATGACATGCACATACTGTGTATCGAAAAGGATGTAGCGTGAGCCGTGGCGGCCATAATGGCATATATGGACGGGCTTATATCCGGACGGGACATCACCCCGGTCGTATTCAACGGCAGGATAAAGCCTGTACACCCCGGCATATTCCTCGAACTGAGGCACTCCGGCCTGACGGCTGTCATATGAGGTACATGAGGCCAGCAGTGCAGAAGCCGTCAGAAGCAGTATCAGTGTAGTTCTCATCACTGTTCAAGATCGATCATGACCTTCATGCAGGTCATACGGTTGTCATCGATGAACCTGTATGCATCGTCATACTGCTCGAACGGGAAACGGTTCGAAATGAGAGGATCGAGATTGATCCTGCCCTCCGCAACCGCCTTGACCGCAGCCACATAATCCTCATGGCGGTACATCATCGTACCGACAATGTTGAGTTCGTGTTCTCCGAGGTAGAACATGCTCAGAGCCGGATCCTTCGAGAATACGGCCACGATGACCACTGTTCCTCCCTTCTCCACGCACTCCATGAGCGAGCGCACCGATGATTCCACACCGGCAACTTCAAACGCCACCTGGAAACCTTCGTCACCGAAAATGTCCTTGACAGCATCTTTCAATGGCGTTCCGGCTACGTTCAGAGTATTCTCTATGCCGCACTGGCGGGCGATATCCAGCCTGAGGTCGCTCACATCCGTTATGAGAACCTTCTTGGCTCCACGCGACATGACAGCCTGAGCCACAAGATTTCCGATCGCTCCTGCACCGGACACAACCACATTCTTTCCGGCGAGGTCGCCGGCATGAGATGCCGCATGGACTCCAACAGCAGCCGGCTCGATCATGGCACCGTAGTCGAGGGACATTCCCTCAGGGAGCTTCACGATGCGGTCTTCAGGGACGATGAAATAGTCCTGGGCCGCGCCGTCAGCCTGAAAGGCCTGCACACGGAGGTTCTCGCACACATTGTACTGGCCTCTGCGGCAAGGGCCGCATTTTCCGCATACGAGCTGAGGGCGGGCTGTGGCATGGTCGCCCGGCTTCACGGCTGTGACTGCCGCTCCGACGGCCACCACTTCGGCTGAATATTCGTGGCCCTGCACCACAGGATAGAACGTTGCAGGATGAAGGCCGTGATATGAATGGATTTCACTTCCGCAGATACCTATCCTCTTGACGTTGAGGAGAATTTCGTTATCCTTCAGGTCTGCTGCGGTCAGATCGGGGATATTCCTGAATTCGAGCTTCTTCGGCTCGGTCAACACTACTTGTCTCATATCATTCTGTTTTTGGCTTGCCGGCAAGGCAGATGAAGAAACTGATGAGGGCGCCGACAGGACACCACCAAGGCCATGCTATGAAGAGCTCACGGCCGAGAAGGGCTTTCGACAAAGGCCCGAGGACATACGGCTGCATGAAGAGTACTACAAGAAGTCCCACGACAAGCGCCGCTATGACACTCTTCGTATTTCCCCTCCTGGTGTAAAGCGCCACCATGAACACGCCGAGCATACCCGCATACGAGAAGCACATCACACCAGTCGCGAAGTCCACGAGATTCAGTCCGCTGGACTGCTGCATCACAGCCGTCACGATAGCGAAACCCGTCAGGACCGCACCCATGAGGGCAGCCATCTTCTTAGAAGACTCTATCTGTCCTGCATCACTGCTCACAGCCTTTCCCCTTTCCTTCATCATAGGCAGATAAAGGTCTGACACAAAGCTTGACGCCATCGCATTGATGGCCGAGTTGAAGCTTGAAAGTGCAGCGGCAAGGAGACCGACCACCATGAGGCCGCGAACGCCTGCCGGTATCTGGTTGCAGATGTACTGAGGGAATATGTCACGGGCATCGCTGAACACCCCTGCCGCAGCTGCAGCCGCAGGATCGTTTATATACTTGACATACAGAAGCAGACCGATTGCAAGGAACACAAACACTATCGGAATCGCCAGAACCTGAGACCATACGAGGGACAGGCTCGCCTTCTTCACAGACTGAGCGGTGAGCTGCCTCTGGACGAACTCATGGTCTGTAGAGAACTGCGCGAACTTGAAGATTCCGTATGCGAACAGGGCCGCAACAAGATTGTACGGAGTCTTCCAGCTGAAATGAGCGTCTGCCACCTTCACCTTGCTCCCCGGCTCCCAACCGATCAAGGTGCCGTCTGCAGCGATGCCGTACTCAGGCTGAGCAGGAGCCTTTACCATACCGTTCTTCAGCGTAGACCATATTTCCGAGAATCCCATATCCGAAACAGAGCAGTATATGAGGATAAGCGCCACAAGGCCTGTACCGATTACGAGAAGTATCTGGAATGTGTCGATATATATGAGTCCCTTGATACCTCCGGACATCGTGTATATCGTACTGATTATTCCGAGTATTACGATGGAATATACGATGAACTGGAAGTTGATGGAGCCGAACAGCATCACGGATACGGCTATTGCCGCGATGAACAGACGCGAGCCGCTCGTGAAGAGCTGTCCGAGAAGGAACATCACGCTCGTCGCCCTCTTGGACGTCTCGCCGAAACGGTCGCCGATATACCCGTAGATGGTTATCGTATTTGCATTATACAGCTTCGGAAGCACGAGCGCTGCCACAAATGTTCCGCCGATGACCGCGCCTACGCAGCTCATCAGGAAGGTCAGATTGGTGTTGAATCCCAGTTCGGGAGAGCCGACGAATGTGCCGGCGCTTATGGACGTACCTGTAGCAGCCAGTGCCACAAGCCATGTCGACATGGAACGTCCTCCGAGGAAGTAGTCCTCCATGTTGCGGTTCCTCTTCGAGAAGATGAAACCGATTGCAATCAGTGCCGCCAGAAAGGCGACGATGATCACCCAGTCAATTATTGTCATGTTTCAAAGTTTTAAGTTATCAGCAGTCCTCGCTTCGCGCCGCTGTCGTATCAATCAATGTATATACCTGAAGATATGGCATGTTAGGGTTGCCTGCACCCTTGTTCATGAGGTTCCTGAGCTTGTCGAATGCCGAATGGTAGATGTCCCTCGGAAGGAGATTGGCCTTGTTGCATATCGACGCGGCCAGTCCTACCACCTCGCCCATCATGGCGGTAGTCCTCATCACGCGGACGGTGCCAAGAGCGATATGACTCACACTGATGTTGCGCCCTGCCATGAACATATTGTCTATATCCTTGGAATAGAAGCATCTGTAAGGGATAGGATAGAATCCGAGCGGAGTCAGACAGCCTTTCGATATATATTCCCTGCCAGGGAAAAGCCTGCTGTTTTCCGGATCCGGCTCATGGTTGTCGATGTACCACGAAGTGCATGCCGTTCCGTCCGGATACTGCACGAAATCCTTCAGGTCCTGCTCCTTGAGCACAAATTCTCCTACAAGGCGACGGCTTTCCCTCTTTCCGGCGATGAACGACAGCCATCCGAGATATGCATTCGCATAATCATCCCTGTATTTCCCGTTGTTCTTGAGGTACGCCCAGTTGGAATATGCCACGTACATGCCGTAGTCTCTGATCATCTCCGCATCCTCTATCTGGTCGTCACGCATGCCCACTTCCCAGTACCACTGTCCTCTACGCACCACCTGTACGTTCCTCTCGTCGACCGGAAGCCCCCAATCTATGGCAGGGAAGGTGCAAGGGGCCTCGCCCTCTTCCGAATACCACTGCACAGAAGCTCCAAGCGTCATTCCGTCCTCCTCAAGCGGAGCGGTCGGCTCACCGTATCTCGACTTAGGGTCGCGGCCCATATGCCACTGTGCGCCGGCAAGGAAGCCGAGGCAGGCATCGCCCGTACAGTCGGAGAAGAGTCTTCCCTTCACCTCGATCTGGTGGTAATCCATCACATCAGTAGCCACGACAGAGCGTATGGTCCTTGGAGAATCCTTGTATACGTTCGTGATCCTGTAGCCGAGGAAAAGCGTGATGTTCTTCTCATTCAGAACAGCCTGAAGCTTCTTCTCATCCTCATAATAATCCTTCGGACGCGCATTTCCCTTGCGTGCAGGGCCGAACTCGTTCATGAGATAGCCGAGCGACGGGAAGTTTCCGATGTTGAGCCTGCCTCCAAGACCCACACGTACCTCAGACGAATTGTTGCCGCCGAGAACCATCCTGTCCTGGATGAGGGCCACCTTCACGCCGTTTCTTGCCGCAGCGATCGCCGCACACATTCCCGCGACACCGCCACCGGCCACCACAAAGTCGAATTCACCTTTGTCCTGCGGGAGAGCATTCACCATCTGAAGGTTGTTCCTGAGATAGAAGACCGTTTCGAGGGATTCGTCCGGAGCAACGTCCGCCATCGTGAGCAGTATAGAGTCAAAACGGCCCTCGAAGCCCTTGAGATCGTGTACCGTAAGCTCGTGCACACCTTTCTTCAGATAGCGTCTGCCACCGTTCTGCCAATGCCATTCGCCCGAGCCCGTACCGAAGTCGATGCCTTGGTCCACACCGTTTATCTTTACGCGGAACACACCCGGTGCCGGAGCGTCACTCCATCTTGATGTCCAGTTCCTCGTGCGCACAAACACATTGTATTCACCGCCGTTCTCCACCTTGAACCGTGTCACCGCATCCTTCACCGGAATGCCGAGACCATGTGCAAGAAGATAGGTCGAGCCCATCTGGTCGATATACTGGGAGTCCACGGTCCAGCCTCCCTTGTCATCGAACATCGAGCCCGACAGGAGGATCGAATTTGACGCATCGATCAAAGAAATGTCATTCTGTTCCGGCTCCTGATTCTTAGGAGACCGTGAAGCTGTTGAGCCACCTGTTGCCATAGCTGGTTTTAATATTATTGTCTTTTCTACTTCTTCCTTGGCCATCAGGCTCTTGAGAAGTCTGAAGGCATCTTCGCCTATCCTCTTTATCGACTGATAGACATAAGTCACGGTCGGCTCGTGGAGGTAGAAAAGATTGTTCTCCTCGAAACCGACCACCGCAATATCCTCCGGCACCCTGATCTTCAGCGACTTGACGGCAAGCAGTCCTGCAAGACTCAGCGAGCTCGTCGGCAGAATCATTGCCTGCACGTCACGTTGCAAAGCCTCATCAAAGACACGGGTCATGTCATCATTGAGATTGAGGTAATCCACATAGTGTATCTGAATGCTGTTCTGAAGACCGTACATATGCATCGCCTCGATATATCCCTTGACCCTGTCCTCCATGGACGACAGACCGAGGGTATTGGAGACAATCTCTATGTTGTGGTAGCCGTTATGGAAAAGGTGATCCACAATCATCTTTCCCGCCTCCACATTATCGAGCATCACACGTCCCACATCCACTCCCGGCAGGTCGCGGTCTATGAAGACGGTCGGTATGCCTGCCGCCAAGGCACGCTCCACCGCATGCCGGGAATCCTTGCACGGAGCCAAGATCAGGCCTTCGACGCCGCTTGCGATATATGTGTCGAGAATGTTCTCGAACTTCTGAAGAGATTCGTCATGACTTGCAAACTGGACGACATAGCCCTCGTTGCCCGCCATGTTCTCTATACATCTGGATACATTGGAAAAGAAGCGGTTGGAGATGTCGGGCACGCACACGCCTATAGTGTACGCACGGCCGCTCCTGAGGCTTGCCGCCGCCTTGTTCGGACGGTATCCGAGCCTTCTGACCACTTCCTGAACCCTTTTTGCTGTCTCCGGGCGCACGCTGCAGTCAAGCGTGCCGTCCGGTCTCTTCTTAGCATTGAGCACTAATGAGACAAGCGATATGGATACGCCCGCCTCCTGAGCCACATCACGAATCGTAACCTTTGCCATTCTATTATAACCTTTTAATAAACACTATAAGGAACTGCAAATATAATAAAACGTTTCAAATATTACTGATGACAGTATATAGGTCCGTGTATGTTTTTTACCGTGTAGTTGAAATCTGTGTCATCAAGCATATACACATAGAAGAATTCTCCGCCTTCAGCCACTCTGATGACCACATGACCGTCCGTTCCCGCCATCTTTGCCACCTCATCAGGATATGTGGACGAAGTAGTCTTGTGGATGTTTGTGAAGAACCAGTATTTGTCCGTCGCAGAGTAAGCATCCCAGGCCTTCTGGAATTCGCTGCTTGACCTGGCCGCGTAATCAGTGGCATCACCTTCGTGTGACCAGCTATGTCCCATATCCGGCTGATGGTCGTAGAAGCTCTGACTCACGATCACCTTCGGCTGATAGATTTTCATGTTATCCGAAGACATCGCGTTCCATGAGAAGTGATGATGCGACTTCATTGCCTCGACCCTGCGGTTTATGGACGCAGCAAGAGGAGCAGCCACACTCGTATTGGTGCCGGCGTCGCCGCTTGCCAGATAATCGAATTCTCCGTATGAAAGCAGGAAGGAGATGGAGTTGCCGTTTTCATATGGCTGACCTTTCGTCCTGTCATAGGCATCAACGGATGCAGAACCATTCCAGTAATAACCGTTGACGGCATTGATCTGGATCTTGAAGTCAGGATAAGCCGAAGGATTGTTCACAAGGGCGAGCTGGGCAGTCGAACCGTTTTCAGCTCTCTCCACAGCCATGCCATGCTCCTTTTTCGCCCAGCTGACAAACTGTCCGTAATAGCCATATCCGGGACTGAAGTCCTGCCCTGTACCCGGCACTACTTCCTCATATTTCTTATCACCGTCATACGCCCTGTCTATGATCTTGTCAAACGGCACTTCATCATACAAGGCCATGATTCCCGTATAAGGATAGCTGTAGCTGCCGCGTGTGACAAGAGGATATACATCATTATACGTCGTTCCGAAATGGTCATTATGGAAGTGTGTCATCAGCATATAGTCAAGTGTGGTTTCCGAACCCGGAAGATATTTCTTCATGTAATTGGCATACACCATATATGCACGTGTGTCCGCATCCGGTTTCGGGTCTACATGAGGATGGTCACCGCCGGTCGGAAGAATCTCACCGGCATCGACGCAAAGAGAAGTGCCGTCCGGAAGGACGAAGAAGGTGCATTCGCCGCGGCCCGAATTTATCGCATGAATGTCGAGGCAGCCTTCCGTCCACTCAGGAAGAGGAGCACCGACCACTGCTGAAAAAGCCGTATTGAGCGGTTCCACATCACCGTCGGTCACGGTGCCGTCCACAAGAACGGGGCGGATGCAGCCACCGGCAGCATTGGAAAGCGTGCATATCGAAGAATAGTCGGAAGTCGCGTCAACTGATGTCCCGTGCGAGAATCCATATGCAGGCAGGTTAGAGCCATTAAACCACAATGAGGTAGCACATTCCGGATGCGCCTGTCCAGCTGTAGCATGAGACGGGTTACCGAAAGTCGAAGACCGATAAAAAGCATGCGTTCCTTGATTGATCACTTTATTATTTACGGTATTCGACCGTCGTCCGGTAATCGGCAGGAAGAGACCGGATTCAAGATCAGCATCAGTAAAGGTCACTTCCTCATTACTTCTGACGACATCACCTTGAGGTGTAGTGTAAAGATACCCGTAAACCGTGTGATTGTCTTTAACATACTTTCCATACTGGTAAGAGGCCTTGCTTGTAGACGGATGTGACAATTCACTCAAAATGGCCTTGTTCGGCATGCAATATTTACCCTTAGAAGCCCAATATGCGACATCTCCTGCAATAGATTTCGTCTCTCCGTCCTTTGTATAGACAGTATTTCCTTTAGAATCAAGTTCCGAAGAAAAGCAGGCATCCCCGTCCAGTAAGGTGAGTTTTTCCGGGACAAATGCATCTGTATTCACATATCCCCAGAACACCTTGCACGAGATATCATAATTTGCCGTATCCGGCACAAGCCTCCCGGAATGATAACCGGCAAAACGGCCGATTCCACCCCATGAAAACAAGTCAAAAAAAGAACTGTTATCATATGTGTATGACCCTGAAGTGCTGATTGACCCGTCCCAGTTGATGAACCTATACTGCTCATCATGGAGTCCCCAGCCGGTCTGGAAGCCGTCATCGACGCCGGTCCGGACAGAATGCCAGGCGTTTGAATCATCCCTCACAAGATTGCCCTTGGCCCATTTCACGCCAATGACCTTTACATAGTCCTTGCGGAGCTGTGATTTCTTAAGGTCGAGGACAGGCATGACCACATAGTCTCCGGCAGAAAGCCTGGCAGACGTTATATTCTTCTGAGTTCCTTCAATCACATCTCCGTCACCGTCAATAAGATACACCTGCAGCCCGGTATATTCTCCGGCTGGAAGCGAGACGAAGATTACCGCATCGTCGGGATCGTCTGCACCATCGTTTTCAGTGCTGTAGTTATATCCTGTCTTATATGGGAACCTCACCTTTATGGCCTTTGCGGCAGTCGAGGACGAAATCCTGCCATCTACGTAAGGACCGGCCAACAGAGAACTCTCCGACTTGATGACAAGACCTGCAGCATATGCAGGGACGTCATGAAGGGTGAACTTCACCACGCCGCTGACATGCGAGAAGGTTCCCGTCGGAACGCCGTCCTTCATAACTACATTGCCAGTCATCACGACAGGCACCTTGGAGTCCTTGTCCACCACGTTCGGAATGGTCATCACTGCCTCACCGTCCTTTGTGTACGCATAGGCATAAGCTGCAGGATATACGATACTTGCGCCATCGGCGACCGTGACGTCACCTTCTGCTGTGAAGACAGCCGTGCCTGTGCCGGCACCTTCGGTAAGAGCAAATTCCACATACTGCGAAGCAGAGGCGTCATAGATGGCGATGCAGTCCGTCGCATCCCATGTACACTTTCCGTCAGTCTCGCTCACTGCCACCTTGGTCTGAGGCAGACCCACGGTGACCGTCGTCACGCGAGGCACGTTGTTTTCCATAGGTTCCGCCACCTCTTCCATTGCGCATGATGCCATCACAAGAAGGGAGGCGATGAATATTGTCTTTTTCATCATTTTATTCTAAACTCAATAAGCAACCACACGAATGGTAATCTTTTCAATGTAGAAATCATCGGACATCTCAGCAAGCCCGAACGTCGGAAGCATGTCCGACAGAAGCACCTGATGCCTTATGCTGCGCACACCCTCCGACGCCGCAACAAATTCCTGGTCTGCCAGCGTCACCTTGGCAGAACCGCTGAACTCCATTTCAAGATATATGGCACCAAAAGGGACAGCCTGCAATGCGCCGCATTCCCGAGAAGCCTGCTGCGCCTTGTCGACACCTTTCCCCTTGACAGCAAGGAGCACATCGCCCTGCCCGTTCCAGTCCGGAGCAAGGAAGTCCGTGGACACATAATCGATGTCCGCATTGTTTATCATGTCGAAACGTCCGAAATCGTCTGCATGGGATTCGGTCTGGAGACCGTCTGCCTTTGAACGCACGACATTCGCAGCATATTCCTCCGGCGCGAAGCGGCTTGTGCTTATGGCCATTATCACATCAGGCTTCTGCGCGATGTCCTCATACGTAGTCTGATAAAGGATACCCATAAGCGGCACATCCTTGACGTTCAAGGAGTCACGGATGACACCGTTGGCGAAATTGTTCGATGTGATGATGTAGTTCCCTCGCCCGAATATCGTATCGGCACAGGCCATGATGTCGAGGTAATGACGGCCGGTGGAATCCTTGAGCTTAGGCTCTATGAACACGAGCATATCCTCTTCCTTGCACACCTTCAGATATTCCTCAAGAGTCGGAATCTGTGTGCGCATATCATCCTTTGTGGCACGGAGAACGAATCTGCTCTTCAATTCCTCCATGGTGAAATCCTTCACCTCGAAAGACTTGTCCACACGGCTGCCGTCAGGATTAAGGCATGTGCGGCGGAGAGTATGGTCGTGCATGGCCACCAGAACACTGTCCGCAGTCAGCCTCACATCAGTCTCTATAGCCTTGAAGCCGGCCCGCCTTGCCAGACGGATGGCTTCGAGGGAATTTTCTCCTGCCGCCACGTAACGCATGTTCACGCCACGGTGAGCAATGAAGATACGCTCATCCTGTGCTTTTTCTGCACATCCTGCCAGCATCATGACCGGCAGGATGAGGGTTATGATCTTCTTACTCCGCATGACAACTGAAAGGACCGTCAATCTGAACCACTTTATACTCAAAGTCGGTGTCGTCGAGCACATACACATAGAACTCGTCGCCTCCCTCCTTAACGCGGATGACCACGTGACCGTTGAGCGACTTCATCTTGATCACCTCATCCGGATACATCTGGGAGGTCTTAGGATGGATATTTGTGAAATACCAGTTCTTGTCGCTGTCCTGTCCATAGGACTTCCATGCGTTCTGGAATTCGTAGCTCGTCTTGTCCACATAGGAATTTCCATAGCATTTCCACTCATGGCCCATATCAGGCTGATGGTCGTAGAAACTCTGGCTGACGATGACCTTAGGCTGATAGATATTCATGATGTACTCGCTCATCGTATCCCACGCGAAATGGTGGTGGGCCTTCATTGCCTCTATCTTCTTGTTGATGACATCTGCAAGCGGACGACCGACCACGGTGTTCGTGCCGGCGTCGCCGCTTGTGAGATAATCGAAGCCGCCGTATGAAATCATGAACGAAATCGAGGTGCCGTTTTCAGCTATAGCCTTGGTCACTTCCGATTCGTCACCCTTGACCTTTCCGTTGACGGCGTTCACCTCAACGGCAAAGTCCGGATATGCCGAAGGATCGTTCACAAGCCGGATCTGTGAAGTCGACCCGAGCTTTGCACGCTCCACCTTAAGACCTTTTGAAGCCCTCGCCCACTGTATGAAATTGGCGTACTGGTCATAGCCGGCAGAATAGCTGACACCGGACTCCTTCACGAAGTCATACTTCGTATCGCTCGGAGAATATGCCCTGTCTATCATCTTGTCGAAAGGGACAATATCATATAGCGCCATGATACCTGACTGACGCCATGTCAGTCCCATACGTGTCACTTCAGTGTAGCTCTTGTCTGTAGGACTTCCGAAATGGTCGTTATGGAAATGGGTCATGAGCATGTAGTCAAGATAGTCCTTGCCGTCGGGAAGGAAGTGAGATATATAGTTGGCATACGTCACATAAGGACGGGTGTTGGCATTCGGCTTCTGGTCCACGCGCGGGTGGTCTCCTGACGCTTCGCTGCCATCCTTTGTGATTTCACCGGCATCGCAGCAGAGAGACGTACCGTCCGGCATGATGAAGAACGTGCATTCGCCACGGCCGGAATTGACTGCATGAATATCGAGACAACCCTCTGTCCATGGAGAGAGCGTCTTGCCTATCTCATTGTCGAAGGGGCCGCGTTCATCCACTACAGGAGTCCCGACACCGGGTTTTTCTTCGCTGCCGCCCCCTGTAGCGCCGCCATTGTCAGGCTTGTTGCAAGAGAGCAGCAGCGATGCCGCTGCTCCCATGATCGCGTAACTGTATTTAAATATATTCTTCATTTAGAAAAATATTCTGATGATTTTATTCGGCAGCAGCCTCCACAAGAACCGGACGGATCATGAAGCCTGCGGCGCAAGACCATGCAGAATTTGTAGAGTTCCACGATGTATGCATCTTCAGAGAAGGTGTATTGGAATAATAAGCAGCATAATATTTCGTACCTGCATTATTCTGCTTTCGATAATTAGATGACCAATATGCTATCTGCGTTCTCTGATTGATTACTGCATCTGGATTACTTTCCGCCGTACGGCCTCCACATGGGAAGAACATACCAGTTTCCAGATCTGCTGCTGAAAATTCCTTATTACCATTGGCTGTGGCATCTGTATCTCTATTATATCCGAGCTCCGGGTTTCTAAACAAATATCCCCAGATTTTAACCCCATCCACAACATACCAGCCCAACATTTTTGTTGCCTGATTATGAATTGATGTCATATCTGTTTCATTTGGCATTCTATACGCACCTTTTGAAGCCCAAAACGCCAAATCGCCATACAATGCAGGTGCTGAATCACCTTCCGTTGCAAATCTTGCATCACCTGTCACTTCAGTAGTACCTCCCTGGTCAGAATAAATCTTACCCGAAATATCCTTCTGTTCACTAACTGGCGAAGCTTTCAGATAGTCAGTTATGGTGAATGCCCACTTACCGATTCCACCCCAATTGAAATGTTCAAAACGAGATTGACTACGGGTAATTCTCATTTCCGCTGCCTCATCCTCGCTATAAGTATACTCCTTATCATCTATCGTAGATGATTTTACATCATATCCAATATAATCCCATTGTTCAGGAGTAAGACTCCAACCTGCCTGGAATCCCTCGGAAGTAACATCCGCGTCATAACGAAGATTACCTTTTGCCCATTTAACTCCCTTAATCATAATGTATCCTTTACGCAGTTCCGACTTCTTGAAGTCTATCGGAGTATTGAATTCGATGAAGTCATCAGCAGAAATCCATTTTGTTCCATCCGCCACATTGAATGTCTTTGCAGAACCTTCAACCTCGTCACCGTCACCGTCAATAAGATATACACGGGATGGATATGAGCTGTGAGCCGCAGCCACATACAAGGTAACGTCATTTGCTGAAGATGCCGGATCGGCTGTGTAACCGGTCTTGTATGGGAAACGTGTAACGGTCTTGACCGTGGTTGTTGAGGCAACAGAAGCTCCTTTCTCAACGAAAGCTCCGGATTCATCCTTATATCTCACACTCTCGAATGCAAGACCTGCCGCATATGCCGGCACATCATGAAGAGTGAACTTGAGCACTGAGGCATTGTGATGAAGCTGAGATGAAAGCGAGCCGTCATCATTGACTGTAATGTTTTCAGAGCGCAAATACAGAGGAAGTCTGTCCGGATCTGACGCGTCATATGTAAATTCTGTCGTAAGGCTGAATCCTGTCTCAGTCACTGATGACACCGGATGTGCCACTCTTACAGGCGTATATCCATCAGCCGGAGCCGTCTCAGCCACAAACTTAGCCGAGCCGTCTTCGAAATTTTCGGAATAGGTAAATTTCACAATCTCTCCTGCAGTTGCATCTGAATTCTGATAATATACCGCAAGCTGATCACCGTTCTGCCAGATACATTTTCCCTGATCGGTACCTTCAACAGGAGAAATCGTCGCCTTTGTCTGAGCAACAGAAACAACGATTACCGGTTTATTTACCGGATCAGAAGAAGTTTCCGGCTGCTGCTCCTTCATACATCCAGCAGCAAGGACTGCAAGAGCCGCAATAGCGAATAATATTCTTTTCATTCTTGTTCCTCCTCTCAATTAATCATTCCAGTTGAAGCCGGAATCCTCACCGTCAATAATATCCATGTCATCCATGCCAAAGCCAGTCGGGCTTGAACAGAGCACACCCTCTGTCAGTAATGTCACTACCTCGATCTCTGGTGCGAGATAGCCCTTCTTCAATGTTTTTGTCTTCATAACTTATCAGTATTAGTTGTTTAATTGCATTCATATGGGCCGTATATGGCCTTTACGTTGAACTCGAGGTCAGTGTCGTCGAGCATATAGACATAGAAGCTGCCGCCTCCCGGAAGCACTCTGAGAACCACATGCCCGCGATAGTCCTTTACCTTTTCAAGTGTCTCAGGCTCATCGGCATAGGTGTCGTCATGGAGATTCGTCAGGAAGACGTCACGGAACTGCCCCTCCGGCATTCCTGCCGCAAGCACATTCTTCATGGTCGCCGGCCACGGCTGATGCGCATAGAAGCTCTGGTTCACGACCACCTGCGGACGGAATATCTCCAGCATTTCAGGAGTCATCGTGTGCCAGCTCATATGATGATGGCCCTTCATGGCTTCTATAGGCCTTCCGATTGCACGGGCGACAGGCTTCTCCACCTTGCCGTTGTCTCCTGCATCACCACCGGTGAACCAGTCGAACTTTCCATAAGAAAGGAGGAATCCGGCAGATGCTCCGTTCTCACTCACCGGCTTTCCCTTCCAGCAGTCCACGATTTCGCCATTATCCCAGATATGACCGTTGACATGCCAGTTGAATATCTTGAAATCGGGATACTTCTGCGGATTGTGAGCGAGGGTGAACTGCCCGTCGGTGCCGAGTTCGAATTTCTCCAGCTGCATCCCGTCGCGGGCAGCCATGCTCCTTGCAAAGCGTTCCCAATTGCGGCATTCGTCATTGTCCTTGTACTCCGGCCAGGATCTGTCGACGAGCTTCATATATGGAATTTCGTCATAGAGGGCCATCATGCCGGTGAGCACATAGCCTGAGTCGGAAACGGCGTAGTCCTTTTCGATGCGACCGATATGATCCATGTGGTAGTGGGTCGCCAAGGCGTAGTCTATCGAAGGATTCTTCACCACGCCACGCAGCGATCTCTTTATGTATTCTGCATAGACCTTATACGGACGTGTAAGCGTGTCCGGCTTCTGATCCACCATCGGATACTTTGCGCCGCTGGTATGGAATTCACCTGCATCCACAAGCATGGTCGTTCCGTCCGGAAGAATGTAGAATGTACACTCTCCCCTGCCGGTATTGATGGAATGGATGTCGAGATATCCTTCTTCCCATACAGGAAGAGGTTCTCCGGGAAGCGCATCATACGGGCGGTTGCTGCAGGAGCATGAAAGCCCCAGCAGCAACGCCAGCATAACACCAGTCCTATGGAAGTCATCAGATGTTGTCCGGATCATAGTCTTCGTTGACAACAGGTCGGATAAGGAAACCAGCGGCAGTATCATATGCGCTGCCGACCGTACCCTGCCATGATATCGAACTGCCTGTAATATGCATTGAATGAGCATACCAGCGGTGCTTGCCCGGAGCGCCTGAAGTACATTCTCCGTCACCGACAAAAGTCGTCGTACGATAAGTACCCTGCACTCTGGCCTGAATGACTATATTTGATGATGCATTGTTCCTTCGGCCTGATTTAGGAAGGAAGAGGCCGTTCTCAAGCTCCTCGACAGTGAACTTCCTTTCCGTCTTGACGCGGTTGTCGTAGCCCGCTGCCTGTCCGTCGGCAGGATCAGAGAAAAGGATACCCCACACCTTGAAATCCTTGTCATCACCGAAGTCCTTTGTCTCGACCCAACCGACCTGAATGTATGCATCAGTCAGGAGCTTGTCCATCTCGGCTTTCGCAGGAGTGCGGTATGCGCCTCTTGATGCCCAGAAAGCAAGGTCTCCCCAGAGTTCCGAATTGTTGGATGTGAATGTTCCTGAATTGGCCCATCTTGCCTGATCTTCAGCGAGGGTCGTACCCTGAAGGTCTGTATATATCTTTCCTGAAATATCGAAGTCAGCACCGTTCTCCGGCATCAGCCAGTTGCCGTCCGAATAGAATCTTGCATTTCTTGCAAGGCCTCCGAGGTTGAAGTGCTCGAACTGGGTGTTGTTGTTCTCATACCGCATCTCGGACGCTTTGTCGGGATTGTATGTATAGGTCTTGCCTGAAAGCGTGTTTTCAGCAAGATCGTACACAAAGCCATGCCACTGATAAGGTGCGATTCTCCAGCCGTCCTGCATTCCTGTCTGCGCTTCGCCCTGCTTTGCCTGAAGGTTACCCTTAGCCCACTTGATGCCGCAGACCTCGACGTACTCGACATCAACAGGATCGAACCTCTCGCGAAGTCCCTCGATTGCGTAGGCAAATGTGGAAGTCGTAGCCCTTGCCATGAGGAGTGAAGACTCATTAAGCTGCTGGCTGTGGACTACCTTATCGTTCTCATCGTAGAAGGTAGCCGTGAACTTAGGATAGTCTGCCACCGGCACATTCACCGTGAAGGTCGGTGCATTTCCCGCCTCTACGAGCGAAACCTTGAGCGACTGCGAGCCCTTTACTCCTGTAAGACCGTCCTCGCTGTTGACATCCATTGTCAGACGACCTCCGAGCGAATATCCCTCAGCCTCGAGAACGACGTATGAAGCATATGAAGGAACGCCTGCAATCTTGAATGTAGGACGCGAAAGCACGTGACGGAAGGTCACTTCCCATGAGTCAGTGATATTCGCGACCATGATGCCGTCGAAGGCGATGTTGTCCGTTGCATATTCGGTAGGCACCTTGAGGGTGAGGTTGTCACCTTCCATTCCCGCTACCGCTGAAGCAGGCCACACAGCCACCTTTCCGAGGGTCGCTCCCTCAGGAAGGGTTCCTGTGAAGACGGCACGCTTGGTCTCACCGGTACCGTTGAGTTCAAAATCAACGAAAGTGCCGTCAGAGCATGCCACAGCTATCTTGTCGCCTGACACCCACATGCCTCGACCGGTCGCATCCATCGTCATCTTTGTGGTGATGTCCTCGATGGAAGCGCAGAGATTCACCTCACCTGTGGTGTACAAGTTGGTATCCGGCTGATACCCCGGCTCCTCTGTCGCGCAGGAAGCCGCAATGATCATGGCTGCCGCCAAATAAAATATCTTTTTCATTTCCTGTATCATAGTCAATATTAATATCCAGGGTTATTGTTGCCGAAGCCTATTTCCGGGTTAGTCAGCATCTCTGTGTATGGGAACGGCCAGAGCTCATCCTTTCCTTCGACATACTTGAGTTCGTATGAAGTGAGCTTCCTGAGGTTGCAGGCAGCTCCGTCCCATGTCTTGCTTTCGTCATACTTCACAATCCAGTTGTCGTCGATCTGAGGGATGGCATTTGAGATATTGTCTTCAAAGCCAGGTGCATAGACAGGGCCGTTAAGGGCCTTTACAGCCACTTCATTGCCCCATCGACGGAGATCGAACCAGCGGAATCCTTCAGCACAGAGCTCAACCTTGCGCTCGTACCTGAGGGCCTTGCGGAGCGACTCACGGCTTGATCCGTCCACCTTAGGCATACCTACTCGTGCCCTGATCCGGTTGAGGTCGTCCGCAGCGCGAGTGAGGTCTCCTCCTTCCATCTCGATGTTCGCCTCGGCGTCGATGAGAAGGAGTTCAGCGTAGCGGATGAGACAGCAGTCGAGGACGTCCTGATATGACGCTCCCACGATCTGACCATAGAACTCCGATGATGAGAACTTTCTCCAGAGGTAGCCGCCCGGGCCGCTCGGGCCGTTAGGACCGTACTCCGACTTGTTGCCGCTCACGTCGTGATTGGTCACGAGAACTCCGATCTGGTTGGTCTTCTCGTCCACCTGATTGTAGTCGATAACCTTGGTTCTGGTCTTGTCGGTAGTGTATTCTATACCCATGTAACGTGTGTTCGGACGGAGTGCGTAGAGGTCGAGACGAGGGTCGCGGTTCTCCCAAGGCTTCCTGTAGTCGTATTCAGGAGATTCTGCAATCGAAAGGCCGTCGATGCACTGGAACGTGTCCATCATGGCCTGTGTAGGGCCCTGATATGCCGCACCGTTGTGCACACGTGATGTGAATGCGTAGATCGAGCCGTGAGTATTAGCTGCTGTGAGGAGGCTGTACTCCACTGCCCACATCCATTCCTTGCTTGACTGCTCGCCTGTGAATCCGAACAGAGCCTCGGATGTAGGCTCACCTTCTTCATGATTCTTGCCGCAATAAGTGATGTCGAGCGGTGTGAGTTCGTAGATTCCCTTCGAAAGCTCCATGGCTATCTTCGAGCAGCGTGCAGCTTCTTCGTAGCGTCCCCAGTTGAGACAGATACGTGCCTTGAGGGTATAAGCGGCAGCACGGCCGAGGCGTGAAACGCGCCAGTCATCCCTGTTCCACGACACCGGAAGGTGGTTGAGAAGCTCATCGTCCATGTCTGCAAGGATCTTATCTATGACCTGTTCACGCGGCATCCTCGGATAAGCATAATCCTCGAGCGTAAGGCTATGGTCGATGAAAGGGATGTCTCCGTAGTACTGGCAGGCCCAGTCGTAGAGGAAGGCCCTGATGCAGAGGAGTTCGGCCTTGAACTGGTAGAACACTTCGTCGTCGGAAAGCGTCGGGCGTATGTTCTCAAGGTTGTCAAGAACCATATGCACACGGCCGGCAGCCTTGTAGATACGTGCATACAGGTCTTCTACAACGACATTCTCCGAAGTCGCGATGGACTGGCACAGCTGCTTGTACTGTGTCGCGGCCGCGTGGTTCTCTCTGTAGCATGAGGCGTCAGTGATGTTGTCGGAGAACCTTGTGTACGGCGAGTACTGCCTCTGCATGTTTGCAATGGCCTTGTAGGCAGACAGCACACCTGCCTGTGCCTCTTCCTCGCTTGCCGGGAACGTTCCTGATGACGGGCCGTTCAATGGGAATCTGTCCAATGAACATCCCGTGCAAAGCATTGCGGCACAGAATAATGTATATATCAAACTTTTTTTCATGTCGATCTCAGAATTTAGAATTTAATCTCAAGTCCAAATGTATAGGTGCTTACCAGAGGATAGTTTGCCGCTCCCGTGGTGATGCTGTCTACGCTTGAATAGACAGACTCCGGGTCGTAGCCCTCGTAGTAGTTCGTGAGCGTGAAGAGGTTGGTTGCGTTTGCAAAGAACATGAGTCCCTTGATCTTCATCTTCTTCACGACGCTCTGCGGAAGAGCATAGCTGAGCTGAAGGTTCTTCAGACGGAGATATGAGGCGTCAGCCATCCAGAATGACGAGTTCTCGATGTTCTGGCTCGTCGTTGCAGACATTCTCGGGAACTTTGCGTTCGGAGTCTCCGGCGTCCACCTGTCAAGATGTTCCTTGCGGTATGTACCTCCCTGCACGTTCGGCTGAGTGTAGTAGCCTGAGATGTATGCATCAGCCTTGCCCACTCCCTGGAACTGAGCACTGAGATTCAGGCCCTTCCATCCGAAGTTGAGGGTGAGACCGTATGTGTAGCGCGGAATCGAGCTTCCGATGATGGTCTTGTCGTCTTCGTCGATCTTGCCGTCGGCTGCATCTGCGACTCCGTCACCGTCTGTATCGACCGTGATCTGATCCTTATAAATAAGGTCTCCGGGCAGGATTGTCTGGCCGAACTGAGGACATTCAGCATTCACCTTGTCGGCGGCTTCCTGAGTGCGTGCGATGCCGAGGCACTCATATCCGTAGAATGAGTTCACCGAAGAACCTTCCTGATTGCGTATGAAGCTTCCTGACGACGTGCCTTTCATGTCGGTGATTTCGTTCACGACATCCGAAATGTTCGCGTCAACTCCGAACGAGAAGTCACCCCAGTTGTCGTGATAGCCGACGCCGAGTTCCCAACCCACGTTCTTCACCTCACCTGCATTCTGATAAGGCGCACCGAGACCGATGGTAGACGGGATGTCGAGCTGCATGAGGATGCCGTAGGTGGTCTTGTAATACCAGTCCGCTGTCACAGAGAACTTGTTCCAGAGGACAGCGTCGATTCCGACGTCGTACATCTCCGATGTCTCCCAAGTGATGTTCCTGTTGGCAAGGGTATTGAGGGCCACTATAGGCCATATATTGTCGTTACCAGAGAATGATGATATCGTAAGGGTCTGTGCTGTAGGATAATATCCTCCGATGCTCTGATTACCGAGCGTACCATATGACGCACGTACCTTGAGTTCTGTGAGCGTATTCTTGGCATTGAGCATGAAAGGCTCTTCAGTCACACGCCATGCTGCCGAGAACGAAGGGAAGACACCCCATCTGTTGCCCTTTGCGAAACGTGACGATCCGTCGAAGCGGACGTTTGCTTCGAGAAGGTAGCGCTCCTTGTAGTTGTAGTTGAAGCGTCCGAAGAAAGACTGGAGGGCAAGCTGCTCGCGGGCACCGCCGTTCTCCTTCAGTTCGTTGTCAGCACCGGCGTTGATTGTCTCGTAGTCCGGATATGCATAGTCGTAACGTCTTGCGCTCAGCGTGCTGCCATCCATCGTCTCGCGTGATGCACCGAGGAGGAGCTTCAGGTCATGGGCGCCGGCGAACTTCTTGCCGAACGTAGCTGTGAACTGATAGTTTCCGTAAAAATATCGCGAACGGCCTTCGTAGAGGCTGTTGTGCTCCACGTTGGTTGCGTTGGACACTGTTCCGTACGGATCCGAGTAGTAGGTGATATAGTCGGTGAAGGTATGGTTCGTATTCCAGAGGAACCTCGGAGCCACCTTTCCTTCGAGGGTGAGCCACTCCCAAGGCTTGAACGTGAGGGATGCAGCCGCGTTGAGCTTGAGGTTACCCTGAGTCTTGCGTCCGCCTTCGCCGTTCTCTATCACAGGAAGTATGTTGAGCGAACCTCCGGTAAAGGCCGCATAATTACCGTCAGACCACTGTGCAAGCATGAGCGGGTCACGTGCGTTTGCAAACGTGAATACGCTTCCCTGCTCGGTGAGCATGTTCTTGATGCCGTATGAACCGGCGATGTCGAGTCTGAAAGTAAGCTTCTCGTGAAGCTTGACGTCCATGTTGTTACGGAAGTTGTAGCGCTGGAAGTCGGTATACTTGATGATACCGTCCTGCTTGAGGTAGCTGAACGAGGTCATTGTCTTGATCTTGTCCGTGCTGGCTGTAAGAGTCACCGCGTGGTTGTGGGTGAAACCGCTGCCCGTGATGAGGCGCTTCTGCCAGTCGATCATCGGATAGTTGTCCGGATCAAGCCAGTTGTTCTTGCGGTAGTTGTCTATGTATTCCTGAGTGTAAAGAGGCGACGATCCGTCATTTACCAAAGTCTCGTTCCTGAGGGTCATATATTCCTCAGGCGTGACGTTCTCAGGCATGACGGTCGGAGTCTGCCAGCCGACATATCCACGGTAGGTGACTGACGAATGTCCTTCCTTACCGCGTTTTGTCGTGATGAGGATCACACCGTTTGCCGCGCGCGAACCATATATAGCGGATGACGCAGCGTCCTTGAGGACTGAGATCTTGTCGATCGTAGTCGGGTCGAGGGCGTTCATGTCACCTTCCACACCGTCGATGAGGACGAGCGGAGATGCGCTTGAGCTTCCGAACGTACCGAGACCGCGGATGCGGATGCTTCCCTGGTCTGCACCCGGCTCACCGCCGCCTGTAGTGACCGTCACACCCGGGGCGATACCCTGGAGCGCCGTGGAAGCCTGTACGATCGGCCTGTTCTTGAACTGTTCGGTCGAAACAGAAGAAACGGAACCTGTGAGGTTCACCTTCTTCTGGGTGTCATAACCGACTACGACAGTTTCTTCGAGGAAGTTCGTGTCCGGGTCGAGATTGATGAAGTAAGCGAGCTGATCGGTGACCTTTACGGTCTTGTCCTGGAATCCGATGAAGGAAATGATGAGGGTCTGTCCCTTCTCCGCCGAGATGGTGAACTCACCCTTTTCGTCTGCCATCGTACCGACGGAAGTACCTTCAATCTGAATAGCTGCGCCAGCGAGAGGATAATTATCCTGATCGCTCACCGTTCCTTTGATCCGCAAAGGATCAGCTGCTGACAATTCCCCCCCCCATGACATGACTGCGCAAAGCAGCATCAGGATGAGGGATTTCAGAGCCGTGCTTGAATTTGATTTCATGTGGTTTATTTAAGTTAATTGGACTATTTATGGGGCAAATATAGATAAATCGTTCCAAGAAATACAAGTTTTCATGAGAAAAACACCCGAAACAAGAGCAATTTTCTTTTCTAAAAATTGAAACGTTTTAATAATTTAGGGCACGTGCCCGTTTTTACTCTGCCGGATTTTAAAACATTTAATCACTTTCATATGGCATCAATCATGTTTCGCAGCAAAAAACAGCAAAGATCTCAAAGCTGACGTAAAGAAACCACTGCATCAATTGTATCGGATTCCGGCATTGTTTGTCAAATATATTATTTATATTTGGAATAATCTCATAATCCGCTAAGAATAAATAGTTTATGCGGAAAGTTCAAGAACGAGGTAATGAGTTGGCAACTGTTCTGATTTCTACATACTTGCGTGATTTGCATTGATGTACAACTCATCTTGGAACAAAGGTACAACTTTTTTATGAACGAGCAAAAGGACGGTGCATTTTTCATTATTGCAGGATAAAATTTGATTTGGTCTATCATCAATCTGCGATATATATGAGTTTTCAGATTCCGTCATTCGCC
>JAFTMS010000009.1 GCA_017452265.1 Bacteroidales bacterium | reverse complement strand
GTTTCGCAAATGTAAGTTGTTTGTTATCTGAAAGTTGGTGGAGTTTGCGAAACTTTTCCCCACCGCACTTTCTCTATCTACGTTACCCTCCTCCTAAATCCTCCTCCTCGGGAGGAGGACTTACCTCGACCAAGGTCGATACATAAGGTCTTTCGCAGATGCGAAAGTCAAGTACATATTATTCAAAGAAATAATCTTCTGATTCTTCGGCCTTTATCGTTGCATCTGCATCACTTCCGTCACAGTTCAGGTCGAGCGATATTCCCGGAGGGGCCACAAAGCGGTCCGTCTCATATATTCCAAGAGTGCCGTCCGCAACCACCTTCTTCATGAACAGTCCCCATATAGGCAGGGCCATATTCGAACCTCCACCCAGGGCAAGCGACTCGAAATGCACCTGACGGTCTTCAGCTCCCACCCATACTCCCGCCGTGAGCGAAGGCGTATAGCCGATGAACCATCCGTCAGACTGGTCGTTGGTCGTACCCGTCTTTCCCGCAATCTCACCCTTCAGGCCGTACTTCACACGCAGACGTACTCCCGTTCCGCTGTTCACGACGCCCTGCATGAGGTTCGCCATGAGGTATGCAGTATATTCGCTGATGGCCTCACGCTTGTGGTTATTGAACTCTCCAAGCACATTTCCCATGCTGTCCTCTATCCTCGTCACGAATATCGGCGACACATAGACACCCTTCGACGGGAAGGTATTATAAGCCGCAACCATCTCATACACAGATATGTCCGCAGAGCCCACACAAAGCGGGTTCACCGGATCGAGATAGCTTCCCACACCCATCTTCCTCATCATGTCCACCATGGCAAACGGGCCGTACTGCTTCATCAGATATGCCGAAATGTTGTTCGAGCTCTTCGTCAGCCCCCATTTCAGCGTCACCGTCTGGCCGATCCATTCGTCCTTGTCGGTACTCTTAGGCGTCCACGTGGTATCCCCCACCATGAACGTCTGCGGCACATTCACCACCTTGTCGCAAGGGCTCATACCCTCCTGCATCGCAAGAGTATAGAGGAATGGCTTTATGGTAGAACCCACCTGACGCTTTCCCTGACGCACGTTGTCGTACTTGAAATAGCGGTAGTTCGGGCCGCCGACATATGCCTTCACATGGCCTGTATTCGGCTCTATGGCCATGAAGGCGGCACGGAGATGTCCCTTGTAGTACCTTATGGAATCGTCCGGGGTCATTACGGTGTCGATATATCCCTTCCCGTTCCACGAGAACACCCTCATCTGCGTCGGCTCCGAGAAGCTCCTGCGTATCTCCGAATCCGACGCTCCGTTGTTCTTCATTATACGGTAGCGGTCACTCCAGCGGCGTGCCTGCTTCATGAGCATGTCTATCGTATTCTGATCCACATCGCTGGCAAACGGCTTCTTGCGGTTCCACCTCACATGACGGTCGAAACTTTTCTGAAGATCCTGACCGAGATGCTCCGCAACCGCTTCCTCAGCGTATTTCTGCATCTTGTAGTTGATGGTCGTGTATATCCTCAGACCGTCCTTGTCGAGATTGTATTTCGAGCCGTCCGCCTTCCTGTTCTTGTTCAGCCAGCCGTAGAACGGATCGTCCGCCCACTGGAGCGAATCCACGACATAGTCCTCATACTGGGCATATGACGACCGCTTCGGCTCCTTCGCGTTCATAGTGCGGCGGAGCATGTCCCTGAAATACGGGCCGACGCCGGCATTGTGGTCCTGCACCTGATACGAA
Organism: Bacteroidales bacterium; assembly: GCA_017452265.1. Lineage (GTDB taxonomy): Bacteria > Bacteroidota > Bacteroidia > Bacteroidales > UBA932 > Cryptobacteroides. The sequence goes on along the minus strand of JAFTMS010000009.1, from coordinate 18,739 downwards.
AGGGTTATCGGAATCTGCTGGATGGAATCGCGCTCGGCCTCTGTCAGGAAGCCGTTCTGCTCCATTCTGGAAATCACAAGATTCCTTCGGGTGAGCGCCTTGTCCGGATTCAGGGCCGGATTGTAGCGCGTCGGCTTGTTCACCATGCCCACGAGCGTCGCCGCCTCCTCGACCGTAAGATCTGCAGGTGCCTTTCCGAAGAATGTCTGTGCCGCGGCCTTGATGCCGTATGCATTGCTGCCGAAGAATATCTGGTTCATGTACATGGTCATGATCTCGTCCTTCGTATAGCTGCGCTCGAGCTTGACGGCCGTCACCCACTCCTTGAGCTTGATCCAGACCATCTTGAGTATGGATACACCGGGAATGCGGCTGCTGACGTCCTCGCGAGGATACAGGGTCTTGGCCAGCTGCTGCGTGATAGTACTACCTCCTCCCTGGCTCGAACTTCCTCCGAGGACGGTCTTGACGAGCACACGGCCGAGGCTCTCGAAATCGATGCCGGAATGATTATAGAAGCGCGAATCCTCTGTGGCTACGGCTGCATGGACGAGATTAGGCGACAGTTCCTCATACGTAACGAACGAACGGTTCTCTATGTGGAACGTGGTTAGTATCTCGCCGTCTTCTGCAATCACCTGCGTTGCAAGCTTGCTGTCCGGATTCTCGAGCTCCTCGAACGAAGGGATGTCGGCAAAGGCCCACACAGCGGCAAAAAGCAGCATGATACCTGCAACGCCGGCCCCGAATATGATCCAGAACCACTTAACTATCTTTCTCTTTGTTACATCTTTCATAGCAAATTTTTTTATGTACCGTCACCTTTAGGTGACATGTCGGTATGGCTTGATACAAGATGACAAAAATAGCAACAAAATTTGGAAAATTGCCTGAAAAGTCCCTTACTTTGCACTTTCTTTTGAAAAAATGGCGCTGAAGATAGTGCCTTACAACAAAACAGAAGGGGAAATTATGACGGAAGGAAAGAATTTGGTGATAGTCGAGTCACCCGGAAAGATCGACAAGATACAGAAGGCGCTCGGAAAGGAGTATGTGGTAAAGGCGAGCATCGGACATATACGCGACCTTGATGAAAGCGGACTGAGCATTGATGTGGAGAACGGATTTGCACCGGAATATGTGATACCGGCAGACAAGAAGAAGGTTGTCGCAGATCTTAAGAAGGCGGTGAAAGGCGCATCCACGGTGTGGCTTGCATCCGATGCCGACCGTGAGGGAGAAGCTATATCATGGCATCTTTTCGAGACATTGGGCTTAAATAAGAATAATACTAAACGTATTGTTTTCCAAGAGATTACAAAGCCTGCCATTCTCGCTGCCATCCAGAATCCACGCGACATAGACATGAATCTTGTGAATGCACAGCAGGCACGCCGTGTCCTCGACCGTCTTGTGGGATTCGAACTTTCCCCTGTGCTTTGGAGAAAGATCCAGCCGAAGCTTTCGGCAGGCCGTGTGCAGTCCGTTGCACTCCGCCTCATCGTGGACCGCGAAAGGGAGATCCTCGCATTCAATCATGAAGCATATTATAAGGTAGAAGCCGTCTTCCACCCGGAAGACACTCCGGAGAACACGCTCGTGAAGGCGACGCTCGACAGAAGGTTTCAGGATCCCGGCTCGGCACGCGCATTCCTCGAGAAGTGCATCGGAGCGGAATTTTCGATCTGCGACATAGAGAAGAAGGAAGGAAACCGCTTCCCGGCCCCTCCTTTCACGACTTCGACCCTCCAGCAGGAGGCCGCACGAAAGCTCCGCATGTCCGTAAGCCAGACCATGAGCGTCGCCCAGAAGCTCTATGAAAGCGGTCTCATCACATATATGCGTACTGACTCCACGAACCTCTCCGCCCTCGCCCTCGGCACTGCAAAGAAGTTCATCTGCGAGAATTTCGGCGAGGAATATTCAAGGACGAGGAACAAATGGGGCAAGGTGAAGGGCGCACAGGAAGCCCACGAGGCCATACGTCCGACATTCATCGAGAATACGTCCATCGAGGGAACGCCGCAGGAGAAGAAGCTCTACGAACTCATCTGGAAGCGTACGGTGGCATCGCAGATGGCGGACGCCCGCGTGCTCCGCACCGACATAAAGGTGGCTTCCGACAAGGCTGCCGAGAGATTCAACGTCCAGGCCACACAGGTGCTGTTCGACGGTTTCCTCAAGCTCTACATCGAAAGCACGGACGACCCTCAGCAGGACGACGAGGCCGTAATCCTTCCGGAGATGCACATCGGAGACAGAATGTTTGAAAACGGCATCACAGCCGAATGCAAGTACACATCCGCACCGGCACGATATACGGATGCATCCCTCATCAAGAAGCTCGAGGAGCTGGAGATCGGACGTCCTTCCACATACGCACCGACCATCACAACCCTCACAAAGGCACGGGGTTACGTGGTCAAGGGCGACAAGACGGGCGAGAAGCATACGGTGACCAATCTCGCTCTGAAGAACGGTGTAATAAAGTCTTCGACAAAGGTCGAGACCGTAGGTGCGGAAAAGAACCGCCTCCTGCCGCAGGACATCGGAATGATCGTGACGGACTATCTCGTGAAGAACTTCGATTCCATCCTCGACTACAGGTTCACAGCCAACGTGGAGCAGGACTTCGACAAGATTGCGGACGGCGAACTCGTATGGAACAGCGTGATAGCGGACTTCTACAAGCCTTTCCACACCAAGGTGCAGGATACGCTGAGCAACCGTGAATACAGCCATGTGAGCCGCGAATTGGGAACTGATCCTAAGGACGGACAGCCTCTCGTGGCACGTTTCGGACAGTACGGCCCGTATGTGCAGAAGGGCGACGGCGACAAGAAGCAGTACGCAAGCCTGAAGCCGGGCCAGCTCATCGAAAGCATCACTCTGGAAGAGGCGCTGAAGCTCTTCGAACTGCCACGCAATGTCGGTCAGCATCAGGGAGTTGATATCATCTGCACGACAGGACGATTCGGCCCATACATAAAATATGGCACCAAGAACGTCTCACTTCCGCGCGGCACGGATCCTCTCAAGGTGGACCTCACCACATGCATAAGCCTCATCGAGGACAGCATGAACAAGAAGACCGGCGGCATACTTGCAGAATATAAGGAAAGTGACATTCAGGTTATAGACGGCAACTACGGCCCGTATATCAAACACGCCGGAGGCAACTATAAGATACCGAAAGGGACGGATGTTGCATCGCTTACAGAAGAGAAGTGCAAGGAAATCATCGCCAGCTCCGAGCCTACAGGACGTAAGAAAAGGCGCAGATAATCTTTTAAAGTGTAATTTTTGACCGCATTTTTTTGACAATCTGATTTTTGTCATTAACTTCGCGGTCAGAAACGTTATAAATCATTATCCCCATGTCAAGCTATCAGATTGACCAGATCGACCAGAAGATACTTTCTTTCCTGGTCAAGAACGCCAGAATGCCGTTTCTGGAGATTGCGCGAGAGTGCAACGTATCCGGTGCAGCCATCCACCAGAGGGTGAAGAGGCTTGAAGCGAACGGAGTCATCACAGGCTCACGCCTTCTCGTGAAGCCGCAGGCACTCGGACTTAACGTATGCGCATTCGTAAGCGTCTCCATTTCAGAGCCGAACAAGTATCCGGAAGTAATCGAGTCGTTCAAGAAGATTTCGGAAATCGTGGAGTGTCATTTCGTAACAGGAAAGTATGCGCTTCTCATAAAGCTGTACTGCTTCGACCACGACCACCTCATGCAGATTCTGCTGAACACGATCCAGAAGATTCCGTATGTCCAGCAGACGGAGACGATGATCTCACTCGACCAGGCCATAGAGCGCCAGGTGTGGGTGAAGGAATACCAGAACACCAGCTTCTCGGCAAGCGTTAAGGAAAGCAAGGAAAAGAAGAAGCATTAAGCCTCGGACAGGGACATCACCGCACGGGCGAGCAGAAGGTCTTCCTGTGTGGTTATCTTGATATTGAGCCTCTCCCCCATCGTGTAGGAGAGGCTTTTCCCGTACCGTTCCACAACAGATGCGTCATCCGTGAAAGCCGTATCATATGCAAGTCCGTACGCTGCCTTCAGCACTTCCGAATGGAATATCTGCGGAGTCTGCGCCCCGTAAAGAAGCGAACGGTCGACCGAAGCCCCGTCGACGGTCTCCAGCACCTCCCTTCCTGACGCATCCTTTGCCTTATGGAGCATCTTCATCGTATCAACGCATGGTATGACAGGAATCAGCGCAGGCTTCGACTGAGCCGTCTCAAACATCTCAGCCACAAGCTTCTGCGACACAAGCGGACGTACTCCGTCGTGTACCGCGACCACTGCCCCCTCGGGCACCTTCGCAAGGGCATTCCTGACGGAATGAAAGCGTGTGATGCCGCCCTTCACCAGTATCTGCGGACAGATGAAGCTTCTCTTGTAACAATATTCCCTCCAGTACTCGATGAAAGGCTCCGGAAGCACCGTAATCACGTTTATCCCGGGGCAGGCTTCGAGAAACACCTCGATGGTTCTCTGGAGTATCGCCTTGCCGTCAAGCTCGAGAAACTGCTTCGGTCTGTCAGCCCCCATTCTGGTGCCGCTTCCGGCCGCCATGATGATCACGTATTTTTTTCTTTCCATATTGTCATTATTATTCGGCAAAATTAAGTTTTTTTCGTAATTTTACCGCCTATTTTGTTAATTCGAAAAATTGTACTGAAAAATATGGGATTTTCTTTCTTGACACAGGAGATTGCGATGGACCTCGGAACGGCCAACACGGTCATCTTCCAGAACGACCAGATTGTGCTTGACGAGCCGAGCATCGTCGCAATCGACAACAACACAGGCAAGGCTATCGCATTGGGACAGAAGGCGAAGCTGATGCAGGAAAGGGAGAATCCGGGCATCAAGACCGTGCGTCCGATGAAGGACGGCGTGATTGCGGACTTCAACGCCGCAGAGATGATGATACGCGGATTCATCAAGCAGGTGAACAGCAAGCGCAGGTCTCTCTTCACCCCGAACATCAAGATGGTGGTGGGCATTCCTTCGGGAAGTACCGAAGTGGAGATCAGGGCCGTGCGCGACTCTTCGGAACATGCGGGAGGACGTGATGTATATCTTATATATGAGCCTATGGCATCTGCCCTCGGTATCGGTCTCGACGTGGAGGCCCCTAAGGGCAACATGGTCGTGGACATAGGAGGCGGCACAACGGAAATCGCGGTGATTTCGCTAGGCGGCATCGTGGTGCAGGATTCGATCAAGGTGGCGGGCGACGTATTCACGAACGACATCCAGATGTACCTCCGCCAGCAGCACAACATCAAGGTGGGCCAGATTACGGCCGAGAAGATAAAGATTGCCATCGGAGCCGTGATTCCGAATCTTGAGGAAGAGCCGGAGCCATATGCGATAACAGGCCCGAACCTCATGACAGCGCACCCTGTGCATGCGACGATCACATATCAGGAGATTGCGCACTGTCTGGACAAGTCCGTGGCAAGAATCGAAAGCGGCATCCTCCATGTGCTCGAACAGACTCCGCCGGAACTTTATTCGGACATCGTCGAGAACGGAATCTTCCTCGCCGGTGGCGGCTCGCTCCTCAGAGGTCTCGCCCAGAGGCTTACGGAGAAGGTCAACATACCGTTCCACGTGGCGGAAGACCCGCTCAGGGCTGTGGCAAGAGGAACATGCCTCGCGCTCAAGAACACAGAGAACTACACATTCCTCATGAGATAAGGTCTTGAGAAAGGGGAATCTGATATATCATCTGATCAATGCAGCTATCTTCATCGTGTTGGAGGTAGCTGCGTTGAATATGCTCAAGAACAACGGCCCGCTTCAGGGAGTGTGGATTTCGAAAGGAATCCACGCCGTGACAGGAACGGTCTGGGGCAGCACACAGAGCCTGAAACAGTATTTCAGCCTGCGTAAGACGAACGACGCCCTGGCCCTGGAGAACTTCGAGTTGAGAAAGAAGCTGACGGAACTGGAAGCCCTTTCGGTGGAGATGCATGGAAGCGTCTCCGAGATGCCGGCAGGCGATTACAGATACACTCCTGCCACAATCGTGAAGATAAGCAACAACACCAGGCACAACTACATGATAATCGGCAAGGGCAGCGAGGACGGCGTTACGGAAGGTTCCGGAGTGATTACAGGCAAGGGAGCCATCGGCGTGATAGATGCTGTCGGAAGCCATCATTCATATGCCCGTTCATTCAAGAACCACGAGATGAACATCAGCGCAAGACTCGGCAGGAAAGGGGCCGTGGGCCCTCTCAGCTGGGACGGACTGAGCAGTTCCGGAGCCATCCTCAAGGAAATACCGCTCCACATGGAGTTCCAGCCGGGCGACACCGTATACACAAGCGGATTCTCTTCAATATTTCCGCCGGACATACCGCTCGGCGTGACGGGAGAATCCAGAATCGTCAACGGTGCGACATATGAAATCAAGGTCGGGCTCTTCGAAGACTTCGGTGCACTGCGCTATGTGACCGTGGTAGAGAATCTCGGCAAGGAAGAAATCAAAAGTCTGGAGGAAGAGCAATGAAAGGGCAGAACTTCTGGCTATATTACTTCCTGCTGCTGATCGGGCAGATCATCCTCTGCAACTATTTCCCTTTCGGCATGTACGTGGTGCTTTCGCTGCTCCCGGCTATGGTCCTGTGCATTCCGCTGACCGTCGGCACCGCCGGATGCATGTTCATCGCCTTTGCAAGCGGTCTGGCCGTAGACTGGATTTCGGAAGGGCTACTCGGCATAAATGCAGCTTCGCTTGTTCCTGTGGCACTTCTGCGCAAGCCGTTCATAAGGTTTTTCCTCGGCGAGGACCTCATCACACGCAAGGACAGCTTCACCTTCAGGAAGAACGGTGCAGGCAAGATATCCATGGCTCTCATCGTGAGCCTTGCCGTATTCCTCGGCATATACGTATTACTGGACGGAGCAGGCACACGCCCTGTCCTGATGGATCTCGCACGCTTCTGCGCATCCCTCCTCTGCTGCTGGCCTCTGGCCCTTCTCGTTACCGACATACTCACACCTGACGACAGGAAATAGGAGGACGGGCCGATGAAATTCAACCGTAAGAACAAGCTTATCATAGGTCTGTGCACCGCTGCGGCAATCCTCATTGCCAAGCTTTTCAGCATCCAGATCCTCGACGATTCCTACAAGATGGACGCGAGGAACAACACGATGGTGTACTCGACCATCTACCCTACACGTGGCGTCATCCACGACCGCTACGGAAATATACTCGTGGGAAACAAGGTGGCCTACGACCTCATGGTGACCCCTCGCGAAGTGGAGGAATTCGACACGCTGACCTTCTGCGAGGTTCTGGACGTGACGCCTGAGTTCGTACGCGAAAAGATGCAGGAATACAGGAGGAACAGGCGCAGGATCGGCTGGCAGACGGTCGTGATGATAAAGCAGCTGCCTCCTGAGACATACATGAGGTTTGCGGAAGTGGCATACAAGTTCCCGGGTTTCAGAGGACTGCCGCGAAGCATCCGCGAATATCCGTTCAACGCCGGAGGGAACCTTTTAGGATATGTTTCCGAAGTGGATGCGAACTATCTGGCGAAGCATCCGGACGAATACAAGTCGGGCGACTATGCCGGCAAGACAGGCATAGAGGCGGCACGCGAGAAGGAACTGCGCGGAGAGAAGGGCTATAACATCTGGCTCCGCAATTCGCGCAACAGGATAGAGTCACGCTACAGAGACGGAGAGATGGACAAGGAGGCCATCCCGGGAGATGACATCACGACGACGATCGATGCCGAGCTCCAGCACTACGGACAGATGCTCATGGCAAACAAGGTGGGCAGTCTCGTGGCTATAGAACCGTCTACAGGTGAAATACTTACGATGGTATCAAGCCCCGGCATAGACGTGGAGATGCTTGCGGACATCGGCCAGCACTACAGCGAGATTTCATCGAATCCTTATAAGCCTATGTTCAACAGGGCTGTGCAGGCTCCATATCCTCCAGGCTCCGTCTTCAAGCTCGTGAACGGCCTCATAGGCCTTCAGGAAGGCGTTCTGACGCCGAACACGATGTATCCGTGCAGCATGGGCTATCATTTCGGAAAAAACAAGCTCGGATGCCACGCCCACAAGTCGCCGATCAATTTCGAGGAATCGATAATGATGTCCTGCAATGCGTACTACTGCTATATCTTGAGGAATATCCTTGAAAACGGGGACTACGGTTCCATCGACGAAGCTATGGACAAGTGGAACGAATATGTGAAGAGCTTCGGTTTCGGTCAGAAGCTCGGCAGCGACTTCCCTTCTGAGCTCGGCGGATTCATTCCTGATTCGAAATATTACAACAAAGTCTACGGCAAGGGCGGCTGGAGGGCCACGACGGTGATTTCGCTTTCAATCGGACAGGGAGAGATCGGCTGCACGCCTCTTCATCTTGCAAACCTCTGCGCTACGATTGCGAACCGTGGATTCTACTACATTCCTCATATCGTGAAGGATTCGGAGAATGTGGAGATAGACCCGAAATATAAGGAAAGACATTACACTATGGTCGATACGACGCACTTTCCTAAGGTGGTCGGCGGCATGTACAGGGCGGTGAACAGCGGATTCGGTTCCGGCGGTACGGCTTCGATTGCGGCCGTTGAGGGTCTGGACATCTGTGGAAAGACGGGAACGGCACAGAATCCGCACGGACACGACCATTCCGTATTCATATGCTTCGCTCCGAAGGACGACCCGAAGATTGCGGTGGCGGCATATGTCGAGAACGGCGGCTTCGGTGCCACATGGGCTGCTCCGATCGCTTCGCTGCTCACGGAAATGTACCTTACGAGGGAGATAAGCGACAAGCGTAAACCTTTGGAGGACAGAATATTGAACGGCGATCTTATGGACAGGGTAAAAGTAAGATAGGGACATGATAGATGCAGGAGGACATAGAGGAAGAGGTCTTGCGAAGACCATAGACTGGAGTCTGGTGATATGCTGGCTTGTGCTGGTGCTCATCGGCTGGGCGAACATATATGCATCCATACATGCTGCCGAATCCGGTTCCATCTTCGAATTCGGCAGCAGAAGCGGCATGCAGGCCATCTGGATAGGCACTTCGGTCATCATCGCCGTACTGATTCTCTTTGTCATACCTCCACGGCTGTATGAAGGACTGTCCCTGCCTATATATCTGATTGTCATCGGTCTGCTCGTCGCCGTCATATTCCTCGGAATCGAAGTGAAAGGCTCGCATTCATGGTTTGCCTTCGGTCCCGTGAGATTCCAGCCTGCGGAGATCTCGAAAATCGCCACTTCGCTTATGCTGGCGACAGTCATGAGCCAGCTGGGCTACAAGATAGGACGGCTCAAGGATTTCGTCCTGACTGCGGCGATAATCGTGCTTCCGATGATGATAATCGTGCTCCAGAGCGAAACGGGTTCAGCTCTGGTATATGTTGGATTCATCTTCATGCTCTACCGCGAGGGGCTTTCGGGATGGCTCATATTCATGATAGGAATGGCGATCCTGACCTTCATCCTCACCCTTACGCAATCCCCTTTTGTGGCTGTGCTTGTGCTGCTTGGAGTCGCCTCACTCTGTATCTGCCTTTACTCGGGAAGGTTCAAGTGGTGGCTCATAATCTGCGTGCCGGCGATTGCGCTTCTAAGCTTTATTCCCGATATTTTTACAGCCATTGCCCAGGCGCAGATAGGAAGCGAGGCGGTGGAGGCGATTGAGGCTGCGCGGGCTGAAGGAACGGCTGCGGAGATGGATATTCCGTTCATCATGAAGGTCCGGCCGCTATATGTCCTTCTTGCAGTAATCGGCATTGCAACCCCTTTCGTGGCCTTCCATGCATTCCGCGAACGCAACACGTTCACCCATCTTGCCATAATCTCGCTTCTGGCCGGCATCGTGCTCGTGTTCTCTACGGACTTCCTGTTCAACGATGTCCTGCAGGACCACCAGCGCAAACGTATCGAGGTGCTGCTCGGCATGAAGGAGGACCCGGCCGGAGTGGGCTACAACGTGAACCAGTCAAAGATCGCCATCGGTTCGGGCGGTCTTTTCGGCAAAGGTTATCTGCACGGCACACAGACCACATACGGATTCGTGCCCGAACAGAGCACCGACTTCATATTCTGCACCATCGGCGAGGAATGGGGCTTCGCAGGCTCTGCATTCGTAATCCTGCTGTACGTCTTCCTTATCTGGCGCATCATCCACGACGCCGAACGCAGCCGTGAGGGCTTCACCCGCATCTACGGCTACTGCGTCGCCTGCTGCATCTTCATGCACCTCTTCATCAACATCGGCATGACCATCGGCCTGATGCCCGTCATCGGCATCCCCCTCCCCTTCATAAGCTACGGCGGCTCGTCCCTCTGGGCCTTCACCGCCATGCTCTTCATCTTCATCGCCCTCGACCGCAACGAAAGGAAATATTTCTAATTACCCATGTTTCCGAACAGATAGCGGTGCTGTTCCGGGGTGAGGGTGTCGATTTCGCAGCCCCAGTAGGTGAGCTTGCGGCGGGCGACCTCGCGGTCGATCTCGAGAGGGACGTCATTGACCATGCAGCCGGGCTCACGGCTTATGGCAGTGCGGTTCTCAACGAGAAATCTGGCGCTGAGGGCCTGTATTGCGAATGACATGTCCATGATTTCGGCAGGATGTCCGTCTCCTGCAGCGAGATTCACCAGACGGCCTTCTGCGATGACGTATATCCTGTTGCCGTTCGGAAGGGTGTATCCCGTGATGTTCTTTCTTGCCGGCTTTGCGTCGACAGCGATTTCCTTGAGGCCTGCTACATCCACCTCGCAGTCGAAATGGCCTGCGTTGCAGCAGATTGCGCCGTCCTTCATCTTCAGGAAATGGTCCTTTGTGATGACTGCGTCACAGCCCGTGACGGTCACGAACATATCTCCGACAGCAGCCGCCTGCTCCATCTTCATCACCTTGAAGCCGTCCATGACCGCTTCCATCGCCTTTATCGGGTCCACCTCCGTTACAATCACCTCAGCACCAAGGCCTTTCGCCCTCATGGCCACGCCTTTTCCACACCAGCCGTAGCCTGCGACCACCACGTTCTTGCCTGCTACGATAAGGTTGGTCGTGCGGTTGATTCCGTCCCATACGGACTGGCCTGTGCCGTAGCGGTTGTCGAAGAGGTGCTTGCAGTCGGCGTTGTTCACGAGCATCATAGGGAACCTGAGGGCCTTCGCGTTATTGAGCTGGACAAGCCTGAGGATACCTGTGGTCGTTTCCTCACAGCCTCCGATGACGTTCGGAATCAGATCCGCGTATTCCGCATGCATAAGGTTCACGAGGTCTCCGCCGTCATCGATGATGATGTTCGGGCCCACTTCGAGGACACGCCTTATGTGTTCCTCATACTCCTGCGGCGTGGCGTCATACCAGGCGAAGACGTTCAGACCTGCATGAACGAGGGCTGCGGCAACATCATCCTGCGTAGACAATGGATTGCTTCCCGTCACGTACATGTCCGCACCACCAGCCGCAAGGACTTCGCAAAGATAGGCGGTCTTTGCCTCGAGATGCACCGAAAGAGCCACCTTCTGGCCTTTGAACGGGAGGGTTTCCCGGAACTCTTCCTCGAGCCCGTTGAGCAGAGGCATATGATGTCTTACCCAGTCTATTTTCAGCCGGCCTTCCTGCCAGAGCTGCGGATTTCTGATTTCGCTTGAACTGTTCATTATATATTTTTCTGAATTTTTCTCTTGTTTCGGCCGCAAAGATACGGTTTTTTGGCCACAAAAAACGATTTTTGGCCACAATGACCCCGTTTTGACCAATTGTCACAGATATTTGTTTGCGTTTATTCCTGTGATTGGTAATTTTGCATCCGATAAGCCGGACGCTGCCGGTCACGACACCAGCAATGCATACGGACAAAAGTGAAATTAAAAACGAAAGAGACAATATGGGACTTCTTGACGGAAAGGTTGCGCTCATCACGGGTGCAGCAAGAGGTATCGGCAAGGCAATCGCCTTGAAATTCGCTTCTGAGGGCGCAGATGTGGCATTCACAGACCTCGTCATCAACGAAGCGGCAGAGGAAACCCTCAAGGAAATCGAGGCATACGGTGTAAAGGCCAAGGCTTATGCTTCAAATGCAGCCAACTTCGATGAGACACACACTGTGGTTTCTGAGATTCTGGCAGAGTTCGGACACATCGACATTCTCGTGAACAACGCGGGCATCACCAAGGACGGCCTCATGATGAGAATGGACGAGAAGCAGTGGGACGCTGTACTCACGGTGAACCTCAAGTCCGCATTCAACTTCATCCACGCCTGCACGCCTGTCATGGCAAAGCAGAGAGGCGGAAGCATCATCAATATGTCTTCTGTAGTGGGTGTATCAGGAAACGCAGGCCAGTGCAACTACTCGGCATCAAAGGCCGGCCTCATCGGACTTGCAAAGTCAATTGCCAAGGAGATGGGCCCACGCGGTATCCGTGCGAACTGCATCGCTCCGGGCTTCATCATCACAGACATGACAAATGCGCTTTCAGAGAAGGTGCGTGAGGAATGGGCAAAGCAGATTCCGCTCCGTCGCGGCGGCACACCGGAAGACGTTGCCAACGTAGCCCTCTTCCTTGCCAGCGACCTCTCATCATATGTCAGCGGCCAGGTGATCCACTGCTGCGGTGCAATGAACTGCTAAACTCCCGAAAGAACACACATCGTATTTGCATAAAACCTAAACCCGGACGGCCCTGCAAGCTTACCCTTGCCGGGCCGTTCTTCTTTTCCGCCGGCCGGACATTTCACCACATTTTTCTTTTTCTTTATGTTTTGACGTAAAGTTTTTCTTTTTCTTTAACATTCCGGACGGAGAATTTACGACATTTCCGGAATGTTTCAGGCTTTCATACGGGGAATGCGCTCGACGGCGGATCTGCTGCTGCCACGCAGGTGCGTGGTGTGCGGACAGCGGCTGAATGTGGATGAAAGGCATATATGCATGGACTGTCTGGAAGATCTGCCGTTGACACATTATTGGGGGCAGGAGCACAATCCGATGGCCGACAGGTTCAACGGGCTTGTAGAGCATGGTCTGGATGACAAAGCAGACAGCGGCACCGAGCGTTACGCATATGCCGCAGCACTGTTCTTCTATGACGCCGAATCCCCATATTCACGTATAACCCAAAGACTTAAATACAACGGAGACATCCCTTCCGGACGGTTCTTCGGTCAGATGCTGGGGAGGGCACTCGCCTCGGCGGAGCATTTTTCAGATGTGGATATGGTCATACCTGTTCCGCTGCACTGGTCAAGGAAATGGAAACGAGGATACAATCAGGCTGAAATCATTGCGGAAGAAGTGGCTCGGGAACTGGCTGCAGGACTCGGAAAGGGAATACTGATGCGTCAGCGCAAGACACTGACACAGACCGCATTGAGCATAGAAGAAAAGGCACGCAATGTACATGAGGCCTTTGCTGTCACGAATGCGGACATCCCCACGCCGAGACATATACTTCTGATTGACGACGTCTTCACGACCGGTTCGACATTATATGCCTGCCTTACGGCATTGAGGACGAGGTTCCACGATGGGGTAAGGATAAGTGTCGCGACTTCAGGTGTTGTCGGAAGCTGATTCCGCAGATTTCAATGTGACTCGGTTCATAGGCACGAAATAGTAGCGGTGCAGGTCTGTCGCCACCTTCTCGTTCCGTGCGACTATTGTTGCCGCCTTACGGAGTCCGCGTTTCAATCTGCGATGATAATAATGCCTCTGCAGCCAGTTGTAGCGGTGATTCCTGTCACTGAGAAAACTGAGGTCATCAACCTCAACTACACGTTTTCTATGTTTTCTGAACAATTTCATCTGCAATTTCGGAACATTGCTGCAAAAATAACGTATTTTTGCAGCAGATACAACCTTATGGCCAATGAAACCGACCTCCGGAAAACACTTAGTGTCAGGGATAGCCGTCGTAATGTGCCTGCTGCTTGGCGGCGCTTCGATTCCGGCACATGGGCAGGCTGCCCCCCCCTTGCACAATTTCGACACTGACATCACGGCGATACGCAACGTGGCAGTCCCTAATTTCAGCTGGCACTATGACGATTATCTGCAGTATGCACCCGCAGGCGTGATGCTCGGCCTCAAGGCATTCGGATGCGAAGGACGCAGCTCCTGGGGAAGGATGCTGGTTTCCGACGCCTTTTCCATAGCCACCATGGCCATAGCCGTCAACGGTCTGAAGTATTCGATCGGACGTATCAGACCGGACGGAAGCAGGCGCAACTCATTCCCGTCAGGACATACGGCAACGGCCTTCATGACCGCCACCATGCTGCACATGGAATATGGCTGGAAGAGCCCGTGGTACAGCATCGGAGGCTTCTCGGCTGCCGCCATCACCGGAGTGTCAAGGCTCCTGAACAACAGGCATTGGATGAGCGATGTGGTTGCCGGAGCGGCCATCGGAATCGGTTCCGTACACTTAGGACACTTCATCACAGACAAGATTTTCAAGAAGAAGGGGCTGAATGAGGCATATTGCGATCCGGAATTTCATTACGATCCGACTGTCAGGCATTATGTGGCCGAGCTGCTTTTCGGACGCAGATTCATCATCGGTGCCGAAGGTCGTAAGGAAATGGGAGAAATTCCGTTCCGAGGCGGTATAGCAGGAGTGCAGACCGACATAGCACTGGCTCCCGGCCTCGGCCTCACGGCAAGGGCCTCCGCCAGCTCGATGACATTCAAAGACGCTTCCGTAGAGAATCTGTACAGCACTCTGGCCGGAGGATTCTACAATGTTCCTTTTGCCAGGATACTTGAATTCCAGACACGTGTGATGATCGGAGCGGCATGGTTCCAGGGAGAATGCGGAACAGACCTTTCTGCCGGGGTGGGCCTGAGCCTCATAACGGACAGACACTTCAAGATCAAGGCGTTCGCCGACTTCGAAAGCATAGACACTGCCTCGCAGAAGCCTTGGCTCAACTCAGCCATCGTAGGCTATTCCGCTTCATGGTTCTGGTAATTTAAACGGTTTCTTAAACAATTCCACATAATGAAAACACGTTATTTTCTTTTTGCAATCTGTCTGGCGGCTATGTTCGGATGCAGCCAGAAAAAGGAGAGCCAGGAATTCTGGCTCGGTGCCGACATCGGCTGGTGCACGGAATATGAAGCCAAAGGCTATAAGTTCTATAATAAGGAGGGACAGGAGATGGAGTGCACCGCCCTTATGAAGGAGCTCGGTCTGAATGCCGTACGCCATCGTGTATGGGTGGATCCGTCCAGGCATGGCAACTGGTGCAGCAAGGAAGATCTGCTGGTCAAGTGTCTGAGGGCCAAGGCTCTGGACATGGAGATTCTTCTGGACTTCCATTACAGCGACTGGTGGGCCGACCCTCAGAAGCAGAACATTCCTGCAGCATGGAGCGGTCACAGCTATGAACAGATGAAACAGGATCTTGCCGGCCACACGGTCGAAGTGCTTCAGTATCTGAAGGATAATGGGATCCAGCCAAAGTGGATACAGGTCGGCAACGAGACCCGCAACGGCTTTCTCTGGACAGTGAAATCGAATGAAAAGGGTTGGCCGGAACTTGATGAGAACGGCAATACCACCATCATCGAGTCCATGGGACATGTCGTCAACAACCCCGAGCAGTATGCCGGACTTTTCGCAGCCGGCTACGATGCCTGCAAGAGCGTATTCCCGGAGGCTATAGTCATGGTTCACCTCGACAACGGTTTCGACAAGGACCTCTACGACTTCAACCTTGGTGTGCTGAAGGACAATGGTGCGAAATGGGATATGATCGGCATGTCCCTATATCCGTATTGGGCTCTTGACGGCGGGTTCCGCACAGATGAGGATCAGACCATCACCGACTGCATCGAAAACATCAGGTATGTAAGCAGGAAATTCGATTGTGACGTGATGATTGTCGAGACCGGTTTCCTTGTAGATGAAAACAATAAGGCCCGCCTGGAGAAAGGACGGCAGCAGCTGGCGCGTGTAATCAGGGAATCGATTGAGAATACGGACGGGAGATGCAAGGGTGTCTTCTACTGGGAGCCTGAGTGCAAGCCGTCACAATACAAGCTCGGCGCATTCACCGAAGACGGCCGTCCGACGATAATAATGGACGCCTTCTCGGACTGGAGCGACACATATCAGGCCGATCCTGTCAAGGCCGTCAAAAGTCCGATAAAGACCGTAGGAAACCCATATCTTCCGATGTGGGAGCATATTCCCGATGGCGAGCCTTACGTGTTCGAGGATCCTGACAACCCCGGAAAATACCGTGTATATATCTACGGCTCCCACGACAGCAGGCTGACGGACTACTGCGGACGTGAGCTGGTGGCATGGTCTGCCCCTGTCGACAATCTCAACGAGTGGAGATATGACGGGGAAATCCTTCGCGTAGACAGAAACAAGGCGGGCGAACACCTCAAGCCCGGCGGCACTGCCGACATTCTTTTCGCGCCTGACGTCGCCGTTGTAAAGGAAGACGACGGAAGCTGCACCTACTACCTCTACCCGAACGACCAGGAGTGGGGAAGGCAGAGTCTTGTGGCAAGAAGCAAAAGGCCGGACGGTCCTTTCGAGGTCTGCAACTGGAGCAAGGACAATCCGGACCATACTGAAGGCATACTTGGGTTTGACCCGGGAGTGCTGGTGGATGACGACGGACGCGTATACGGCTATTGGGGATTTGAAAAGTCATATGCGGCCGAGCTGGATCCCGCCACGATGGCGACGGTAAAGCCGGGTACGGAAATCATCGAAAACCTCATCGCCCCTCGTGAAGCTCCCGACGACTTCCGCTTCTTTGAGGCATCTTCAATCAGAAAGATCAAGGACAAGTATGTGCTGGTCTACAGCAGATGGACAAAGGATGGAGAATTCGGCCTTCCAGTGACGAACTACACTCTGGCATATGCCTATTCCGACAATCCTTTGGGCCCGTATGTATATGGAGGCACTATCATCGATGCCAGAGGACGCGAAACCGGTGAGGACGGACGACCTATAGCATCGGCAACGGTGACAGGCAACACACATGGCAGCATATGCGAGATCAACGGCCAATGGTATGTATTCTATCACAGGCAGACCGGACTCAACGAGTTTGCACGCCAGCCTATGGTCGCTCCGATTTCGGTCACGGTCGAAGAGGGCAAAGGCGGCAAGGTCATCATCTCGGAAGGAGAGTACAACTCCGAAGGCTTTTCACTTGAAGGCCTCGACCCATTGGAACCACATTCAGCCGGAATCGCCTGCTGGTATACAGGGTCGAAAGCAGCCGTTCACGGATGGCCGGACAAGAAGTTCTTCGGTTCATATGTGGAGGCCGGATATGGCACCGCCGACAGGTACAGCGCCCCATATGCCCTGCACAACAACACCAATCCTGTGACAAACAATACGGACGGCTCCATTGTCGGATACAAGTATTTCAACTTCAATCCTCTATCAGGTCGCGACGGCCTCGTGCTCAGCCTGAACATTGTTCCGGAGGGAACAGACGGAACTATTACCATCATGGTCGACAGGCCTTGGACATCACAAGGCGGCAAGGTCATCGGAACGATTGAAATCAGCTCAGACATGCCTTGCAGGCCGACGGAGGTTTCCGTGCCGGTCCCTTCGGTTTCAGAACTTTCAGGAAAGCATGCTTTGTTTCTCGTATTCTCATCTTCTGTTGAAGACCGGTCGGTCTGCACCCTCAACCAGCTGGTCTTCAAATAAAACGACATTTAGAAACTGTTTAAATGACAAGGCAATCATCGCTACAAATTCCCAATGATTTAAGCAAGCCTTGCAGATAATTCCGATTTTTGACTATCTTTGCAATCGGATTGCCTTGGTGGTGGAATAGGTAGACACGCGGGACTTAAAATCCCGTGGCCAGAAATGGCCGTACGGGTTCGATTCCCGTCCGAGGCACATCAACGGGAGACCGCCATCCGTGCGGCCTCTCTTTTTTTATTTTAACGCCGTCACCACACATGCAGGAGTCCACTTGCACCTTACTGGTGAAACGATCTCACCGTTCTTCTTAAGTTCCGCAAACACCTTGTCAACGACCTTTCTGTCAAGTCCTGAAAGTGTTGCAACCTCACCTGCCGCGATTGGCTTCCCGGCCTCTCTCATAGTCTTCAATACAAGTTCCTTTTCCATATTCTGTATCAGTTTAATTCTGTTATTACTAAAGTTCAGTCTTCCAAAGTCCATGAAGGTTGCAGTACTCATAGACTGCCACTGCCTTCTCATCTCCGAGTGAGATCACTGCCTCAGGCTTATCCTTGAGATCCACGCGGATTCCGCCGTTCTCCGTCTCTACATAGATGAAAGAGATGTGATGTTCTTCAAGCATCGGATGAGCCACGCTTCCCACTTCCACCTTTATTGTCTTCTCGTCAATCCAAGTCACTACCGGAAGATGCTTCTCCACACTTGCCTCGACTGTTCCCGGCACAAGCTCTTCCATTCTCTGACCGCAGCAAACCACTGGTACTCTTCTGTCTACAACCTTCTGTATAACGTTGCCGCAATGAGGGCATTTATAAAATTTCGTTGCCATATCTGTATCCTTTTATTTGTTTTCTTATTTTGAATCATTCTAATTTACCGCAAATATAGGGATATATTTTTTATATGCAAACACCTCTCCGAAAAAAGTCACAACTTGAGCAAAAATTTTGTAGTTTTGCTATGAACCCACTATGCCTGAGCATATGAAGGTTCCCG
>JAFTMS010000038.1 GCA_017452265.1 Bacteroidales bacterium | reverse complement strand
TTGAGGAGGAGACTTTATGGCTTACACAGGCTCAGATGTGTGAACTGTATCAGTCGAGCAAATCGAATATAAGTGAGCATATCAAGCATATCTTTGAGGAGGGGGAATTGAATGAGGAATCAGTTGTCCGGAAATTCCGAACAACTGCTGCCGATGGCAAGGAATATCTTGTTTCGCACTACAATCTGGATATGATCATTGCCCTTGGTTATCGTGTCTAATGGGACAACTTGTATCCGGATATTTGGATTTTGCTGAGCGTCAGGCTGAACGTGAACAAGTGATGACAATGAACGACTGGGCAGCATACCTTGACAGAATATTGACGATGTCCGGAGAACAGTTGCTTCAAGGCTCAGGCAGTGTTTCCCACGAAGAGGCTATGGAGCACGCCACAACGGAATACCGAAAGTACAAGCAACGTACAATCAGCGATGTCGAGCGTGACTATCTGTTTTCAATCAAGTCTATCGAAGATTCTGTTAAAAAGAACGATTAGTCTGTTAATACTATTCCGATCAGAGGGCGTGAGTCTTCTGACCGGAGTTTTTATTTTGTCAGGAATGATGCGATATCCTCCCCTTCCGGCATATTGAGGGTCTGGCGGATGGTGCTCTTGCGCTGATATACTGTACGGACGGACTGCTGGGTCACTACGCTGATTTCCTTTGTTGAGAAGTTAGCCTTGAGGAGGCAGCACAGTTGGATTTCCTTTTCATTCAGAATGTCCCCGAATCTTTCAACAAGTGATGTGTAGAATCCGTCATAGATATAGTCCATTGTCTGATAGAGGTCTTTCCAATTCAGGAGGGCATCTACATTGACTTTCTGGCTGGTGATCTCCGTCATCCTCTTCAGGAGTTCCTGATTGGCTGTGGTTGGGTTGGATGCTGCCATCCGTATGACTCCAAGTTGCTGGAGCACTATTCTCTTGAAGAAGCGGTCATCCTTCTGCCCGGTATTCACCTGTAATTCGCTGACCAGCTGGCGCAAGGCTTCCAATTCTTCCTCCTTCTCTATAATCTGGTGCTTCTTTCTGCGGTAATAGAATACAGATACTGCAATCAGCAGCAGTAAAGCCAATCCCACATAAGTAAGAATAATCTGGGTGCGCTGCTTCGCGATAGTCAGTTTGAGGTTACGCTCGTTGAGATTCCGAATATTATCTTCTTTAGCATTGTTTACAGATTGCTTCATTCTGGAGTTTTCGTCAATCTGATTGCTTAATAAAGCCCACTCTTTCAGGTCAAATCGATTATATTTGGCATAGGAGAGAATACTTTTAACAGCCTGCATATGTATTGCTGCCGACAAGTTGCTTGTGAAATATTCATCTGCATATTCCTCGCATAACCGAAAGTGGCGTTCTGCTTGTTTCAGGTTTCCTTGCAATATGTAGTAGCGGGCAAGAGACAGGTATGCTTTTGCAACCCACCAATTATCCTGTCCGATAAAGTGGTTCACAACTGTTTCCTGAAGTTCTACAGCCTTCTTATAATCTCCGAACTCGCTTATGATGTCTACGTGATTGGGAAGGATTCTCTCAAAATAACGTAACTCTGGAGACGCTTACGGTGAACTGATTGCAGTGGCGGTAGGCCTTCTCAAGTTGCTCAAATACGAAACTTAATTTTTGATGTGTGGAAATAAATCAATAACTTTGTAAGTTTTAATGCCTTGCGAGGCGTCTTTTGCAATGAATACGGAACTTTTTATAGAAATATTGGGCATTGATTCCACTACCGGACGGGAAGGGGAACTGGCTGCATTTCTTGCCCGGGAACTGCCGACGCAGAAATGTCGTCTTGAGCGTTTCCCTGTGGAAACTATGACGTCGGTATGCCCTGCAGGCTGTCCTCTTCCGGAGAATCTTCTCTTCAGCTGGGGCGAGCCGAAGGTCGTTTTCTGTACTCATATGGACACGGTCCCTCCTTATATATATCCGACACTCGATGAGTCTGAGGTCCGTGGACGTGGGACATGCGATGCAAAAGGTCAGATTCTGGCAATGTACGAGGCCTGCCTTGAGCTTGAGCGAAGGGGATACGACGGATTCGGTCTGCTGCTGCTCGCCGGAGAAGAAACAGGCTCATTCGGTGCAAAGGCCTTTTCTGCATGCGGCAGATTCGACGAAGCGCAGTCCGACAACTGGGTGATAGTGGGGGAGCCGACGGACAATCATATGGCTTCCGCTGCAAAGGGAACCAAGTCTTTCGAGGTGACTTTTGAAGGCAGGGCATGCCATTCGGGCTATCCTGAGCAGGGATTGAGTGCGGTGGAGATGTTCAACGACTTCATGAATGCACTGCGCAGCATAGGATTTCCGTATGACGACATTCTTGGGGAAACGACATGGAATGTGGGGAAGCTCAGCAGCGACAATCCGCAGAACATCCTGAGCGACAGGCTTTCGTGCAGGGTATATTTCAGGACGACATTCGAGTCTGACGAGATGGTCTGCAATGTGATGAGGAACATGGCCGGCCCTCAGGCGAAGCTGCGTTTCGGCAGGAGGAAGGTGCAGGACGGTTCGGACATAGTGGCGAAGGACGTGGCTGCATGGCAGAAGGCGATGAACGTGAAGGCATACGGCGGAGATACTCCGATGCGTTATGACGTGCTGGAAGGTTTCTGGACGAAGCCGGTGGCTTTCGGAAGCGATGCGCCGCAGCTCAACTGCTTCCGTCACCGTATTCTCTGCGGTCCCGGCTCGATCCTCGTGGCACATCGTCCCGAAGAACACGTCCGCCTCGCCGACCTCGAAACCGCCAAAGCCAACTACATAAATATGTACGAACAGATTGCCTGCACAACCCTCAATAGCGTGAATGATAGAATAATGATGAAAAAATAAAACAACTTACGCAATATGATCATAATGAAATTTGGTGGTACTTCGGTAGCGAATTTCGAAGCCATCACAAGGACCATCTTCATAATCGGCGGCAAGCTTGACCAGAAGCCCGTCGTCGTGGTCTCCGCACTTTCCAAAGTGACCGACCTCCTTTACAGGATTTCTGATGCCGCCGCATCCATGGACGTTGCAGCTACAAAAGAGCATCTCGATACCCTCCGCAAACGCCATGTGGACCTGGCCAGCGAACTTCTCGAGCCGAGCCCGATGCACAAGGACGCAGCCGTAAAGCGTGTGAATGAAATATGCGACGCACTGGAGGATCTTGCAATGGCAGTCTGCGCTGTGGGTGAACTTTCAGACCGCAACAAGGCCATAATCATTTCCAACGGAGAGCTTCTGTCATCGACCATAATCTGCCACGCAATGAATGCGAAAGGCATAAGGACAGGATTTATAGACGCGCGTAAGATGATGATTACCAGTCAGTCGTATCTGAAGGGCGAGCCGATTGTCGATGAAATCATCGCCCGTGTCCCGGATGCTGTCGCAAAGGCATACGAGGGCATGGATGCCGTGATCACCCAGGGCTTCATAGGCTCGAACCTCAATGGCGAACAGACCGTCCTCGGCCGAGGCGGCTCGGACTATTCCGCTTCGCTGATAGGCATGGCTGTGGATGCCGAAAGGATAGAGATATGGACGGACGTGGACGGAGTGCGTACAGCTGATCCGCGCAAGGTCCCGAACACAAAGAACCTTGAAAAGATATCTTTCGAAGAGGCTGCCGAGATGGCTCATTTCGGAGCGAAAGTGCTTCATCCTCTGACGATTGAGCCGGCTGTGAAGAAGAATATCCCGATATATGTGCTCAATTCCATGAACCCGTCGGGCAAGGGCACGGCCATCCTGCGCAACGAACTTATCGAGGACGGTGTGAAGTCGGTATCCTTCAAGGAAAACATCCGCGTCATCAACATATTCTCGATGAAGATGATCAATACGTCAGGCTTCCTTCGCCGCGTCTTCGAGATCTTCAGCGAAAACAAGGTGTCGGTGGACCTCATCAGTACGTCTGAGGCGAACATATCAGTGACCGTGGATGCATCGGAGAAGATCGACAAGGTCGTGGAGGAACTGTCGGAGTTTGCCGAAGTGGTCGTGGATGACGACAAGTCGCAGGTGTCTGTGATCGGAAAGAACATCGTGAAGCTCAACGGCATGCTCAAGAAGACGTTCACACCGCTCAAGAAGTGCAATGTGTATATGATCTCACAGGGCGCATCGTTTGTAAACATCAGTTTTGTGGTTGACCGTGAGGAACTTACGGAAGTGGTCTGCGACCTGCACCACCACCTCTTCGAGCAGCCTGAAGAATTGGAGACGTTCTGATATGAATTTAACTTTCGCATTAGCGAAAGACCTTATATTTCGACCTTTGGTCGAGGTAAGTCCTTTCCCCGAGGGTCGTGAGCGATAAGCAAACAGTCCAGTGGACTTTTGCAGCGAGCAGCACGGAGTGACGGCAGGATTTAGGATAGGGGTAACGTAGACAAAGAAAGTGCGGTGGGGAAAAAGTTTCGCAATCTCCATCAACTTTCAGATTAAGAATAACTTACACTTGCGAAACTTGAGATATGAAGATATATATAAGCGGATACGGAAAGATGGGAAGGATGGTCGAGAGCATCGTCCTTTCGCGCGGCATCGGATATGCCGGCTGGAGCGAGGCAGTCACGGAGACTGATCCGGCCCTTGCAGATGAGTGCGTCTGCATAGACTTCACGACGCCTGCCGCGTTCAGGGCCAACTACAGGTTTCTGGCAGAGAATTTCAAGGCCGTGGTAGTGGGCACGACAGGATGGGCTGACATAAGGGATGAAGTAGTGGCGTATTTCGAGAAATGCGGAACGCCGATGATATGGGCCAGCAACTTCTCTGTGGGCGTGAATGTGTTCTTTGCAGTCACAGACCACATCTCGAAGCTGCTCGGCAGGATGGGAGGATACAGCCCATACATGGTGGAGATGCACCACTGCCACAAGCTTGATGCTCCAAGCGGAACGGCAAAGACGCTCGTGGACATCGTGGATGCCAATATGGGTACGGATACGGACATACAGTCGGTGCGCTGCGGAGAGATTCCGGGCATACACACCGTCGGTTTCGAGGGCCTGAACGACCGCATCACGCTCACGCATGAGGCTTTCTCGCGTGAAGGCTTCGCGGCAGGGGCGGTGGAGGCTGCCCTCATGACCGAAGGCCTGTCCGGAGTCCATGAATTCAAGGAACTGCTGATGAAATGAAAACGGATATGAACAAAATAGATTTGTCAGGCTGCGGTACCGCCCTGATAACCCCATTCAGAAACGGCGAAGTCGAGTATGATGTCTTCGCATCGCTGGTCGACAGACAGGTTGCGGCCGGAATCGATGTGCTCGTGCCGTTAGGAACCACAGGCGAAACACCATGCCTCGAAGACGACGAACGCATTAAGGTGCTGCAGGTGGCCAAGGAGCACAGTCAGGGCCGTCCGATTGTGGTAGGAGGCGGCACAAATTCCCTCCAGCATACAATCAGGAGCATGAGGATGCTCGAACCGTATGGCGTGGACGCCTTCCTCATCGTGGTCCCGTACTACAACAAACCCACGCAGGAGGGCCAGTATCAGTATTTCAAGGCCGTGGCTGAGTCCACCGGCAAGCCGATAGTGCTTTACAACGTGCCAGGCAGGACAGGCGCGAACATGTCGGCCGAGACAACGCTCAGGCTTGCTGAAATTGAAAACATCGTGGCCATAAAGGAGGCTTCCGGCAACCGTGGCCAGATCGAGGAAATCCTCCGCAACTCTCCTGAGGGCTTCCAGGTGCTGAGCGGAAACGACGACGACACCCTCTGGATGATGGAGGAAGGCGGTGCTGGTATAATAAGCGTGGCATCGAATGTGGCTCCGGAGCTTATGGTGAAGTTCGTCAGGACCATCCAGGGCGGATACCACGAGAAGGCCCATGCCCTCAACGCGAAACTTACGCCGCTCTTCAACAACTGCTTCGTGGAAAGCAACCCGCTTCCTGCAAAGGCTGCTATGGCTGCCATGGGCCTGATCCGGAACGAACTGCGTCTTCCGCTCGTGCCGGCTCAGCAGAGCACATACGACCTGATGGTCGAAACAATAAAGCCTCTCGGCCTGCTTTAGCAGCAAGGTGAGGCCTATGAAAATCAATATATTAACATGAATTCGATGAATTCAGTTTACTGAATATCATTGAATTACCTTATATTTCAAACGAAGTTTGAAGTAAGTCCTCCCATATAAGGGGAGGATTTAGGTGGGGTGGTAAATAGATATTCGGTTTTAGGCACTAAAAC
>JAFTMS010000008.1 GCA_017452265.1 Bacteroidales bacterium | reverse complement strand
GCGGCTCAGCTTTAACTTGCGCTCCATCTCGCGCAATGAGGTGCCGCGGGAAAACTCCCTGATGATTACTCTGATGTCTGTCATTGTTGTCTTTACGTTTGCCATAACTCTGTGATATTGATCAATATCACAAAGGTACATTGTCAAACCGTAAGCAACCTTTCTGATTGTTCCCCGACCATGCTGGCACTGGTTAAAGATGGGGTGGTACATTTGATTCCGCTACAGGCGGTACATTTCAAACTGATACGGACGGTACAAATCATTCTGATATACCCGGTACATTTGAAAGTGATATGGGCGGTACATTTAATCCGCTGCAATCAGACAATAAGCTACCTACTTCCTCTCTGCAATGAATCTCTTCAGCAGGAAGGCCAGGAAGTAAGGGAAGGTGTAGAACTTGCCGTTGAAGCCGATGTTCTTGTAGCCGAACTTGATGCCGTACTTGATGTCAGGATATTTGTCTGCCTTCAGCAGATTGTTCAGGGAAGCTGTAGCTCCATCAGCCGCTTTGACTTCTACAGGGATAAGGGAGTCAGCATCCCTGACAAAGAAGTCCATTTCAAGAGCAGGCTTGTCACTGTGGTAGTAATAAAGTTTGTATCCTTGTTTTACCATCATGTCGCCTACGATATTCTCATAGATTGCGCCTTTATATGTTCCAAGATTTTTGTTGGCTCTAAGATCTTCCTGGGCTTCATCATCGAGTGATGCGATAAGAAGTCCTGTATCCTTGAAATAGATCTTGTAGAGTTTAGGGTCATAATTGCCTTTGAGCGGAAGTTCAGGCTGATTGAGACAGTAGCAGATGTTGATTACGCCAGCATCGGCAAGCCATTCCACGCATCCCGCATAGTCTCTGTTGCGTGCATTCTTTCCGATCTTGGTGATCTGGAACCTCTTGTTTTCCTTTGCAAGGAATGTGGAAATATGGTTGTACACGGCTTTGACCTTGGCCTTGTCAAGGCCGTCTACATATTTGGTGATGTCTTCCTCGTAGTCTTTGAGAAGCTGCTTCTGAATGGCGAGGGTGCCGCTGAAATTTTTATTTTTTACGAATGTATTGACAACTTCAGGCATTCCGCCGATTGTCACATAATCGCGGAACAGTCCGAAAAGAACATCTGTTTGAAGGCTTGGTAGTGGCTTCACCTCTCGCATGCTCATGTATAGGCTTTCTATGAAGTCCTCTTTGTATCCGTTTGCCCAAAGGAATTCTTCAAAGTCCATCGAGTGCATCTCATAGTCTTCTTTATATCCGACGCTATTGGACTCAATCTCCTTGTAATTGATTCCCATCAGTGATCCGGAACAGATGACGTCAAATCTGCCATCAAGCTTGAAGAATTTCAGAGATGTCGCACAGTTGGGGCACGCCTGCAGCTCATCGAAAAAGAAAAGTGTTTCGCCTGGAACGAATTCAAATCCCGGATTGAGCAACGAGATGTTTCTGAGGATGGTGTCCACCTCAAAACCGTCATTGAAGATCTCGCGATATTTCTTCTGCTCTATAAAATTGATCTGAATGACCCTCTTGTAGTTCTGGCTGGCAAAGTGTTCTATTGAGCGAGTCTTGCCGATCTGACGAGCCCCCTTGACTATAAGGGGTTTTCGGTCAGGGTTATTCTTCCAATCTCTAAGGTATGTGTCGACCTTTCTTCTAAGCAGATTATCCATATTGCAATCTTATGTTATCTGACTGCAAAGATAGCGGTTTTCACATAATCCGGGCTGTTTCAGGACTGAAATTTCACATAATCCCGATTCTAATCAGAAAGTTCTTGTGTGCAGTGTTTCGTAAAGTGCTGATATTTAGCTTTTTGAGGCATATCGCCTGCGGCATTTGCCGCAGGCGATATGATGCACTGCGCTGTTTTTCAGTGCTTTATGAGAAACTAAAAAAGGACAGCCCCCGCTGTCCTTTTTTAGTTTATGGAATGTCTAAAGCTCTTCGAAGTTTACGTCTGTGGTGTATTTTTCACCTGCGGCGCCGTCTTTCAGGCAGTTTGTCCTGATGTAGTTGATCACTTCCTCGAGTCCTTCGGAAAACTTCTCGAAATCTTCCTTGTAAAGGAAAATCTTGTGCTTGTCATACGCGAAATGGCCGTTGCTGTCCACCTTGCGCTTGCTTTCAGTGATCGTCAGGTAATAATCGTTGCCTTTTGTCGCCTTGACGTCAAAGAAGTATGTACGCTTTCCCGCTCTTACAGGTTTTGAGTAAACATCCTCGCCTGAACGCTCCAGAGCATTTGCTCCATCATAATCCTCACTATACATATCTTATTTTTTTAGTAAATCTTCACAAAGTTAGGGATTTTTCTGAAAATGCGTGTATCTTTGCATAAAATTTTGACCAAAAATATGCTTAACAGAAGAATTTTAAGGATAAAGGCCTTCAAGGTGCTCTACAGCAGCGTGTTGTCGGGTAATATGACGCTTTCTCAGTCTGAGGCGCAGCTCGAACTGTCATGCGAGGCGACCAGAGACCTATATATATATATGCTCGGCATCGTGTCGCCGTTGACTGCGATTGCACGCGAGAGGATAGAGGTGGCGAAGGGGAAGTTCAACCCGACCGAGGAGGAGCGCAACCCGAACATGAAGTTCGCGGACAACGCTCTTGCCAAGGCTCTCGATGAGGATGTGGACTTCCAGAAGCTCTTTGCGAAGAAGAAGTTCTCATGGGCGCAGTACGACCTGCTGCTCAAGAAGATAATGACATCGGTGGCTTCAAAGGAATATTATGCCGAATATATGGCTTCTCCGGAGCGTTCGCTTGCCGAGGACTGCAGGCTCTTTACAAGAATCTTCGAGGAGGAATTCGTCGACAGTGAGGAACTTGAGCAGATTCTTGAGGAAAAGTCGCTCTACTGGAACGACGACCTCGCGTATTCGCTGACATGGTGCTGCAAGACGTTCAAGGCCCTCGCGAAAGGGGAGAGGTGGAGTCTTCCGGCGCTGTACCAGAGCGAGATGCTCAAGGGTGAAGGCGTGGAGAGCGACAAGCTCTTCGTGAGGAAGCTGCTTCAGGCATCGTTCGCCGGCTATGACAGGTATTCCGCTATGGTGGCTGAGGCCGTTTCCGGCTGGGAAAAGGAGCGTCTGTTCTCGACCGACGTCGTGCTCATAGTGATGGGACTCGCCGAGGCCGTGACATTCCCGACGATTCCGGTGAAGGTGACCATGAACGAATACGTGGAGATTTCCAAGTTCTATGGTACCCCTAAGAGCCGTTCGTTCGTCAACGGCCTGCTCGACAGACTGATTCAGACGCTTGTCAACGACGGTCAGATCCGCAAGGAAGGCAAGGGCCTTATGTAGTATTTGCATTTTTGCATGGAATATGTTAATTTAGCACACATAAAACAGTTTTTGAAATGAATATTCTTACACTTTTACAGGCTGCTCCGGCAGCACAGCAGGGCAGCGGATGGTCTATGTGGATCATGCTTGCCCTCATCTTCGTGGTGATGTGGTTCTTCATGATCCGTCCGCAGAGAAAGCAGCAGAAGGAGCTTCAGGCGTTCCGTGACGGCCTCAAGAAGGGCGACAAGGTCGTGACTGTCGGCGGCATTTACGGAACTGTATGCGAACTTAAAGAGAACACTGTGCTCATCGAGGTGGACAGCAACGTCAAGATCCGCGTGAGCAAGAACGCTCTTGTAAAGGATTTCGCTGAGCCGGCTGCATAGTCGCACTGCATCGTGAAAGATGAAGAAGGAAAGATGAAAAGGCTGTACAGAAAGCTTTTGGATTCGTTGAACATCAACGGGAGAGATTTTGCAGTTTTTCTGCTTGCTCTCCTGTTGGCTTTTAGTATATGGCTCATCCATAATCTTTCCCTCAGATACAACGACTATCTCACCGTCGGTGTGGTGGCACATTGCAACATAGACGGACATTCCGAGGTTTCGGCCAACAGGACTGAGGTCATAGCACGTTGCCGTACAACGGGTTACAACGTCATAAACTCGGATCTTCGCGGCCGTCGCAGGGTCGTGGACATAGATTTCAAGCCTTCGGAGATGCGCCATAAGGAGGGTGATATGTTCTATGTGCTTTCCTCTGATCTTCAGGAATATGCACACATCTTCTTCGGCGACGATGTTACCGTCGAATATTTCGTTTCCGACACGCTTTTCTTCCGGTTTCCGTATGAGGACCACAAGCGTGTGCCGGTGCATCCGATGTATTCGGTATCATACAGGACGCAGTATATGAGCGACGGGGAGCTGGAATTCGAGCCGGATACGGTGACGATCTACGGCGATCCGTATCGTCTTGAGAACATCGACAAGGTGTATACCGAACCGATAAAGTATTCGGATCTGACGGAGGATGTGCAGGGTGTCGCATCTATAGAAAAAATAAAGGGAGTCAGGATTTCGGCGACTGAGATTCATTACTCGCTGGATGTGACCAGATATGTGGAGGTGAAGACGTCGGTGCCGGTGAAGGCTGTGAATGTGCCTGCACGCAAGGAAATGCTGGTTTATCCGTCCAATGTGGAGGTGACGCTCAAATGCGTGTTCCCTCTGCTGTCGGATCCGCTGGAAGGACTTGATTTTCAGGTTGATTACAAGGAATTCCAATCGTCCATAAGCGGAAAATGCACGGTGAAGCCTGCTTCTCTGCCTCGTGGGGTGATCGGATACGACATCAGGCCGGCAGTCGTCGGATGCTTCATCGAGGAATAGCCATGAGGGTGATGGTCGTCACAGGGGGAATCGGCAGCGGCAAGTCGTTCGTCTGCAGGATTCTGAATGAACGCTATGGATACCCGGTCTATGAGGCGGATGCTAAGGTGAAGGAGCTTTATGTTTCGAAGCCTGCCCTGCTTGATGCCATAGAGGCTGCTCTTGGCATGTCGGTTCGTGAGGCTGACGGCAAGTTCAGTCCGCGTATGCTGGCTGCGGCGATTTTTTCCGACAGGGGAGCACTTGAGAATGTCGAGACTTTGGTCTTTCCCGCATTGAAGGAGGATTTTGCGGCGTTTCTTGTCCTGCATTCCGATAAGGAATACGTCGTGTTCGAATCTGCGACGGTGCTGGAGAAACGCCAGTTTGACGGCTTCGGCGATGTGACGGTTCTTGTGGACGCCCCCTTTGAAGTCAGGCTCGAAAGAGCTGTGGCGAGGGACGGGATGCCGCGGGAGAAGGTGCTCGAAAGAATGACCAACCAGAGGCTGATGAACGAACTTTCGGAAGGGGGGAAGGACAGCCGCATCGATTACGTCATCGTGAACGACGGCATGGCAGCTGAAGTCGGTAAAAAAGTGGCAGAAATGCTGGAAAAGCTGTCAAAACAAAAATGTTAATACAGATAACGTAATTGTTAAATATATTAATAAACAAATAATTAAATATCGTTTGAAATATGAAGACTGATCTTAGCAGAATTTTGTCAATCTCAGGCCAGAGCGGCCTCTATCTGTATATTTCACAGGCAAGAAACGGCGCTATCGTCGAATCGCTAGCAGATAAGAAGAGGACAGCTGTCGGCATGAACAGCAAGATAACATCTCTTGCGGACATCTCGATCTATACGGACGATGAGGAAGTGAAGCTTCAGGACGTCCTTCTCAGCATGAAGGAGGTTCTCGGAGATGCAGAAGCTCCGTCTGCAAAGTCAAAGCCGGAGGACCTCAAGGCACTTTTCGAGAAGGCGCTTCCTACATACGACCGCGACCGTTTCTATGTTTCGCACATGAAGAAGGTTGTGGAGTGGTACAACGCGCTTAAGAAGTACGCTTCATTCGATTTCGTGAATCCGGAGGAAGAGCATGCTGAGCAGGAGAATCCGGCTGAGCAGGAAGCCTGATCCATGAACGGACTTGGTAGACTTCAGGTCATCACCTTGGGCTGTTCGAAGAACAAGGTGGATACCGAGCACATCCTTTCCCAGGTGGCGCATCTGTACGAGATTGTGCCGGAAGGCGAGGATGTGCCTGTTGATGTCATTCTGCTGAACACGTGCGGATTCATTGGCGATGCCAAGGAGGAATCGGTACAGGCTGTGCTTGAGGCTGTGGAAAGGAAGTCGCGCGGTGAGGCAGGTAAGGTGTTTGTCTGCGGATGTCTTTCGCAGCGTTACATGCACGAGCTGCCGGACCTTATCCCCGAGGTGGACGGCTGGTTCGGTGCGAGGGATTATGAGCCGCTGATACGTGCCCTCGGTGCATCGGAGGAGCATGAAAGGAAGGTCGCGCGTCATCTGACGACGCCGTCTCATTACGCCTATCTGAAGATTTCGGAGGGATGCGACCGCAGATGTTCGTATTGTGCGATTCCGCATATCAGGGGAGCGCACAGGTCGGTTCCGATAGAGGAACTTGTCGCTGAGACTGAAGGGCTTGCCGCTCAAGGCGTAAAAGAGCTGATAATCATCGCTCAGGATACTACGTATTACGGTCTTGACCTTTACCGTCGCCGTGCCCTTGCCGAGCTTCTGCAGAAGCTGTCCGAAGTCGAAGGAATCGAGTGGATAAGGATACATTATTCATATCCTGCAGCATTCCCGGAGGATGTGCTCGATCAGATGGCAGACAATCCCAAGGTATGCCGATATATGGACATTCCGCTACAGCACGTTTCGGACAAGGTTCTGGACAAGATGCACCGGAATGTGACGGGAGCATGGACCCGCGAACTCATCGGAAAGATGCGCGAAAAGGTGCCGGGAGTGGTTCTGCGTACTACAATGCTCGTAGGTCATCCTGGTGAAGGAAAACGCGAATTCAAGGAACTGCTCCAATTTGTGGAGGAAGCCCGCTTCGAGAGGCTCGGAGCATTCCGTTATTCCGAGGAGGAAGGCACGTTTGGAGCGGAGAATTTCCGTGACAGCATTTCCGCCAAGGTGAAGCAGGAACGTTATGATGAGCTTATGACGCTGCAGAGCGGCATATCGCTGGCATACAACCAGTCACGCATAGGCTCTGAACTGAAGGTGATCGTTGACGATTTCAACGATGGCGTCTTCGTGTGCAGAAGCGAATTCGAGAGCCCTGAAGTGGATGGCGAGATTCTTGTAAAGTACGACGCTTCGGTCATGGGAGATGTGGATCCATATTCACTTATCGGGGAATTCATGAACGTGAAAGTGGTGGGAGCTGATGAATACGACCTTATCGCAGAACCTGTAGAAATACTATAAATAACATTCGTATGAAAAAGATTTTCAAGATATTGTCTATAGTGGCGGCTTCGGCTGCTGTTCTTTCGTGCGGCCCATCTAAGCATGCCGTACACGTGGAGATGCGCCATCCTTCCAAGGCTGGGATGGATCTTGCCGGCAAGGCTGTGGCCATTGTCTGTCTTGAAAATCAGGATTCCGTCAAGACGCTTTTCAGCAAGTCTTTGGCCGATGGATTCGCCTATACTCTTGAGCAGGATTACGGTACGGGAGAGGGAAGCGTAGGCATATACGGAATGCCACGTCTGCAGGGCGGAAATTATGCCTCGAAGGACACTCTCGTGAACCTCATCATGGATACAGGGACGGATGTCGTTTTCCTTCTGGATACGGTCTCTCTCGGAACCATGACTATAGGTGGGGCTTCCCATGTGGCTGTGCCTCAGTCTGTTGATTCTTCGTATGTGAGCGAGGCTCTGCTTCAGTATACGATAAAGATGTACGGCTTCGACGCCATGGACGAGAATGAGAAGGTGTATGCATTCGGCGGTACGAGCACAGTGCGTCCTGCCGTATATTCCGACGGAAAGCAGGGAAGTGCTGCTCTCATCGCAAAAGCATATCAGGCCCTTCCTTCAGAGGCTTGGGAAGCCGGAACTGAGGTCGGTTCGTCCTTCAAGTCACAGTGGAGGCATGAACAGTATTCCATCACATATTTCGATAAGGAGATATGGTATAAGGCTCTTGACAAGGCGGAGCAGTACGACTGGAAGGGTGCTATGGACATCTGGTTTACCCTTCTTGACACAAATGACATGCTCAAACGCGCCTGCGCTGAATACAATATTTCAGTGGCCTGCTACATGCTTGGCGATATGAAGCTTGCCGCATCATGGCTAGACCGTTCGGATGCGGACAGCAAACTGCCGATTTCAGATGCTCTCCGTAAGCGTATAGATGCACGTAAATAACAATTCCAAATACGATAAAAGCCTCTGAGACACATCTACTCAGAGGCTTTTTAATATTCAGACCACCGCGTGAGGTCAGCGGTTTGCGGCAGCTGTCGCTTCGAGGTCGAGAGCTTCCGCCAGAATCGATATCGGATTCTTTACGGTGACGCCTGTAGACATCTCGATCTGCCATTTGCATGTCTCGCAGTCGCAGGCAACGTAATCAGGTGCAATACGTCCTATCTGGTCGAAGAGAGGCTTTCCTATGGCCTGTGAGACCTCGTAGTTCTCCTTCTTGAAGCCGTATGTTCCGGCTATTCCGCAGCAGTTGCTGTCCAGTACCGTAAGCGTCACGCCTGGAATTATTCTGATGAGTTCCGTCGAGAATATGCTCCAGCCGAGCCTTTCCATATGGCATGGGGTGTGATAGGCGACATTCGCCTTGTAGTCCTTCTTGAACACAAGTTTCGCCTTTCCGTCCTCAATGAGCCTGTAGATGAATCTTGTCGCCAGTTCGAAGCTGTCCCTGACGTCTTTGTTGTCCACTCCGAGAAGATGCGGATACTCGTCCCTGATGGTGAACATGCACGACGATGAAGCTCCGATGACAGGCATCTTCTTTTCCTGCACGGACTTTCTCAGGCTTCCGATGTTGTGCTCTGCATTCCTTTTTGCCTGATCTATCATTCCGTTTGAAATAAGGGCTGTTCCGCAGCATTTCTCATTTTCAAGCAGATGCACCCCGTAACCTAAAGCGTTCATTACGGTGATTACATCCTTTCCGAGCTGAGGATAGTTATAGTTTACGTAGCATCCGTGGAAATAGCTCACGTGCTTGCCGAACGAATCCTGGGATGAGGCTATGCCTTTGTACCAGCTTTCGAACTTCTTTGAAGTGTATTTAGGGAATGTCCTTCTCTTGTCCACCTTGAGCACTCCGTCCATCACGGCCTTGACCGGTTTGAGTCCCAGTGTGGCGTTCACCACAGGGGCTGCAACCGTAGCGACGCTTCCCATGAAGTCCGTATTGGCGAGAATCATGTCGCGCAGCTTAGGCGAACCGCTTCCGTACTTGATTCTTGCGGCCTGGATGATGTCTCCGATACGCACTCCGGATGGACATGCCACTTCGCAGCGCTTGCAGTTCAGGCAGTACTTCAGTGTGTCATCGAAGAAGAGGCCCTTCTTGAGTCTGAGCCTTTCTCCGTCAGGGCCGGCCTGCTTAGGACCGGGATAGAGCGGATTCACCGGAACGACCGGGCAATATACCGTACATACAGTACATTTGATGCACTGTTCGAAATTGTTCTCGCTTATGTTCTTTTCCTGCATGTTCATGTTTCCGCGCGTTATTTTTCAAGTATGACATCTGCTGCCTTCATGGCCGTGATTATGGCCACGCCGCCTCCGCAGCCCTCATAAAGGGCATTGCAGCCGCCCACAAGTGAGCCGATGGCGTAGAGATTTGCTATCTCCCTGCCTTCGACAGATACGTTCAGACTGCTGCTGACCGTCGCTCCGAACGATATGTAGTTCTGCCTCTTCCAGAAGTTCCTGTCGAACCAGTTGTCACGTCCTTCCGCAATCGTGAGGTCTGCTCCGAATACAGGCTCGCAGACCTTTTCCGGAGTCGCAATGAGTCCCTTGCTGAAGAAGCTTCCGCTTGCGAGCACGAAATCGTCTGCATACAGCCTTATGTCGCCGAAATTTACGGTACCTATGCTCTTCACTGTGCCGTCCTCATTGTAGTCCGCGTCTACGACCGTATCTCCGAGGAAGAATCTGCCACCAGCCTTCTCGAATTCCGCCCTGAGGGTAAGCTGACTGCGTATTCCCGGCACTGATGGTGGCATGGTTGCTATGAACATGGTCCTGACGCCGATTGCCTCGCGCATCTTTTCCACGACCGATGCATCCTTCAATCCGAACACTGCGGGAAGCACGAGCACATCCTCGCCCTGGAGCTTCTCCTTCACCTTCGCCGCAGCCTTCTCCCATACTCCGTCGCGGTCCATCACACGGGCGATGTTCGTCGCCCTCATCTCGCTCGGATTCTTGCGTAGACGCTCCATCTCATCGAGCTTTATGGATTCGATTCTGCATGATGTGCCCTGCCTCTCGAAAGAGTCTGCAAGGAATCTTGTATTGAAGTCCAGATATCCCAATATATTTACAATCAAAGCTTTTGAGCCGATAGCCGAATCCTTTGCTTCAAGCGGCGTGAAGTCGCTTATTGTAAGCCATGAAGGCTTGCGTTCTCCAGTTGGAGTAACGCGCCATGTATTCTTATGCGCATTGCCGCTTACCTTGATTCCGCATCCTGCGAAGAAGTCTTCAGCCTCAGCTGCATATTTTTCCACAGAATCCGCTCCGAGAATAGAATATGGATGTCCGCCGTCCAGCTTTGATATAGCCTCGATAGGATCGTCAACCGGTGTGCCGTCCGGAAGCCTGCCGAGCAGGTCGAACGTTCCCGATGAGAAGTGCATTGCGCTCTGTCCGGCAGAAACGATTGCACATTTCCTTCCTGCCTTCTGAAGCCTGATTCCGCACACAAGTCCGGAAAGGCCTCCGCCTATGATTATAGTGTCGAATTTCATGTCCTATTCCGTTTTTGGTGATTCTTCTTCAGCCTCAAGGCCGCATACTCCCGAATATATCCACTGTGAATACTCGCTTTCGCGGAGGGTGTCTCCCCAGCATACCGGATACATACCCTTCCAGCGCTCGTTCACGAAGTTCTTCAGGTCTGCCTTTGCCCTTTCCGTGCACTTGTGCGCATCGGCAAGCAGTCCTGAAGCCCTGCACGCGCAAAGCTCGCCCTGGCATGTTCCCATGCCCACCCTCGTCCTGCGGCGAAGGTCCACGAGATTATGTACGTCAAGTTCGTTGATGGCGTATTTCACCTCACCGACTGAAACCTCTTCGCATTCGCACACGAGGCTGGCCTCATATTCGTTCTCAAGACCGATCTGCACGGCCCTTCCGCCATGCCTTCCGACGGTCGCCTTATGCGGCGTTCCCGGCTTCGCCCACGTCTTCTTTGATATCTCGTCGATTTCCTCGTGCTCCGAACCCGGAAGCGGAGTGTTCATTGTCACGCACTTCTTGTCTACACCTAACTTCTTGCACACCAAATCCGTAGCCCATTCCGCCATGAGACGGTAGGTCATGAGCTTTCCGCCCGTGATGGTGACGAATCCCTTGATGCCGTCGCGTGTCTCATGGTCGAGAAGCACGATGCCTCGGCTGATGTTTCTTCCTGAAGGATCGTCGTCAGTCGCAACGAGAGGACGTACGCCTGCATATGCCCTGAGAATTCGTGTCGATGCAAGGCTCGGAGCAAGCTTCTCGCCCTCCTTGAGAAGGACGTCCACTTCATCGGCGGTCACATACATGTTGTCCACTTCCTCGAAAGGCACGCGGCTCGACGTCGTTCCGATAAGGCAGATGGTGTCTCCCGGAACAAGGATGTCCGCATTGGCCGGCTTGCGGCAGCGGTTCAGCACGACGTTGTTCACCCTGTGGCCGAAGATGAGCAGTGCACCTTTTGCCGGGAACATGTTGATCTTCGTGCCGGCAAGTTCTGCTATGCGCTGTCCCCATATACCTCCAGCATTGACGGTTATAGGGGCGTAATATTCCGCCTTCTGCTTTGTGATCGTATTGTATACTTCCACACCCTTGACGGTGTCTCCGTCCTTGATTATCCTTGTCACTTCGCTGTATACCAGTACTTTGGCTCCGTGAAGCTTCGCATCGATGACGTTGGCCGAAGTGAGGCGGAACGGATCCACAGCTCCGTCAGGCACCTGTACGGCTCCGATGATGTCCGGATTTGCGGAAGGTTCCATGCGCATAGCCTCCTTAGGGTCTATCACCTTTGCATTTATGCCTGCGGCCTGACAGGATTCCACAAACTTCTTCTGATATTCCAGATCGTCCTCAGGAAGCGTGAGGAACAGTCCTTCCGTCTCTTCGACGCAGTGACGCGCAATCTTGCGCAGGATCATGTTCTCCTTTATGCATTCCTCTGCTGATTCCCTGTCGGTCACGGCATAACGCGCTCCGCTATGGAGCAGTCCGTGGTTTCGTCCGGTCGCACCTGTCGCGATGTCGTGCCTTTCCACGAGCAGCACCTTCAGTCCTCTGATGGCGCAGTCTCTGGCCGTACCTGCTCCAGTGATGCCACCTCCGACAATGATGACGTCAAACTCATTGTCTCTTGCAGCGTATCCCATAATTGTTGCGAATGTTAAATGTGGTTATTCAATTCAGATACCGGTCGGCTCCGGTATATCCTCACAAATATACTAAATATATATCAATAAAGAACCGGATTCCCTCATTTGATGATGAAAAAATCCGGTCAAGTTACTTCAGGAGGCCCGTCAGTCTACTTTTTCGCAGCTCTTTTAGCCTTTCTGGCGCATTTTCTTGCCGCAGCCCTTTCCCTGCGCTTGGCTATCATCTCCTGCAGGTTGTCACCCATGTTCTCGACGAACTGAGGGAAGCGTGCCTTTATGATGTCGATCTTCTCCTGGATGAAGGAGTTTATGTGCCTGTCCTTCTTTGCCTCGTAGATTTCGTCGAAGGTGATGAGGATGCATGTCTCTTCTGCTTCGCTGAACTCGTGGTTGATTCCGCCTCCGAACATCTTCATGGTAGGGGAGAGGCTCATGTATGAATTCACGAGCGGAGGTATGTTCACTCCGAGTCTGCGCACCTCTGCGTTCAGGAGCTTGTAGTCGTCCTTGAACTCCTTTTCAGTGAGGATGCTGTCGAGATACTTCACGTCCGTCTCAATCTTGAGCGGCTCCACTGGAGTGACGAGCTTCTCCTTGTCCTCGAAATGCTTGAAGAGGAAATGCTGGATGAGGTCGCGTGCCTGACGGTTGTATTCAGGATACATCGTCATCTTTCCGAAGAAGTACTTCATGTCCGGGCGCTGGATGCAGAGGGCTCCGAGGCCGTCCCAGAGGTTGTCGAGGGCGAAGAGGGCCTTTGTGCCTGCCTTCGAGCTCTGATATTCCGGGGCAACGAAGCTGCGTCCCAGCTCGATCGTATATGGAAGATATTCCTTTATGAACTTGTCGGAGAAATGGAACATGTGCGCAGTGGCAAGCAGCGGCTGTCCGTTTTCGTCTATCTTTATGTCCGGTCCGAGGATATATCTGTATCCGCCGAGGATCTTTTCGGCGTCCGGATCCCAGACGATGAGCTGCTGGTACGGGTTCTCCATCGTGTCGAACTCGTCTATGTCCATCGACAGGCCGCTTCCACCGCCGGAATCACGGAACGCCTCTTCGCGGAGACGGCCGATCTCCCTCATTACGTTCGGAGAGTCGAAATGGTTGATGACATAGATTTCGTTGTGGCTCTTGTTCGTGTCCCTGAGCTTCTTTGCCGGGGTGAGTTCAGCCTTGATGATGTCAACGCTGACTGGAGCGATTATAGGTTCCATAGGTCTGGGTTTATAGTTCGTATGCCTTGCTTCGAATCACCTGCGCCCATTCGTGGTCGGACTTCGACCTGTCGAGAGAGCTTACCGGAATCGGCTTTCCGAATGTAATCGTATATTTTCTTCCTGCGCTTCTGTACATTTCGTCGGGAAGGAGCATCATGGCGAAGTTGAATTTGAGCCTCAGGCGTTTGCACCATGTGGCCACACGGTAGAACCGCTTTGAGTTCTCGCCTTCGAAATGTATCGGCACTATGTCGCGGCCTGTCTCGCGGCTCTTCTTGACGAAGGATTTGCCCCAGGGAAGATCCTGGATGCGTCCGTCGATCTTTCTTGAGCAGAGTCCTGCCGGGAATATGAGCATCTGGTTCTCCGACCCGTACACTTCATTGACCAGCTTCGAAAGGTTGCGTGCCTGTCCTCCGAGCTTGTTCACGGGGATTCCGAGCGGCGCCATGCCCTTGAGGTTCATCAGAAGGTCGTTCATCAGATACTTTATCTTTCCGTCGTACTCCTTTCCGATGACGGCTCCGAGAGTCACTCCGTCTATGGCTCCGAGGGGATGGTTCGATACGAATGTATATGTACGGCCGTCCTTCGGCAGGTTCTCGAGTCCCTTCACCTCGATCTCAACTCCGAGATACTTGAGGCAGTTCTCGCAGAACTCCACGCCGACATACCCCTCCTTGAGGTAGCCGTTGATGTAGTCCAGATGCATGAAGTTCCTGAACCAGTTTATCACGAACTTCGGTATCCTTTTCGCCTTCTCTCCTGCCTTGGATT
This sequence comes from Bacteroidales bacterium, assembly GCA_017452265.1. GTDB lineage: Bacteria > Bacteroidota > Bacteroidia > Bacteroidales > UBA932 > Cryptobacteroides. Next base: position 56,424 of record JAFTMS010000008.1, on the reverse strand, counting down.
CTATAACTTTTTCAAGGTCAAGTATTTGAGGCTGTCTTTCACTCATAATGGCATCGGTTTAATCATGCAAATTTAGCAATTATGCTTGAATATTCTCCATTTAGAGTACGAAATTGTATTTTGGTGGAAAATTCCGATGATTTTGCCCCTTTGAGGAAATAGTGTAACTTTGCCGCGACATAAACTTTGAAATCCATGAGTGAATTGATACGTTCGGCTGTGCTTGCAGGCATAGCGATAGGCATTGCAGGCTTCGGAAACCTTGCTGTAGGAGGTGTTACGGGAGCGGTCCTTTTCTGTTTCGGACTCCTGACCGTCGTAGGGTACAGACTCAAGCTGTATACAGGAACGGCCGGCTTCTTCGGAAGGGGAGAGCTGGGGCAGCTGTTCCTCATTCTTCTCGGCAACATCGTCGGCTGCCTGCTCGTGGGGCTTCTCGCCCGTGTGTCGCCGCTCGGACTGCCTGAAACAGCTCAGAAAATACTTGAGGCCCGTCTTTCGACAGGCCCCGTAAAATGCGGTCTTTTAGGAATAGGATGCGGCTTCATCATGACGACGGCGGTTCAGTTCGCCCGTGAGAAGAACTATCTTCCTCTGCTTTTCGGTGTGCCGCTCTTCATCTTCTGCGGCTTCACCCACTGCGTCGCTGATGCGTTCTATTATCTCACCGTCCCTTTCGCCTTCCTGAAGGCCAGCTGGCTTGATGTGCTCTGCGTGTACGTCTGCATCGTCGCCGGCAACTTCATAGGCTGCAATCTGTATAGGATATTCTTCCCTGAGAAGTCCTAAATGAATATATATTTGAGGATGAACAGAATCGCCAGAATGTACATTGCAGGCGTAAGCTTCCTGAACTTGCCGCATACGGCGTTGAGAAGCACGTAGCTGATCATTCCGAGAAGGATTCCGTTTGAAATCGAATATGTGAGCGGCATCATGATCATGCATATGAATGCCGGAATAGACTCCGTGTAGTCCTCGAAAGGAATGTTCCTGACAGGCTCAAGCATGAGCAGGCCGACGATGACCAGCACAGGAGCTATTGCCGCTGCTGGAATTGAGAGGAAGAGAGGGGAGAAGAAGAGCGAGATGCCGAAGCAGCATGCGATTGTGAATGCCGTAAGTCCTGTACGTCCTCCCTGAGCAACTCCAGAGGCACTTTCCACATATGTAGTAGTGGTGGATGTACCGAAGATTGCTCCGGCAGTGGTTGCTATGGCATCTGCCATGAAAGCCTCCTTCATGCGGTGCACGCTGCCGTCCTTTTCCACGAGTCCGGCCTTCGTGCACACACCCACAAGTGTTCCCACCGTGTCGAACATGTCTATGAAGAGGAATGTGAACACAACGACGAGCATGTCAAGAGTAAATATGTTCTCCCATTCGAACTTGCAGAATATCGGCTCTATGGACTGAGGTTGCGAAAGCACTCCCTTGAACTCGGTCACGCCCATAGGGATGCCGATGAGGGTTGTCACGAGGATGCCGATGAGCATGGCTCCGCGCACGTTCTTCGCATAGAGGAATCCTGTGATGAGAAGGCCGGTCATGGCGAGAAGGGCGGAGTCTGAAGTGATGTCTCCGAGCACGACGAGTGTCGCTTCATCATTCACGATTACACCGGCATTCTGCAGGCCTATGAATGCGATGAAAAGTCCGATTCCGGCCCCGATGGCGTTGCGAAGGCTCAGCGGGATGGCATTCACTATGGCCTCACGTATGTTCGTTACCGTCAGGATGATGAATATTATTCCTTCTATGAGTACGGCCGTGAGGGCGAACTGCCATGAATAGCCCATTCCGAGGCATACCGTGTAGACGAAGAAGGCATTCAGGCCGATTCCAGGCGCGAGGCCGAACGGAAGCTTTGCCCAGATTGCCATGACGAGGGTCCCGACTATGGCAGCAAGTGCTGTAGATGTGAATACCGCTCCGCCAGGCATTCCCTCAAGCTGGCTGAACATTGCCGGGTTGATTGCAAGGATATAGGACATCGTGAGGAATGTCGTGATGCCTGCAATGATTTCCGTGCGGACTGTGGTCTTTGTCGGGTCGAATCCGAAGAGTTTCTTTAACATGATTATTTTATAGGTTTATGGTTTCAGAATGTCCATTTCGCACCGAGAGTCGGCATGGCACGGAAGCCCTTCTCCACGAAGTTTGCTGACAGTTCCACTTCGCCTCCGAGGCTCAGATTTATCTTCTCCCAGCCTTTGATCCTGTTGAGATGTACCCAGAACTGAGGCTCGGCGACGAAAATGAATTCAGTGCCCTGCCATGCGCGCACTTCCCTCCAGAAGTCGAAGAAGCCGTCGAACGAGCACCATCCGCCGGCAAACAGTATTCCCCAGACACCTGTGATCTGGAAGTTGTGCATCTGACATTTTCCAGCAGCGTCACGTGTGCCTGGAATTGCCTTGTACATCGCTGAGAGCGACCATGTGCGGCTGAAGTCATCCGAATGTCCCGAACAGGTGAGGCCTCCGAGCCACGAGTTGTTGAATGCTCCAGCGGCCGTGCTCAGCCCTCCGTCGTATTCGAGATGGATCGAGAGCCATGAGGCTTCGGTGTCCTGCCAGAAGCAGAGTTCGCGTGCGATTTCCCAATATGCGCCCGTCACCTTGGGTGTGTAATCCATGTCGACGAAGAAATATGTGCTTCCGAAAGAGTCAGGACGGAACATTTCGACGGTGGAAGTGAGGCAGTTGCGGTTGAAGTCATAATGCAGCTGCAGGTTCTGTGCCTTTGAGCTGAAGGCCGTTGCGGCAGCGATTGCCAGGCAGGTGAACAATGTTCTGAAAAGTTTTTTCATATTATTCGACTTTTTTTACGGGATCGCAGGTGAGTCCTACGCCGAGTTTCTTGAATATCTTGCGGTCCACTTCGCTGAGCATCACGGTCGAGTGCACCTGGCAGCCTTCAAGCTTAGGAAGCTGGTCGAGAGCCTTGCGGCAGTTGTCGTCGTTGTTGCTGAGAAGCGATATGGCGACGAGCACTTCGTCCGTATGCAGACGTGGGTTGTGACCGTGAAGGTATGTCACCTTCGTCTTCTGGATCGGCTCGATCATCGCTTCAGGAATCAGCTTGACGCTGTGCGGAATGCCGGCGAGATGCTTCATCGCGTTCACAAGCAGGGCCGCGCTCGAGCCGAGAAGCGAGCTTGAACGTGAGGTGATGATGGTTCCGTCCTGCAGTTCTATTGCAGCTGTCGCCACTCCGGCTATCTCCTTCCTCGCATGTGCCGCCACCGTTGTCCTGCGGTATTCCGTAGTCAGCTTCGCCTGCTTCAGGATGAGGGCTATCTTGTTGACTTCCTGCTCGTTGTTACCGTTTTCCGCGAGATTGCAGAGGGCTGAGTAATACCTTCTTATGATTTCCTCCCTTGCGGCGTTGCAGCATACGTCCTCGTCGCTCAGGCAGAATCCGATCATGTTCACGCCCATGTCGGTAGGGGACTTGTACGGGCTTTCACCGTAGATCCCTTCGAAAAGTGCGTTCAGCACGGGGAAGACCTCGCTGTCACGGTTGTAGCTCGTGGCTATGGTCCCGTAGGCCTCAAGATGGAACGGGTCGATCATGTTCACGTCGTTGAGATCCGCCGTCGCAGCTTCGTAGGCTATGTTCACAGGGTGCTTGAGCGGCAGGTTCCACACGGGGAAGGTCTCGAATTTCGCATATCCGGCCTTCACGCCCCTCTTGTTCTCATGGTAGAGCTGGCTCAGGCATACGGCCATCTTTCCGCTCCCCGGGCCCGGAGCCGTAACCACGACGAGAGGACGTGTCGTCTCCACATAGTCGTTCTTTCCGAATCCTTCGTCGGAATCGATGAGGGCCACGTTGTTCGGGTAACCGTCGATGGTGTAATGATAACAGACCTTGATTCCCTGACGCTCAAGGCGGGCTCTGTAGGCATCTGCACTGGACTGGCCGTTGTAGTGGGTTATGACCACTCCGCTTACGTACAGACCCACATTCTCGAACTCTCCCTTCAGTCTGAGGACGTCTTCGTCATAGGTTATGCCGAGGTCTCCGCGCACCTTGTTCTTTTCGATGTCGAGGGCGCTGATGACAAGCAGGATTTCCGCTTCGTCGCGGAGCTGCATGAGCATCTGGAGCTTGCTGTCAGGCTTGAATCCTGGCAGCACGCGGCTTGCATGGTTGTCGTCAAAAAGCTTGCCTCCGAATTCGAGGTAAAGCTTGTCTCCGAACTGCGCGATGCGCTTCTTGATCTGTTCGGACTGTATCTTAAGATACTTTTCGTTGTCAAATCCGTATTTCATAACGGAATGCAAAGGTAACTTTTCTCCCTTTTTTCTGCAAGAAAAAATGTTATTCTGTCTTTCGATTTTTCTTGCTATATTTGTCGGCTGTTGAAAATTTACGGAGATGTTACCGAAGTTTCTAAGAAGAAGACGTGAGAAGAGGCCGTCGCTCAGGAGGAAGATCTTCCTGGCCTTGGGGGCGATTGCCGCAATTCTGCTCCTTTCGAGCGTGATTTCCATCATGGAATACCGCAGGATGAGCAGCTATGTGTCCGAACTGATTGCATCCAACATAAAGAGCATCAACCTGTCGCAGAGTCTGGCGGACCTGACGCAGGAGTACAACCATCAGATGGTGTCGGTGGTTGTCCAGAACGACATTTCGCTGATGCCGGAGTTCAACCAGAAGATGTTCCGCTTCCAGTCGGACTCCCTCAGGCGCCTGCTTAATTCCCAGGCCTCCCTTCCGCTGGTGGATTCCCTCGATGCTTCGTTCGACGCCTTCATGAATACGTCCCTTATGTTCGATGCCGTCTTCCTTGCGGACAGCGTGGACACGGGAGAATGGTTCTTCGGCACCCTCCAGCCGTGTTACAACACTTTGCGTGCGGACATCGCATCGCTCAACGAGCAGATTCACGAGGACCTGAAGGAGAATTCGGAGGATTTCGACGCCGGTTTCTACCGAAGCATCATGCCGGGATTCGTCTCCATATGCGCCGGCCTTCTGCTCGTGATCCTTCTGCTCTATTTCCTTATGGTGGATTATGTGAGACCTATATATAAGGTATCGGAGGGCATCGACAACTACCGCGCGCTCGGCCGCAGGCACGGATACACCTTCGACGGTGACGACCAGCTTGCAAACATAAACTCCGGAGTGACGGAACTCATAGAGGAAAACATCGAGTTGAAAAGACGCGTGAAGAACCTCCGTGAAGACAGGGAAAAGATGCTTCAGACCATATCGGAAAGGAAAGTTAGATGAACGTAAAGGCCATATCGACAAACGTCGGCAAGGCGCTGCTGGTCAGTGCCCTGTTCATGCTGCTGTCCATGATCGTATCCCTTGCGGACGGTCGTGATTCCGCTTTCGTGCCTCTTCTCATCAGTTTCATAATCACGCTTCTGGTGGGAGCGTTCCCGTTTGTCTTTGTGCGGAAGGCTCCGGCCCTGACCATGCGTGACGGCTTCCTGACCATAGTCCTGGCGTGGGTGCTTTCATTTGTGTTCGGCATGATGCCATATGTCCTGTGGGGAGGGGAGTTTACTCTTGTAAACGCCTGGTTTGAAAGCGTTTCCGGATATACGACGACAGGTTCCACAATTCTCAACGACATCGAGGCCCTGCCGAAAGGACTTCTTTTCTGGCGCTCGTCGACGCATTACATCGGAGGACTCGGAGTTGTCGTCTTCCTGCTTCTGGTCATGCCGGAGGCCAGCCCGTACCGCCTGAAGCTCACAAATATGGAGCTTTCATCGCTTTCCAAGGAGGGCTACAGATACAAGTCGAGCAAGGTCATCTGGATCATTACGCTCGTCTATGTCGGCCTTACGCTTGCGATATTCTTCTCGCTATGGGCGGCAGGGATGACGCCTTTCGATGCCATAAACCATGCCTTCAGCATCGCGGCGACCGGAGGATTCAGCACAAGGAACCTCTCGATAGGCTATTACAATTCAGATCTGATAAATGTCATCGTGCTCTTCTATATGGCCGTCTGCGCCCTGCATTTCGGCCTTATCTTCGCTGTCTTTGCAACGAGGTCGCTCAAGCCGATGAACAATGCCGTGGTGAAATACTATTTCGGCTCCATTGCGGTGATGTCGCTGGCAGTCATGCTTTCGCTCAAGTTTCAGGGCGGGTATGAGCATTGGGGCAGGGCTCTGATGGATTCGTCCTTTACGGTGGTCAGCTATATGTCGACCTGCGGATTTGCGATATGCGACAATTCCATGTGGCCTCTGCTTGCCGGTGTCGTCCTGCTCTTTGCAGCCTTCCAGTGCGGATGTTCGGGTTCGACGACGGGAGGTGTGAAGGTGGACCGTATCCTTATTTCATGCAAGGCTATCGGCAATGAAGTGAGACGCAGGCTGTATCCTACATCCGTCATACAGACGAGGCTCAGCGGCCAGCATCTGCCGGACAGTGCCGTGAATTCGGTCATGATGTATATCGTGGTATATATAATGGTCATTTTCGTGTCTGTTCTTGCGGTCATGCTGACAGGAACTGATGCGACTTCGGCTGTTTCGGGAGTCATTTCTTCTGTAGGCAGCGTGGGCCCCGGCCTCGGTGAGCTCGGATGTCTGGACAACTATTCCGCGCAGCCTGCGATGGCGAAATTCATATTCTCGCTTGACATGTTCCTCGGCCGTGTGGAGATATATCCTGTCCTGATTGTCGTTTCCATGATCTTCAACAGGAGGAAGTGACATGGGCAGAAGCGACTTCCTTTATTCAGGCTTTGTCTCGCACCTGCGTCATGAGCCGACTGCGTGCCAGGACACTCTTCTGAGGAAGGTGGCTGATTTTGTGAGTTCGGACGGGAACGACATCATGGTGGTGAACGGTTATGCCGGCACGGGAAAGACCACTGCAATCGCTTCTGTGATAGCCACATTGAAGGAATTCAAGACTAAATGTGTGCTGCTGGCTCCGACAGGTCGTGCCGCAAAGGTGCTTTCGTCTTATGCAGGTCAGCCGGCTTATACGATACATAAGCATATCTATCGTCAGAAGTCTGTGGGCGGTGACGGCTTCGGTCAGTTCAGCCTGTATGTCAACAAGGACAAGGAGACGCTTTTTGTGGTGGACGAGGTTTCGCCCATCGGCATTGATGCAGGCCAGCAGCAGAGCACGACGGCTTTCGGTTCGGGGAATCTGCTTGAGGACCTGATTTCGTTTGTACGTTCCGGTACGGACTGCAAGGTGATTCTGATAGGGGATTCGGCACAGCTGCCTCCGGTCGGACTTGATGCTTCGCCTGCTCTTTCGCAGGATTATATGAAGATGATGGGAGGGGTGGTCTTTGCGGAGCTGACGGCAGTCGTGAGACAGCAGAAGGAGTCGGGGATATTGTACAATGCGACGATGCTGAGGCAGTTGCAGGCTGAGCTGGAATATGGGCCGGGAGTGATGGATCTGTGCGATCTGGGGCTTGAAACGGTGTCTTTCGATGATGTGGAGAGGATTACGGGGGGAGAACTGATTGAGAAGATTTCGGAAGCGTATGCTGCTTATGGTGAGGATGATACGGTGATACTATGCCGTTCGAACCGCAGGGCCATAAAATACAATATCGGGGTGCGCTCGACGGTGCAGTTCAAGGAGGAAAGGCTTGTGAGGGATGACAAGCTGATGATAGTGAAGAACTGTTATCAGTTTCTCGAGGGGATCAAGGAACTGGATTATATTGCCAACGGGGACATCGCCAAACTGGTGAAGATTTCGAAATATGAGGACAGATACGGGCTGCATTTCGCTGAGGCGAGGCTGTCTTTTCCGGATTATGACGATCAGGAGATTGTGGCGAAGGTTATTCTGGATACGCTGGAGTCGGAGAGTGCGTCGCTTACGTATGAGCAGTCGAACATGCTGTATCAGGGTGTGAGCGAGGATTACGGGCATATCACTTCGAAGAAGAAGAAGTATGATGCTGTGAGGGAGGACAAGTATTACAATGCCCTGCAGCTGAAGTATGCCAATGCTGTGACGTGTCATAAGTCTCAAGGCGGACAATGGCGTTGTGTGTTCATAGACAATGCGTTCTGGCAGGAGGAACTCACCGTAGATGACCTGAAATGGCTGTACACCGCTATGACAAGAGCCACAGAAAAAGTATATCTTGTCAATTTTAAGGATGAATTATTTGCAGATTGATATGAACTTGACTTTCGCATTTGCGAAAGATTTAGGATAGGGGTAACGTAGATAGAGAAAGTGCGGTGGGTAAAAGTTTCGCAAGCTTCACCAACTTTCAGATAAATAATAACTTACACTTGCGAAACTTGAGTTATGAAGAAGATATTATTGTCAGCGATGATGCTGTGGGTGGCCTATGCGGCTGCCGGACAGGAGTTTGAGGCTGTGCCTCGCGCATGGAAGTGGATCGGGAATCAGGAAGTCATATTCTCATATGACGGAACTTTTGCGGACAGTCTGGCATTTTCCGTGAATGCGAAGACCGGCCGCAGGACGGATGGAGCATCGGCTCCGGAGCGCTTTGCAGACTTTCCTGTTAAGCCTGCAGGAGCAGTGAATCTGACGTATTCTCCGGATTCTACCATGCTTGCCTTCACCCGTGACAATGACCTTTATGTGGTGGATGTGGCTTCCGGTCAGGAGAAACGTCTGACTTTCGACGGCTCTGACGTAATCCTGAACGGCTATGCTTCGTGGGTGTATTATGAAGAGATCTTCGGTCGCCCTTCGAAGTACAGGGCTTTCTGGTGGTCTCCTGACAGCAGGAAGATCGGCTTCTACCGTTTTGACAATTCGCAGGTGCCGATGTTCCCTATATATTCTGCATTTGCGGATCCTGAGGCGGCGGCTTCGCAGTCGCAGAGTCCGCGTGTGACCGACCTTGCACTCGGCGGTTCGTTGAGCGAGACGCGTTATCCCAAGGCCGGACAGACGAATCCGCAGGTGCGTATCGGCATCGTGGAAATTGCCACAGATGGGATCTGCTGGGCGGATTTCGATCCCGCTCTTGACCAGTATTTCGGCATTCCTTTCTGGGGCCCGGACAGCCGCGAGTTCTTCATAGCCCGTATGCCTCGTCTGCAGAATACCATAGACCTGTATGCCGTGAAAGCTGAAGACGGTTCGAAGCGGCATGTATATAATGAGACATACAAGACCTGGCTCAACTGGTTCGACGGCGTCGTATTCACCGACCGTGGCCTTTATATGGCACGTGACTTCGAGACCGGCTGGGAGCAGATATATTTCCTCTCATATGACGGCAAGGAGTTCCACAGACTGACGGACGGCCCTAACTGGGGCATATCCATCCTTCGTGTCGATGAGAAGAAAGGAGACATATATTTCACCGCAAAACGTGATGCTTCCGTTCGTCAGGCTGTGTATAAGGTCGATGCCAAGGGAAGAGTCACGGCTCTTACGGATCCAGCCTACAATGCAGTCGGAGCGGTGTTCTCGCCTGACGTAAAGCATTTTGTGGCTTCGTATTCAAACGTGAGCACGCCGACTCGCGTCGCTATATTCGAAACATCCGGCGGTATCCCGTCCAAGCCACGTACGGACGACATTTCCGAGGGAAATCTCCGCGGCCCTGTGATGCAGAAGCTCAGACCGGGACATTATGGAGTACAGGGTATGGTCGTTGCAGACATGAAGGGACCGGATTATGATGCGTCTGAGTATGCCCTCGGCAGTCTTGTGCATATGACTACTGAAGACGGATTCGTTCTTCCCGGAATGATCGTATATCCTAAGGATTTCGATCCGGCGAAGAAGTATCCTGTGCATGTGGACATCTACGGAGGCCCGGACACCCCTATGGTTCGCGACCGCTGGACACATCCGTATCCTTCGAACCAGTGGTATGCTGAGAACGGCATTATCCAGATCACCGTGGATCCTCGCGCAGGAGGACACAATGGCCGCAAAGGCCTTGACATGATATACAGGCAGCTTACCGTGTGGGAAATCAAGGACTTCCGTGCGTGGGCCCAGTGGCTCAAGGCGCTTCCGTATGTAGACGGTGACAAGATCGGTGTAGAAGGATTCTCATTCGGCGGCACCATGACTGCAATGCTGCTGATGCAGGCTTCCGACTGCTACAGCTATGGCATCGCCGGTGGCGGGGTCTATGACTGGGCGTTGTATGATTCGCATTATACCGAGCGTTATATGGACACACCTCAGAACAATCCTGAAGGCTATGAGGTATCGAAGGTTCTGAACTACGTGGAAGGTTACCCGGCTGAATACTCCGTTCCAGATTCCGTAATGCTCAAACTGACCCACGGCACCGGCGACGACAATGTCCATCATCAGAACACCCTCCTTCTCGTTGATGCCCTCCACAAGGCCTGCCGCAAGTTCGAACTGATGATATATCCTGACGGAATGCACGGCTACCGCGGATATCAGGGCCGCCATTTCGAGGAAGCGAACCACGAATTCTGGCTGAAACATCTCAAAGGACAATGACACGCGAGCAGGAAATAAGCCTTCTGGAAGCCCTCGGACGAGGCAGCAGGGATGCGTTTGCCGCGCTTTACAATGAGTTTGCCGGCAGATGCTATTCCTTTGTCGAGTCCCTTGTGAAGGACAGTCAGACAGCCAAGGACATAACGCACGACATCTTCATGAAGGTATGGCTGCGGCGTGAAATCATCTCGAAGGTGGATTCGTTTTCGTCGTATCTTTACAGGATGGCGCGCAATGCTGTCATGGACAAGTTCACGAGCGATACGATAAGGAGCCGCTATGCTTCCCGTCAGCTTCTGTGTCAGGACGAATTCGAGTCCTATATCGACGAGAAGGTCGCCGCTGACGAGCTTCAGATGCTCATATTCAAAGCCGTCAGCCGTATGCCGGAACAACGTAAGAGGATATTCACCCTGAGCCGTTACAAAGGGCTTACGAATGCTGAAATAGCCGAATCCGTCGGTATAAACATAAGGACGGTCGAGAACCATATAACCCTTGCTTTGGCCGACATACGGACGATGCTGGCGGAAAGCTATAAATAAATTGAAGTTTTTTTGTGTGTCAAGGGCGGTTTGTCCGTCTTATGACTGCAATTTTATACGACATACAGGAAAAGATGACAAAAAATACTATAAGGGAAATAATTGATTCATATAGGAAAAAGGATGTTCCTACAGAGGTGAAGGACACTTTCGAGAGATGGCTCGTTGATACGGATGCGTTCGAGGAAAAGGATGCAGCCCTGAAGGAAATCTGGGAGACGATTGACGGAAGTGAAGGACTTGATGTCCTGAAAGAGCCGATGGATGTGATAGCCGAAGCGGAAAGAAAGTCCAGGGCAGTCGTCGGCACAACTCCACGCCGCAGAAACGCCCTCCTGTGGTTTACATCCACGGTGGCTGCCTGTATGACCATAATCGCTGCCATCCAGTTCTTCACGGCTCCGCAGGCTGAGGTCTGCCTTGCATCTTCATCCGCATCCAAAGGCGAATTCCGTCTGCCGGACGGCTCGAAGGTCTGGCTCAACAAGGACAGCCGCCTTTATTATGCAAAAGGTTTCGACGGAAGGAAAAGGAAGGTGCGTCTTGAGGGTGAAGGATATTTCGACGTTGCGAAGGACAAGAACAGACCTTTCATAGTGGAAAGTCAGGATATGGACATAGAAGTGCTTGGAACGCGTTTCACCCTGTCGGCATACGAGGATGAGCCGGTGACCGTATATCTTGCCCAGGGCAGTGTACGTGCCTGTATTGAGGGCTGTGACGATGTGCTTCTGAAGCCGGATCAGGCTCTCACGTACAATCCGGCGAACCGTGCCTTGAACAGATACGATGTCGTGGCTTCCGACCATGTGGCATGGATAGGCGGCAAGCTTGAATTCACAGACAGATCCCTCTACGACATCCTCCAGAGCCTTGAGCACTGGTACTGTGTGGACATAACTTGCGAAGATCCGGAGGCTGCGAAAACCATGCATCTGTCCATGACCGTCCGTCAGGAACCTCTGACAGAAATCCTCGAAGCATTGGAACTTTTAGCCTCTGTTTCCTACACTTTTGATGAAGAAGGCGACGTGAGGATTTCACTTTAATACGGAAATTCCATAAAAATGTGATTTTTTTTTCAGCAGATGGCCGTGTGTAAGCGGCCATCTGTCCGTCTTATACCCATATTGACGGAAATTATCCGAGGCCAATAACAACATTAAAACGTAATTAAAACACAACCATTATCTAAATTTTATGCAAAAGACAAAACTGTTCTTGACAGGCATTGCGCTTATGCTGTGCATGCTGTCGGGAAGTCATGTCCTTATGGCGCAGTCGGGGGGGGCAAAGGTCACCCTCGACCTCAAGGACGTGACTGTCCTGAATGTCCTGAAGAGCATTGAGAAGAGCACTGATTATGCGTTCTTCTACAACAATGCCGATCTGGACACGAAGAAAATCGTCTCTGTCTCTGCGGATAATCTGCCCATCGAGCAGGTCATCTCGCAGATACTTCCCGGTTTCAGATGCAGATTTGAAAACAGGAAGATCTTCCTTTATGTGGATGAGCCGCAGGCTGAGCAGGCTACCGCTCCGGCAAAGGGGCCTGTGGAGCTGAAAGGTATCATCCGTGATTCGAACGGCGAGCCTCTCATCGGTGCTGCTGCATCCATCCGCTATGGCGGAAAGCTTTACGGAGCGACTGCCGACCTCGACGGAAACTTCAGCATCCTTCTTCCCGGTGCACCGGAGACGTCGGATGTGATCACGTTCTCGTTCATTGGCTGCGTCGACGAGTCATTCCCTGTGGGAACACGCTCAAACTTCGAGGTGACGCTCAAGAACGACACCGAACTTCTTTCCGAGTCAATTGTAGTGGGTTACGGTGTGCAGAAGAAGGTGAACATGTCCGGTGCTGTCGCTGCCGTTTCCGAGGAACAGCTCAAGGACAGGCCGGTGGCAAGTGTGGGACAGGCTCTTCAGGGTGTGATTCCGAACCTTAACATCACGCAGAGCTCCGGCCAGCCTGGTGCAGGTTCAAGCTACAATATCCGTGGTAACACATCTCCGAACGGCGGTTCTCCGCTCATCCTCGTGGACGGTGTGGAGACGTATCTCGACCGTATCAACTCAAACGACATCGCGAGCATCTCTGTGCTCAAGGACGCATCTTCGTCAGCAATCTATGGTTCGCAGGCCGCATACGGTGTGATCCTCGTGACCACCAAGAGCGGTAAGAACGATCAGGCTCCGAAGGTGTCTGTGGATGCAAGATACTCTTTCTCTTCTAATTCAGTGTCAACCGATTACGAGACAAGAGGATACTATTCCGCAAAGATTGCGGACATGTTCAACATGACGGCCAACAACGTGCCTTATACAAGCTACACCGATTACGATTACCAGAGGCTCTGGGAGCGCCGCAACGATGTGACGGAGAATCCTGAGCGCCCGTGGGTACTCACGGAAATGCGTGACGGAAAGCTTTCGTATGTATATCTCGGCAACTTCGACTGGTACAATTATCTTTATGACGAGACACGTCCGACGCAGGACTACAACGTGAGCGTGACTGGTGGCTCGAAGAACGTGACATATCTCGTGAGTGCCCGTTATTACGGTCAGAAGGGTATCAACAGAATCCATCCGGACTATTTCGATTCATACAACGTACGCTCGAAGGTGTCCATCAAGCTCCGCCCTTGGCTGACTCTCGGCAACAACACGAAGTTCTTCAAGTCGAAATATTCATTCACCGGATACGATTCCGAGTACAACAACTTCCGTAAGCCTACTCTCCATGCCCTTGCTTCATTCGTCCCTGTGAATCCTGACGGAACAGCTGTTTCGCATACATCAATGACTTACAGCTCAGGACATTATATCATGGACGGATACAACGCCATGATGCAGAAGGGAAAGAGCGGCGGATTCAAGTCTACAACAGAGGTGACGACTACCTTCGACCTCAAGGCCCAGATCTGCAAGGGACTTACGTTCAACGCCGACTTCTCATATAAGTTCGGATACCTCAGAAACCAGTACAGAAGCACATTCGTCGAGTATTCGCAGTATCCTGGAGGAATGCTTCAGGAGTCTACAAGCTCATTCCCTGACAGCTTCTCGGACGTGGTCTACGAGCAGAACAACTACACTGCCAATGCGTTCCTCTCATATGACAACACCTGGAACGACGCCCACCATTTCACGGCGACAGCCGGCTTCAACTATCAGGCCCGTCACTACAAGGACCTCACCGTGACGCGCAACGACCTCCTTTCGGAGGAACTTTCAGACTTCAACCTTGCTACAGGCGAGGTGTCTACGCTCAACGGCGGTATTTCAGAATATGCCATAATGGGTATCTTCGGAAGGGTGACATACGACTACAAGTCACGCTACATGATCGAGTTCAACGGCCGTTACGACGGTTCGTCACGTTTCCCTGTGCATAACAAGTGGGGATTCTTCCCTTCAGTTTCTGCTGCGTGGAGAGTGAGCTCAGAACCGTTCTGGGAGCCGATTTCGACAGCTTTCAGCAACTTCAAGCTCAGACTTTCATACGGTTCGCTCGGAAACCAGAACATCGGTTACTACGACTATTATCAGAACGTGAACACGAAGGGCAACATGAGCTATACCTTCGATGGCTCTGCACTTGCAGGACATGCGACAGTGGACGATCCTGTATCGACAGGAACATGGGAGACCGTGACTTCATACAACGTCGGTCTCGACATGGGCTTCCTCAGCGACAGGCTTACTCTTGAAAGCGACTTCTACATCCGCGACACCAAGGGTATCCTCACAGAGGGCAAGAAGCTCCCTTCAATCTACGGAGCATCCGAACCTCAGGTGAACGCAAACGACATGCGTACACGCGGTTTCGAACTTTCGCTCCAGTGGAGGGACTCCTTCAACATCGGCGAGCACAGGTTCGACTATAACGTAGGTGCTACTCTTGCCGACTACGTGGCTTTCTACACCAAGTGCGACAACCCTTCAGGCCTCATCAACGAGCCGTATGAAGGCAAGCGTCTCGGCGAAATCTGGGGCTTCCGTGTGGACGGCCTTTTCGCAAACGATGAAGAGGCGGCTGCATACGCAGCAAAGGTGGACATGTCGAATGTCTGCAAGGAGTACTACACTCAGATCGGTGAATACGGCCGCGGTGTAAGGGGAGGTGACATGAAGTACCTCGACCTTGACGGCGACGGCGTGCTCTCATTCGGTGAAAGCACACTTGAAAATCACGGTGACCGTGAGATCATCGGTAACTCACAGCCTCGTTTCAGCTACGGCTTCAATGCAGGCTTCAACTTCTTCGGCTTCGACTTCGCCGCGTTCTTCCAGGGAATCGGCCATATGGACTGGTATCCGGGAAATGACAACCTCCGCTTCTGGGGACCGTATTCACGTCCTTATGCGACATTCGTGGCAAGAGACTTCATGTCTGACGTATGGACTGAGACAAATACGGATGCATATTTCCCGAGGGCACGCGGCTACTCGGCCCTCAATGCCGGTTCGCTTTACTATACCAACGACCGCTATCTCCAGAACCTTGCATATCTGCGTCTGAAGAACCTCACTGTGGGTTATACGCTTCCTCAGAAGGTCCTCATGAAGGCCGGCATCTCCAATGTGCGCGTATACTTCAGCGGTGAGAACCTCTGGACATGGAGCGCCGTACACAGCAAGTACATCGACCCTGAGCAGATTTCGGCAAGCTCCGACAAGAAGGGTAACGTATATCCTTGGTACAAGACATTCTCATTCGGTGTGACACTTGATTTCTAACGGAGGGACTGAATTATGAAAAAGATATTATACATATTGCCGCTTCTGCTTCTCTGCGGCTGTGAGGATCTTCTTGTAAGGGATCCTCAGGACAGGCTGACGCCTGAGTCGTTCTTCAAGTCGGAGACCGAATGCGAACTTTATACGAACGATTTCTACACGCTTCTGCCTGCAACAAGCATCTATAACGAGACCGCTGACGTAATCGTGAAGAACACTTTGTCAGATGAGGTTTCCGGACTGCGTACCGTTCCTTCCACTTCAGGCAGCTGGAACTGGGACAAGCTCCGCGACATCAACTTCTTCCTCGAGCACTCGGAGCAGTGCGAGAACATCAACGTGCGCAACGAATACGACGGCCTCGCGAAGTTCTTCAGAGCATACTTCTACTTTGAGAAGGTGAAGAGATACGGTGACGTTCCGTGGGTGGACCATACGATTGCTGCCGATTCCGAAGAACTCTACAAGGGACGCGACGACCGCAAGGTGGTGATGGCCCATATGCTTGAGGACATCGACTTCGCCATCAAGTATCTTCCGTCAGACAAGAGCGTATACCGCGTGAACAGATGGACAGCCCTCGCTCTGAAGGCCCGCATCTTCCTTTTTGAAGGAACTTTCCGCAAGTATCATGGCCTCGGCGACTGGGAGGAATGCCTCAATGAAGCTGTGAAGGCGGCTGAGGAATTCATCGCCAATGCTCCGTACAGCCTTTATACGGCAGGAAAGACTCCGTATCGCGACCTCTTCAGTTCCGTGAATGCAAATTCGCAGGAAATCATACTTGCACGTGCGTACAATGCAGGTCTTGGCCTCACTCACGACGTAAACAACTATTTCACTGCCACATCAATGGGTAAGTCCGGAATGCTGAAGGATGTCGTGAACATGTACCTTATGAAGGACGGAAGCCGCTTCACCGACAGGGAAGGATACAATGAGCTTTCATTCGTCGAGGAAGCGAAGAACCGTGACGGCCGTCTTTCACAGACCATCTGCACTCCGGGTTATGTCCGTGTGGGCGAGACAGCGACGACTGCACCTGACATGGCTGCAACCATGACCGGATACCAGATCATCAAGTATGTCGGTGAGAGCAAGTACGATGCTTACGGTTCATCAGAGACCGACCTTCCGGTATTCCGTACGGCAGAGGTCTATCTTGCATATGCCGAGGCAAAGGCTGAGCTTGGCACTCTCACCCAGTCCGACCTTGACAAGACCGTGAATCTTCTCCGCAGCCGCGCCGGCGTCGCTTCCCTTAACATGGCTGCGGCAAACGCCGATCCGGATCCGTACCTCACTTCTGCCGAGACAGGTTATGCCAACGTACAGGGCAGCAACCAGGGCGTGATTCTCGAGATTCGCCGCGAGAGGACGGTTGAGCTTATGAGCGAAGGTCACAGATACTGGGACATCATGCGCTGGAAGGAGGGAAAGCGCTTCGAACGCCGCTTCATCGGCATGTACTTCGAGGGTGCCGGAGATTATGACCTCGATGCCGACGGAAAGGTGGACTTCTGCATCTATAACGGAGATGCTCCGGAAGCTGTGTCGGGTGTCGTATATTCAAGCATGAAGGACCTTGCACTTACCGAAGGCACTCACGGAAACATCGTCTGCCACGGAACCATCGAAAGGACATGGCAGGAGGGAAGGGACTATCTCTATCCTATCCCGACTGACGACATCGTGCTTACCGGCGGAGTCGTGAAGCAGAATCCTGAATGGAAGGACGGAACAGACTTTTAATACATGGAATTCATGAAAAGACTTATATCATATGTAATGGCAGCGGTCGCAGGCATCCTTTGTCTGTCCGGCTGCCGTGAGGAGGCCGGTTATGTGCCTGTCTCCTATCTGACGGTCGATACGGAGGTGCTGGTCTCGCCGGCCTCTGCATCCGCCTACAGCATAGAGGTGGACAGCAACACTTCATGGAATGCGGTCTTCACCAGCAACGAATGGGTGAGCTCTTCCGTGAAGGAGTTTGTCGGAGCCACTTCCCTCAAGGTGAACTTTGCCGAGAATACAGGCGGCAACAGAAGCTGTACCCTCATCATCGAAAGCGCTGACGGACAGTTCCTTCATGAGATTGAAATCCGCCAGCTCGGAGCCGGTGACGACGGATGCCTGAGCATCAGCACCGTACGTGCTCTTGCGGCAGACGGTGAGTATATGTTCCCTGAAGCGGACTTCAAGGTGAAGGGAATCGTGACCACGAATGCTGCTGAAGGAAACTTTTATGAGAATGCCTTCATAATCCAGGACGACTTCGTGAACCCTCATTCTGCGATTCTTGTCGAGTCTCCGTCTCCGGTATCGTTTGTACAGGGAGAAGAGGCCGTGGTGGCTCTCAACGGAGTCACAGTGAAGCGCAATGAGAACGGTTATCTTGCCATATACGCTTCAGAACCGGCTGTGTCTTCAGGCATCACTCCTGTAGCCATCGAACCTCTCATGATCGATGTTGCTGCCCTTGAAAGCGGTGATTATGAGGCGATGTATGTGTCTGTGCCTGAGGTGCAGATTTCAGAAGCCCTTCTCGGCAGCACATACGGCTCTTCTCCGAGTCTTGTGACGACGGAATTCCTCTTCTTCAACATGCAGGTGTTCGAAACGGCGACTTTCGCAGAGCAGGCCTGCCCGAACGGAGGCGGTGTTCTCAGCGGTATCGCAACTCCGGATGCTGCCATCATGCCTACAACTGTGGATGATATCGCTTTCGGCGACATCCGTCTGGAAATCAACGCCCTCTCAGAACTTCCGTACATGTTCTCGCTTTACTGCGAAGACGGCGGAGACAACAACTCTTACGCTTACATTGCAGGAAAGGACCAGGGATATGATGCTGCGACATTCACCCGTGACATCTGGTATTACGATGTGGCAAAGCCTTCTATCATGCTTAATTCCCATTCTGCAGGCCAGACTTCAGGCCAGACACGTGGAACGCTTGTCTGGGCAAACAAGTACGGCTACGACAATGCTCCTTCAAAGTCTTTCGTCTCGAAGGAATATCTTGCTGCCGCAGGAATGGAAGGCGAGACATATTACATGCTCTCATGCCCTCTTGCCATGGATCTGCCGCAGAGATTCAGCGTCACTGTGGGACTTTACCTTCAGGATACCTTCAAGAACTGGAAGGTGGAGTATTCAAAGGATATGCAGAACTGGTACGGCTTCGATGCCGCTGACGAGTCTACGTATATATCCGTCCCTGAAAAGGACCTCTTCCACTATGGTACGGTGACATTCGATTCTGTAATCGAGTTCAGGTCTGAGGAAACCCTTTACATCAAGGTCTCTCCTTTCGGACTTGAGCAGGTGGGCTCCGGCGGCCCTTGGAACAAGGATGCCCGTCTTGTGTCCGGTATCTATGTCTCGTCTGCCATGCCCCAGGAGACTGCCGCTCCGGCAGGCGCCCTCTGGTTCGAGCCGTTCGACGGTCTGACAGAAGGAACCGACTATACCCTCGGCACAAAGCTCGGAATGATGGACAATCTCAACGGCTCGCTCATCGACTCATGGACAGAGGAGCAGAAGAACGGCATGTCGGGCGAGAATGTGGCTCAGAGACCGGGATATGCCCAGATAGGCTGGGTGGACGTGTTCCAGCGTGCTGCATGGGGCAACTACAAGATGGAAAACAACATCGGTTCGCTTGTATCTCCGAAGCTCGGCCGTGAGGGCAGCCTCGAAGTCAGCTTCAGTGCAATGGGATACAGGACCAATGCTGACAGGAAGAACAACAATACCATAGTGAATGCAAACGGACAGGTCATCCTCGATGTCCAGAATCCTGACGTGACAAGCTTTGTCGTGGAGGTGATCGGCGGAGGAACCATATCCGGAGCGGCTTCAGCCGTATTCACCGGACTTTCCGCAAGCTCATGGAAGGAGTTCGACTTCAAGGTGGAGAATGCGACTGCAGACACCCGGATCAAGTTCACAAGCCCGGCCGACGCAGTGTACACACGCTGGTTCATCGATAACATTTTAGTGAAATAGACAATGTATATAGTATGAAACGTACACTTTCAATACTGACTGTAGCTCTTGCCGCAATCTCATGCGGCAAGACTTTGGACAACTCGCATTTCGTGCCCGGACCGGGCGAAGAATCGGGAAGCGGTTCGACGAGTGTGGAGATCGTCCCTGATGAAGTGGGGGAGAACCAGATAAAGGTGATTTCCTTCAATGTACGCACGTCTACAGGTGATGCAAACCATGCGACACGCAACTGGACGGTGCGCAGTGCAGCCGTGAAGCCGCTCCTGACAAAGGAGAATCCGACTGTGTTCGGTGTGCAGGAAGCACGTGAGGAACAGGTGAAGTTCATCAAGGACGCGCTTCCTGAATATGAATGCTATGGAGTGGGACGTGACGATGGTGCGAACGGCGGCGAGCATATGAGCATATTCTGGAAGAAGGATGTCGTGACCATGGGTGAGCACGGAACATTCTGGCTTTCAGAGACTCCCGATACCCCTTCAATCGGCTGGGACGCCGGTTACAGAAGGACCGCGACATGGGCGGTGTTCACTATGAATGCCGGCGGCCAGAAGTTCTTCTATCTGAATACGCACATTGACCACAAGGGTGCTGTTGCCAAGCAGCAGTCCATGGCCCTTATCGTGGAAAAGATAAACGAACTGAATCCGGAAGGATATCCTGTGATTGTGACTGCGGACTTCAACGCCGATTCATCACATTCGATGTTTGACGTATTCACGAAGGCGAAGCTTTACAATGCCCGCGAAGAGGCTGCCACGACCGACACCCAGAAGACATACAATGCCTGGGGAGGCACAGGTTCGGTTATCGACCATGTGTATGTACGCAACTTCAACATCCTCCGTTACAAGACCATTGTCGACTCGTACGAGGGCGTGAGGTACGTTTCCGACCACTATCCTATCTATGCACTTCTTGAATTCAAAGATTAATGAAAAACAGATTATATGCTTTTACGGCACTGGCTGCGGTTGCGGTCATGTCGTGTACAAAGGAAGTCCCTCAGGTGGAGAAGGTCTATGAGGACGTTAGCGAACCGCTTGTCGTCAGCACGACTTTCTCTGCACGGTGGGAGCCGGTCGGTGCTCCGGAAACTGAGCCGGAGACCACCCAGAACCTCAAGGTGAAGTCTGTGATGACTTCAGAGGGTGTGATGTGGAGCACAGGTGACTATATCGCCGTGTTCGACGGAAAGGGCACTCATGTGGCAATTGCCGACGGTGAGGGCGCTGAGGTACGTTTCAAGACTGCCGGAATAGACACAGCGGCTGTCAGCTATATAATGGTTCATCCGTATTCGGCGGCTTCGGAATGTGATTATGCGGCTTCTTCCGTGAAGGCTGTCCTGAGCAACATGCAGGCTGCCGTGAAGGGCGGATATGACCATTCCAATACGATTGCTGTCGCCAAGGGCTCAGACCTTACGGCGGAATATGTGTTCAGAAACATCTTTTCGGTCGTGAAGGTCACCGTGCCTTCTGCGCTCAACGGAAAGGTGCAGAAGATTGTCCTCAAGGCAAACGGCGGCGAGGCAATAGCAGGTGAATTCGCCATCGACTGCTCGGGAGATGCTCCTGTTGCCGCCGCATACGAAGGCGCTGCGACATATTCAGAGATTACATTGGGAGATCCTGTGTATGGTGAAGACGGCTCTATCGTCGGCCTCACTCCGCTTGAGGCAGGAGAGTACAGCATATGCATGATCCCTGGTACTGTGGCATCAGGACTCACGGCGACTGCTTATCTTGCCGATGAGGACTGTACGCTTACATCGACGTCTTCATATGACTTTGCTTCCAACACTATCCACGATTTCGGCACATTGAAGCAGAGGTTCAAGGGAATCGATGAACTGCCGTATATATTCTCGCTGAATGCGACGGCCGGATCCGGCAATACGCTCAAATATCTTACAGCCGTTCAGGGAAAATATGACGAGGCGACACATTTCATCGACAACTACTATTATGAAATGGCCGACAACGGAGTTTCGCTTCATGCTCATTTCTGCGGAAGAACAAGCAGTGACACACGTGCAACGGCATTCTGGTCTAATGCCGACGGAAATGACAATATTCCTGCAAAGTCCTTTGTATCAGAGGAATCTGCTGGAGAGAACTATTACGGCGAGTGCTTCTACAAGCTTTCCGTTCCTCACGATTTCTCGCTTCCGGCAGCTTTCAACCTCACATTCGGCCTTTACACGACCAACGGAGGCATTGCGGACTGGAAGGTGATGCTTTCGTCGGATGACGAGAACTGGGAGACTGTCGGAGAAGTTGTCCTTTCTCCTGCCCAGTACTATCACTATACCGTGACGGCTGAGCCTAAGAACGTAGACCTTTCGGCAGAACATGTCCTTTACATCAAGTTTGTGCCGACCGGCAACCGCAAGGCTCAGAGTCCGGATTCGGCCACTACAACAGGCTGGGGCTCGGATGTACAGCTCCATGGCGGAGTCGTAATCTGGGAAACTCCTGTATACAGCACTTCAAAGCCGGCTGACGCTGTGTATCATCAGGCTTTCGACGACCTTCTCGGAGGCGCGGACTATCTCTGGGGTGACAGGATATGCTCTATGCTCAATTATGCAGGCGATGTTCTTCCATCGGATTATGCCGGAATGACGGCAACAGACGTGAAGGCACGCCACGGCTACGCTCAGATCGGCTGGGTGAATTCATATCAGAAGATTGCAGGATTCAAGAACAATCCAGGCTCTCTCACGACTCCGGCTCTCGGTGCTTCCGGCACTCTGAAGCTCAGTTTCCGTGCCATGAACTACCTCACTGCCGCTGCATGGAGGGAAGGTGCGCGTGCCACTCTTCTTGATGCCAATGATCCTGACGTGGACAAGTGTGTCGTGAATGTTATCGGCGGCGGAACCATAAACGGCCAGACTTCCGTGATCGTAGAGGGCCTGTCGCATGAGGAATTCAAGGACTTCAGTCTTACGATCGAGGGAGCTGCAGCGGATACCCGCATAGAGTTCACAAGCCCGGCTGACGCTGTGTTCTCACGCTGGTTCATCGATGACATTACAGTAACCAAATAACATTAAAAAGGATGAAGAAACGTATATTTTTGTGTGTTGTTTCGACTCTCCTTGCTTTCAGCGGATTCGGTAAGGGCTTCGGCCCTGCCGAGGAAGCTGACGGCAAGATCAAGGTCGTCTCATTCAACGTAAGGGTGGGCAAGGCCGACAAGGACACTCCTAATGCCTGGGATTTGAGAAAGAAGGCCATCCGGCCGCTTCTTGAAGCGGAAAACCCTACGGTCATGGGTGTGCAGGAGGCTCTCGACTATCAGATTTCATATATTTCTGATGCACTTCCGGGTTATGGTGTGCTCGGCGTGGGACGTGACGGAGCTGAAGGCGGCGAGGCTATGAACATATACTATAAGAAAGGTGTCGTAACTCCTGTACAGTCAGGCACTTTCTGGCTTTCGGAAACTCCTGATACCCCTTCGAAGGGCTGGGATGCATCTTATAGAAGGATTGTGACCTGGGCCGAGTTCACCGTTGACGCGACAGGAAAGCATTTCATATATCTCAATACACATCTCGACCACAAGGGTCAGGAGGCAAGGAAGAATTCGCTTCTCATGATCCGTGACCGTATCGCTCAGATGAATCTGAACGGATATCCGGTGATACTTACGGCAGACTTCAATTCAGAGACGTCGGAAGCCATTTTCGATCCTATCAAGGAAATCATGGATGATGCACGCGTCGTGGCTCCGGTGACCGACAATCTCGGCACTTATAACGGCTGGGGCAAGTCTGACCTCATGATAGACCATATCTTCTGCTCGGACTTCAAGGTGCTGGAATTCAAAACCATAAAGGATAGCTATGAAGGAGTGGAATTTGTTTCTGACCACTATCCTATCTGTGCTGTTCTTGATTTTGCAAACGTTACACGGGCGCATAGGGCGAGGGCTGCCGAACTCGTGAGCCGGATGACTCTTGAGGAAAAGATTGCCTATATCGGTGGTGCCGGCAGTGACGGAAAGACTCTCTCGAAGAAGGTGGAGGCCAATGAGGACGGCTTCTATATCCGTCCGGTAGAACGTCTTGGCATTCCTCTCATCAGGATGGCGGACGGCCCTCAGGGTGTGCGTAACAACACAAGAAGCACGCTCTTCGCAAGCGGTGTCGCTGCTGCGGCTTCATGGAACAAGGATGCTGTCTATGAAATGGGTGTCGCCCTCGGACAGGATTCACGCGCAAGGGGAGTGCACATCCTTCTCGGCCCTGGTGTGAACATTTACAGAAGCCCTCTGTGCGGCCGTAACTTCGAGTATATGGGTGAGGATCCGTTCCTTTCTTCCATGACCTCGGAGCAGTATATCCGTGGCGTACAGTCTCAGGGTGTGATGGCGACGATCAAGCATTTTGCACTCAACAATCAGGAGTGGGACCGCCATCATGTGAGCTCGGATGCTGACGAACGTACGATGAATGAGATATATTTCCCGGCCTTCCGCAATGCGGTGGATGCAGGCGTGGCTTCGGTGATGACCAGCTACAACCTTGTGAACAATGTCCATGCTGCGGAAAGCGAGTACCTCATCAAGGAGACTCTCAAGGACGAATGGGGCTTCGAGGGCTTTGTGATGTCGGACTGGACATCGACATATTCGCCACTCGGATGCGTCAGAAGCGGTCTTGACATCGAAATGCCTAAGGCTTTCTGCATGAATTACGAACTTCTCAAGCCGCTTCTCGACAGCGGTGTCATCAGCGAGAAGGACATCGATGCAAAGGTGGAGACCATCCTCGCATCCCTGATCGCTTATGGCTTCCTTGACCGTCCTCAGCTGGACAGCTCGATACCTGAGGACAATCCATATTCCCGTGAGGTTGCCTACAGGCTTTCATGCGAATCTGTCGTCCTTCTCAAGAACGACGGGGCACTTCCTCTCAAGCCTGGAAAGAAGAACACCATTGCCCTTATGGGACCGCGCGCTGAGGTTATCCCTTGCGGAGGCGGAAGCGGTGCTGTGGATCCCCTCTATTCGATTTCGCTTTATGAGGGCATGCAGCAGCTCGGATCCAAGTTCCCGGTGACTCTTGTCAAGGGAGATTATGATTCTGCCGCCAACAGAAAGGTGATTGAAGGCGCTTCTGCCGTGGTCGTTTCTGTAGGATTTGACAAGAAGACCGAGAGGGAGAACCACGACAGGACATTCTCGCTTCCGGAAGGGCAGGACGAGATGATAGAATATGCTGTGGCGCACAATGACAATGTAATCGTCGTCGTGTATTCCGGCGGCGGAATCGACCTGAGCAGATGGCAGGACAAGGTGTCGGCCATTGTGATGGGCTGGTATCCGGGACAGGAAGGCGGACTGGCGATTGCGCGTATGCTTGCCGGAGAATTCTCTCCTTCAGGCCGTCTGCCTATGTCGATTGAGGCAAAGCAGGAGGACAATCCTACATGGAACAGCTACTACAGCGGCGAGCCGCTCACAAAACGCGGCCATACAAACAGGCATGTGACCTATTCGGAAGGCATCTTCATGGGCTATCGCGGTTATGAAAAGGACGGTGTGCAGCCTGCATATCCGTTCGGATACGGCCTCACATACTCTTCTTTCGAATATTCGGATCTTGCAGTAGTCCCTGCTGCCGACGGCTTTGACGTGACGTTTACGCTTACAAATACCGGCAAGTACGACGCTTCGGAAGTGGCTCAGGTATATGTCGGTGAAGTGAATCCTTGCGTCCTGCGTCCTGCAAAGGAACTCAAAGGCTTCGAGAAGGTGTTCGTAAAGAAAGGCAAGTCCGAGAAGGTGACAATCCATCTCCCGTCATCCGCCTTCGCCTTCTACGATGTCGATATCCACGACTGGCGCATCAACCCGGGCGAATTCCGCATCAGCGTCGCTGCCTCAGCCGCCTCAGAAGACACAAAACTTCAGCAGACCGTAAAGGTTTCTGCACTTTAATAGAATCGTCAACTATCTGATTAATAGCACTTTAAGCGAAATCGCCTGCGTCATTCGACGCAGGCGATTCTGCTTAAGCTGCTGAGCGCTAATGTGTTGCGTGATGTGGTTTTGGGCAATAAATAAGCCTGCCAGGATTCTGACAGGCAAAATAGAAGCTGACCATGTGAGGTCAGCCTCTTATTATTCAGATTAGAGCTGCGGACCTGCTGCTACGAGAGACTTGCCGAGGTCGTTGCCTGTGAACTTGTTGAAGTTCTTGATGAAGCGTGCTGCGAGATCCTTTGCCTTCTCCTCCCACTGGCATGCGCACTCGTAAGTGTCGCGTGGGTCGAGGATTGCAGGGTCAACACCAGGGAGCTCTGTAGGAACTGTGAAGTTGAAGTAAGGAATCTGCTTTGTAGGAGCCTTGTCGATAGAACCGTCGAGGATTGCGTCGATGATTCCTCTTGTATCCTTGATAGAGATACGCTTGCCTGTTCCGTTCCATCCTGTGTTCACGAGGTATGCCTTTGCACCTACCTTCTCCATTCTCTTCACGAGCTCCTCACCGTACTTTGTCGGGTGGAGTGAAAGGAATGCTGCACCGAAGCAGGCTGAGAAAGTTGGAGTCGGCTCAGTGATACCGCGCTCTGTACCTGCGAGCTTTGCAGTGAAGCCTGAGAGGAAGTAGTACTGAGTCTGCTCAGGAGTAAGGATTGAAACCGGAGGAAGAACTCCGAATGCGTCAGCTGAAAGGAAGATGACCTGCTGTGCGTGAGGACCCTTTGAAACCGGCTTTACGATGTTGTCGATGTGGTAGATAGGGTAAGATACACGTGTGTTCTCTGTCACGCTCTTGTCTGCGAAGTCGATCTTGCCGTTTGCGTCTACTGTAACGTTCTCGAGGAGAGCGTCGCGGCGGATTGCCTTGTAGATGTCCGGCTCGGAAACCGGATCGAGGTTGATTACCTTTGCATAGCAGCCGCCCTCGTAGTTGAATACGCCTTCGTCATCCCAGCCGTGCTCGTCGTCACCGATGAGAAGACGCTTAGGGTCTGTTGAAAGGGTGGTCTTTCCTGTACCTGAAAGGCCGAAGAAGATAGCTGAGCTTGTGCCCTCCATGTTTGTGTTTGCAGAGCAGTGCATTGAAGCGATGCCCTTGAGCGGGTTCAGGTAGTTCATAATCGAGAACATACCCTTCTTCATCTCACCGCCGTACCATGTGTTGAGAATCACCTGCTCGTTTGTCTTGAGGTTGAATACGGTTGCAGTCTCTGAGTTGAGTCCGAGCTCCTTGTAGTTGTCCACCTTTGCCTTTGATGCGTTGTAGCATACGAAGTCAGGCTCACCGTAAGCTGCAAGCTCTTCCTCTGTCGGACGGATGAACATGTTCTTCACGAAGTGTGCCTGCCATGCAACCTCCATGATGAAACGCACCTTGAGGCGTGTTGCAGGGTTTGCACCGCAGAATGTATCCATTACATAAAGCTTCTTTCCTGAGAGCTCCTTCACAGCCTTTGCCTTGAGGTCTGCCCAAGCTTCCTCAGAGCATGGCTTGTTGTCGTTCTTATATTCCTCTGAAGTCCACCATACAGTGTCCTTGCTTGCCTCGTTCATCACGAAGAACTTGTCCTTAGGAGAGCGTCCTGTGTAGATACCTGTCATCACGTTCACAGTGTCAAGCTCTGTAAGCTGGCCTTTCTCGTATCCCTCGAGGCCTGGCTTAGTCTCTTCCTCGAAGAGAACCTCGTAAGATGGGTTGTGAAGGACTTCCTTCACGTCGGTAATACCGTACTTGGTCAAATCAATTGTGCTCATAATTTTTAAATAAAAATATTTAAGGTTTAACTATGTTTAATTCCGTCTTAATTCCGTACCTTTATATCCGTGCAAAATTAAGATTTTTTTATGATTCGGCAATCGTCCGGGCAAATATTTTTGCTACTTTTGTAGTGGAATGCACAGGGGCGCGGTGACGACATAATACGTGCCATATCCCGAACTGCCGGAAAATGAGCGTAAAAAAGGAGAAAATATGAGCGGAATGCGACAGAATACACCATTGGATGTCCTCAGGGAGCACTGGGGATACGACAGTTTCCGTCCGATGCAGGAGGATATAGTGCGCACGGCTCTTGATGGCCGCGACGTTCTGGCCATACTGCCGACAGGAGGCGGAAAGTCTGTGTGCTTCCAGGTGCCTGCGCTGATGAGGGAGGGGGTTGCGCTCGTTGTCACTCCTTTGATAGCGCTGATGAAGGATCAGGTGCAGAATCTGAACGACAGGGGAATCAAGGCCCTGTGCGTGAATGCAGGAATGGGCAGAAGGGAAGTGGAGCTGGCTCTGAACAACGCCGCATACGGGGACTTCAAGTTTCTTTATGTCTCTCCGGAACGTCTCGGGACACCGCTCTTCAAGGGCTGGGTGCAGGAGATGAACGTCAGCTATATCGTTGTGGATGAGGCACATTGCATATCGCAATGGGGATATGACTTCAGACCGGACTATCTTGAAATCGGAAAGCTGCGGGAGCTGGTGAATGCTCCGGTGATAGCTCTTACGGCGACAGCGACTCCGCAAGTGGCGGATGACATCATGGAAAGGCTCGGCTTTGAAGAGAAGTGCTTGATAAAGAGCGGATTCGAGAGGCCTAACCTTTCGTATATAGTGCGTCAGTGCGAGGACAAGCTTGGCCAGCTTCTGAACATATGCAGCAGTGTCGCAGGCACTGGAATCGTCTACGTGCGCAGCAGGAAGAAGACGGAGGAACTGTCTGCTTTCCTGGCGGCCAACGGAATCTCGTCTTCGTTCTATCATGCAGGGCTCGGAACGGATTCCCGTTCGGACAGGCAGGCGAGGTGGAAGAGCGGTGAGATACGCATAATGGTGTGTACCAATGCTTTCGGAATGGGAATCGACAAACCGGACGTTCGTTTTGTGGTGCATTTCGATGTGCCGGACAGTCCGGAGGCCTACTTTCAGGAGGCCGGCAGGGGAGGGCGCGACGGGAAACGGAGCTATGCGGTGCTTCTGTGGAACGGTTCGGATGTGAGGCGGCTGAAGCAGATTGCGAACGTCTCGTTTCCGTCTCTCGAATATATAGAGGATATATATCATAAGGTACATATATATTATGAGATACCGTACGATACGGGCGTGGGACGGCAGCTGAAGTTCAATCTTGAGGAATTCTGTGCGCATTTCAAGCTTCAGCGGCAGGCTGCGTATTATGCCGTCGTATACATTGAAAGGACGGGCCACTGGACGTTGGCCGAGGACGTGGACATATCGACGAAGGTGCAGATAAGGATGGACAGGAATGAACTTTACGACATTGAACTGCCTGATCCTCAGATGGGTGCACTTCTGGAACTGCTCATGAGGAAATATACCGGACTTTTCTCGTATCCGGTGCCGGTGGATGAGGAATACATCGCCGGAAGGCTTGGAGTGACCGTCCCGTATTTCCGTCAGCTGCTGTATAAGCTTTCGCTTGAACATGTGATAAGATACATACCTTGCGATCACGCGACAGTGATTTTCCTGCACCATGACCGTCTGAGGCCGAAGAATGTGAATCTCGATCCTGCACGATACGACCTGTTGAAGAGTTCGTACACAGAGCGTATGCAGAAGATGATAGATTATGTGAATGAAGACGACACATGCCGCAGCTCATATCTGCTGGAGTATTTCGGGCAGCCAGAAAGCTCTCCATGCGGAACCTGTGACATATGCCGTTCCGCTGCCAGACGCTCCGATTCCTCAGCGGCCGGAGGCCTTGAAACGGAAATCCGTCAGTTCATAAACGTGGAAAAAGCTGGAAGTTACTGCATTACGGATCTTGCGGCACGCTTCGGAGGCCCTGAAGAGGCCTGCTCGCGTGACTATATCGAAGTCCTGCGACGGCTTGTAGACCGCAGCATCGTACCTCCGCCATCGGATTATAATTAAACATATATATCAGGATGAAAAAGTTTTTCCTTACACTTTGCCTTGCCGCTGCAGCCATGAGCCCGGCAACGGCCCAGCTTCAGAAATTTGCTGACCAGATCAGGGAGAATCCCGACAGAGCGGCTTCCAATTACCATTATTATGAGTTTGTGGAAAGCGATATGACACCGGCTCCGAAAGGCTTCAGGCCTTTTTATATAAGCCATTATTCCCGCCACGGCTCACGCTACCATACCAATGACAGGTTCTTCAGACGCTGTATGCCGGAACTTGCCCTTTGCGACAGCCTCGGACTCCTTTCGGAGATGGGCAAGGCCCTTTATGCGGATGCCCTCGCGGTTTATGCTGAGCATGAAGGTATGTACGGCATGCTTACGACAAGAGGAGGACAGGAGCAGGAGGCCATAGGCACGAGACTGTATGAGCGTTTCCCTGAGGTCTTTTCCGCAAAGGACGGCAGGACGAAGGTGCGCAATGCCTCCACGACGGTCCAGCGCAGCATGATAAGCATGATGTATTTCAATACGGCACTCGCTGAACATGCCCCGAAGATGGATTTTTCTTATGTGACAGGTGAAAAGTATTATGACCTGCTCTGCCGGCATATCGACGGCTATGTGCCGGCTGACAAGTTCGACAATGCTGTCGAGGATTCGATGGCGGTTCATGTAAATCCTGATGTCATGTTCGAACGTATCTTCAAGGATCCTGAACAGGCGGAGAAGATGATCGGCAATCCGCACAGGTTCATCCGCAGCATCTACATGCTGGCGGCCATCAGCCCGAATACGGATGTGCGTCCTGACATGATGAAGTATTTCCCGTTCGAGGAGCAGCTCGGCCAGTGGATCATGCGCAACGACTATTTCTATGCAGGATATGCCAATTCGGCCGAGATGGCGGAGCAGGTGGCGGAAATCGCCGTGCCGATTCTTGAGGACATCGTTGCAAAGGCGGATGAGGCTCTTGAACCGGGAAGCGACATCGTGGCGGACTTCCGCTTCGGTCATGACACTGGTCTTCTTCCGCTCGTCACCACTATGGGCATCAAAGGCATGGACAAGGAATACAGCGCCTACGAGGCCCATGAACATTGGAATTCTTCGTTCATGATACCGATGGCCTCCAATCTCCAGATGGTGTTCTACCGCAACAAGGCCGGCGAAATCCTGGTCAAGCTTCTCTATAACGAACAGGAAACCGTCATTCCTGCCCTCCAGACCCTCACAGGCCCATACTACAGCTGGCCTGTCCTCCGCAGCTATCTTGAAGGACTGGCGGACTGAGGTCAGATCACATACTCCGGATTTTAAGAATGCCGTCAAAGGGAATTGGCCCGAGCCTTGCTAATATGCAATCTGGAATTTTTAAAATCTAGTAGTATGAAACGATTAATAGCATTATTGTCTGCAACGGTTCTCGCGGCCTTGTTTGCAGTTCCTTCCGATGCCTGTACAGGCATATCTCTTTCTGCAGCTGACGGCAGCAGGGTGGTTGCAAGAACAGTGGAATGGGCGGCGACTCCGATGCAGTGCGGATATGTGGTGGCCCCTCGCGGACATCAGCATCAGTCCTACACTCCGACAGGCGACAACGGCCTGAAATACAGCGGAAGATACGGATACGTAGGTATATATACGGAATATGAGCCTTTCGTTGTGGAGGGCGTGAACGAATCGGGACTGTCAGCCGGACTCTTCTTCTTCCCGCAATACGGGGAATACGGGCCGTATGACGAGAAGAACAACGACAGGACGCTCTGTGACATGCAGTTCGTTTCGTGGGTGCTTTCGCAGTTCTCCACAATCGATGAGGTGAAGGAGGCACTCGCAAAGATAGATCTTGTGACTCTGAACCATAAGATCGGTGCGGTGCACTGGAGGATTGCGGAACCGAACGGAAGGATGGTGGTTCTTGAGGTGGTGAAGGGTGTGCCGAACTTCTATGAGAACACTCTTGGCGTGCTGACCAATGCTCCGGGATTTCCATGGCATATGACGAACCTTAACAATTATGTGAACCTTGAGCCCGGTTCTGCAGCTGACAATACGATAGCTCCCGGAATCGTACTCCAGCCTCTCGGACACGGCAGCGGCATGCTCGGACTTCCTGGTGACTTCACCTCTCCTTCAAGATTCGTCCGTGCGACCTTCTTCCAGACTACAGCTCCGACATGGGATACAGGATTCGAGACCGTGGTGCAGGCTTTCCATATCCTGAACAACTTCGACATTCCTGTCGGCAGCCAGCATGCAAAGGCAGACATTCCAAAGGGCCTTCCGAGTGCGACCCAGTTCACTGCCGTGACAGATCAGACCGACATGAAGTTCTATTACAGGACGGCCTGGAACAGCAATATCCGCTGCATCGACCTTAAGGACATCGATTTCGAAAAGGTCGGATTCCAGTCGACGCCGCTTGATGCCGTCCAGCAGCAGCCTGTGGAAATGGTGAAGATACGGTAGCAATCTCCGTCCTCGGTTGTGGTCAGGCCAACCAAACGCTGAGGCTCTCCATATATCACCTTTA
Organism: Bacteroidales bacterium; assembly: GCA_017452265.1. Lineage (GTDB taxonomy): Bacteria > Bacteroidota > Bacteroidia > Bacteroidales > UBA932 > Cryptobacteroides. The sequence continues at coordinate 24,252 of JAFTMS010000008.1, read as the reverse complement.
TTTTGCAGTTCCGCCGGAAACCAGTCTCTTGAACCGGATTCCGGCGGAATAATTCCTTAATAAATACACTTCTTACCTTTCGTACTCGACTTTCGCACGAACTTCGGCGATTGTCTTCACGTACTCTATGACGTTGTCCCTCATGGTGTCTGCCTTGTAGGCGGCAAGGGATTCCCAGCTTTCGAAATCTGCAATCATGACTGCATCATAAGATGTCTTTCCATCATTGCGGTTGATGCCGATTTCGATGTTTGTGAGTCCCGGAACGAGTCCCATGAGGGACTCATATTTCTCCTTGACATCTTCCGCGAGTTCCTTCGGAGTCTTGCCATCTGATGGCTTGAACTTCCACATTACACAGTACCTTACCATATCTGTTAGTGTTTAGCGTTTTTAGTAAAAAATTATCGACGACTAATTTAGATATTATTTGTGACACTACCAAATATAATCGAACATTTATGCCCTTAGGCAAGGCTTGTATTGCAGTATGCAGGATTTTGCTTATATTTGTTGTTCTGTAAACGTACAATTAATGCAGCAGAACGATAAACGCATAGCCAAGAACACCCTGATGCTCTACTTCAGGATGCTCTTCATGATGTTTCTCGGTCTGTTCACCTCCAGGATTGTCCTTGATGCCCTCGGTGAAAACGACTATGGCGTATATAATGTCATAGGAGGCGTCGTCTCCATGTTTTCAATCATTTCCGGAGCTCTCAATGCTGCTGTTTCCAGATTCATCACATTTGAGATGGGAAAGGGCAGCGAGGCCCATCTGAACAAGGTATATTCCACTGCAGTGACTATCCAGCTTATTCTTGCCCTGATTGTAGTACTGCTTGCGGAGCCGGCCGGCATCTGGTTCATAGACAATAAGATGACGATAGATCCTGCGAGAATCCCTGCGGCAAGATGGGTTCTGCAGTTCTCTTTGCTTGCTTTTGTGGTGAACCTGATGAGCGTTCCTCAGATGGCGTCGATAACAGCTCATGAAAATATGTCTGCATATGCCGGAATCGGAATTCTTGACGGCCTTCTCCGCTTTGGAGTGGCTCTTCTCATAAAGTATTCCGCAACCGACCGTCTCATATTGTATTCGGTGCTAATGGCTGTCGCTGTGCTGATCGTGCGTCTTGCGTACGGAATATACTGCCGTCGTCATTTCGAGGAATGCCGCTATCGTCCGGTATTCGACGGCAGGCTGATCCGTGAGATGTTTTCGTTTGCGGGCTGGAACTTCATCGGAGTGACAGCCGGTGTGCTCCGTGACCATGGAGGTAACATCCTCGTGAACCTTTTTGCCGGTACGGCGGTGAATGCTGCGCGTGGCATGGCGCTTCAGCTCAGCAATGCGGTTCAGGGATTTGTCACCAACTTCATGACCGCCGTGAATCCTCAGATCACGAAATCATATGCCGCAGGTGACCGTGAATACATGCTTTCGCTTGTTCGCAAGGCCTCGCGGATGTCGTATTATCTGCTTTTCATCATCGTCCTGCCGGTGCTCTTCAACACCGAGTATCTCATGGACTTATGGCTCAAGGATGTTCCTGGACAGTCCGTTTCGTTTGCAAGGCTCTTCCTTGTGCTTTCGCTGAGCGAATCGATCTCGAATCCTTTGATGACGTCGGCTCTTGCGACTGGAAGCATACGGCGTTACCAGTCTGTCGTCGGCGGCCTGATCATGCTGAATCTGCCAGTTTCGTATGTCTTTCTGAAGGCCGGGGCTCCTCCCGAAGTGACGGTTGCAGTTGCCATAGGTATTTCACAGATATGCTTTTTTGCCCGTCTGGCCATTTTGCGTGGTCTTTTGGGACTCTCTCCAAGACAATTCATTGCAAGGGTATATTGCAATGTCCTCTGCGTGACAGCTGCCGCTCTTGTCCTGCCGTTTCTGATGTGTCGTTTCATGCCGGAAGGTTTCGGCGGCTTCTGTCTCAGTCTTGCTGTATGCGTGGTTTCCGCCAGCCTGTCGGTTCTGTTCATAGGATGCAGCAGGGATGAGCGCAGGGATATGATCACGATGCTTCTAAAACCTTTCAGAAGATGATCAGAATTGAGGATAAGTCAAGATGCTGCGGCTGTACGGCCTGCCATGCAGTCTGTCCTCATGACGCAATAGTCATGAAGGAAGATAGCCTTGGCTTCAGATATCCGGAAACCGACATGACCCGTTGCACGGAATGCGGACTATGTGAAAAGGTGTGCGACTTTATTGTGGAAAAGCCGGCAGAAGAGCATGATGAGGCTTTGGTTGTCCGGGCGGTCAGGCATAAGGACAGTGAAAGTCTGTCGAAAAGTCAGAGCGGGGGTGCCTTCACAGCATTGTCGGATGTCGTCTTGAAGAATGGTGGCGTCATATATGGAGCGGCTTTCAACACAGATTTCACCGTTTCGCATGCAAGGGCCTGCACTCCAGAGGAAAGAAATGCCTTCCGAGGCAGCAAATATGTCCAGAGTGATATGGGTGATGTCTTCCGGAACGTGAGGAAGGATCTGAAGGCTGGCCTTCAGGTGCTGTTCACAGGGACTCCGTGCCAATGTGCAGGCCTCAAATCCTATATCCCTGATTCTCTTCAGAACGGGCTTGTCCTGATGGATTTCGTCTGTCATGGAGTCCCTTCGCCTGCTGTGTGGAGTGATTATATAGAATATGTAGCCAAAGGCCGTAAGATGACGGTTGCAGACTTCCGCGACAAGTCCGTGAACGGATGGAAGGTACATAAGGAATCATTCGTCTTCGAAGGCGGAAAAAAGGAATGCAGGGAAACATACAAGGTGCTGTTCTACAAGAATATAATGCTGCGTCCGAGCTGCGCTTCATGCCCCTACGACATATATCATCGCGAGTCCGATGTGACTGTGGCGGATTTTTGGGGAATAGGTGAAAGGATCCCTGAGTGGGATACCGATGAAGGAACGTCTATGCTCCTATGCAATTCGTCGAAAGGTAAGAGTATATGGACGGCAGCGATGGATGATGTTCATTCTCGACCGGTGCTCCTGACGAAGGAGTTCATGGCAACAAAGAATCCTAATATGCTTCATCCTGCGCGTCTGTATCATGAAAGCGGAGACTTTGCGAAGGCATATGAGGAAAGGGGGTTCGGTTATGTCGCAAGGAGATGGGGAGACATGGGCTGGCGCTACAAGGCCTGGCAGCTGAAGGTGTTTCTGCGTAAAATTTTCGGAAAGATATGAGGATAGGGATATTGACATTTCATCGTGCAGATAATTACGGTGCTGTGCTTCAGAGCTTTGCGTTACAGGAGACTCTCAGACGCAAAGGTCATGAAGTGCGTGTGATAGATTACAGGCAGCCGTGGATTGAGGAATTTTACCGTTGGTTCAGCTTGAGGATGTTCCGTCGCGACGGCATTCCGTATCTGAAGAAGAATCTCAAGAAGTTTCTTCTTGCTCCATGCAGACGCAGGAATTTTGCCGCTTTCCGTCGTGACTGGCTGCAGCTGACTGAGCCGTGTACAAGCGCATCAATTCCTCAGGACTTCGACTGCTATGTCATAGGAAGCGACCAGCTTTGGAGTCTGCATTGCCTTGGCGGTGAGGCGGATAAGGTGTATATGGGAGATTTTCCTCATCCAAAGGATGCGAAGGTCATAGGCTACGCGATAAGTGCCGACATGAAGTCTGTGAAGGCAATCGGTGCTGATGTCCTCAAGACGTGCTGTCCGAGGTTCGATGCTTTGTCGATGAGGGAGGCGGAGGTGGCCCTTGAAGTGCAGAGGATGTCCGGAATGCATTGTGACGTATGTCTGGACCCTACGCTGCTGACTGATGCGTCGGTCTGGGAGCCGGTTGTAGACCACAGATGGAAGAAACGGAAATATGTGCTTATATATGAAGTGCGCTGGCGCAAGGACACGAAGGGGCTGCTCCGGAGAAAGGCTGAAGAGGCAGCGGCAAGGATCGGCGGCGGATGCGAGGTCATAGACCTGTCCCGCATGAATTATTCCGTGCAGGATTTCGTGTCGCTTTTCAGATATGCATCCCATGTGGTCACGACGTCTTTCCACGGAGTCGTATTCTCCATCCTTTTCGGCACTCCGTTTCATGCCCTGCCTCTCTGGGACGGCTACGACCTGCGCTACAGGGAGCTTCTGCAGTCGCTTGGCGCAGAAGACCGCATCATGGGACCGGATGATGAAATTGTGCCTGGGCCTATGGATTTCAATGCGGTATGGGCACGTCTTCAGGACCGCCGCAAGTATTCGTATGACTTTATAGACATGAACATAGGATATGGTAAATGAAGTGAAGATATCGGTAATAGTGCCTGTCTATAATGTCGGCGAGCTTGTCGCAAGGGCTGTCGGCAGCGTATGTATGCAGGATTTTGATTCATATGAGGTCATACTTGTCGATGACGGAAGCACCGATGAGTCGGGAAAGATATGTGATGAACTGGCGTCCGAATACGAGTGCATCAGGGTGATGCATAAGGAGAACGGAGGCGTAAGCTCGGCAAGGAATGCAGGTCTTTATGCGGCTCACGGCGAGTATGTCATGTTCCTGGATGCAGATGATGCAATACGTGACGGTTCGTTGTCCCTTATGTATGGCGAGGACTGCGATATGGTGCTCGGAGGCTTTGAAAAGCTTGACGGTTCTTCCGTGACGGCTTCATACCGTCCTTCGTCGGAAGCCATGTATGTGGGAAACGAGCGTATGTGCACTTTTTTTGACAGGAATCTTGCCAGTCGTAATACGTACCTGCTCAATTCTGCGTGTTTCAAGCTGTTCCGTCGTTCACTTATAGTGAAGCATCAGTTGAGGTTTATAGAAAACCTGTCTTTTGCCGAAGACAAGATGTTCGTGATGTCCTTCCTCAGCCATGCGGACAGCGTACGTACTGTGCCTCAGACCGTGTACAGCTACATTCTTCAGGAAGGCTCGCTGAGCAGTGACATGTCCTCCGACAGGCATCTGCGTCAGGTGTTCGTTCTTCTGAAGGCATATGCGCCTCTTCTGAAGCAGCTTGAAGTGAAGTACTCCGGAAGCCGGAGAATCATGAAGTTGTATCATAGGGACTTTGTGGGAAGATATGTGTGCAGGATTTTGACGGCGTTTGCTTCCGGCAGATCTGAACTGCTTTCTCGCGAAAACATATCAGAACTTTACAGATATATGGATGCCGACAAAAGTCTCGGAGTCTTTTCCATCCGTATGGGACAGATTCCGAATGTCGTCCTGTATAAGATCGGAAGGCATGGACTTGCCGTGTCGTTTTACAGATGTTGTGCGTTTTTTGCTGAACTGTTCGGGAGGTAAGGAGTTATGAATAAGGTACTTGTAATCATCGTGACCTACAACGGCATGAAATGGATCGACAGATGTCTTGGGAGCGTCTATGCTTCCGGAATGGCAGCAGATGCGTTTGTCGTGGACAATGGGTCGACGGACGGGACTGTGGAACATGTCCGTGAGCATTTTCCTTCCGCAATATTGCACTGTTCCGGGGAGAACCTCGGGTTCGGCAGGGCAAACAACATCGGTATGCGCTATGCTCTGGATGAAGGCTATGAATATGTCTATCTCCTGAATCAGGACGCCTGGGTTTTTCCTGATACGTTTGCGCGATTGTCTGAGGCTATGTCGGGGACTGATTACGGTGTGTTGAGTCCGATGCAGATGACGGCTTCGCTTGAAAAGCCTGATCCTCGTTTTGCAGCAAAATGCATTTCACGTTGTCCTGAACTGGAGGCGTATTACAGGACATCTTCAGGAGTTTATTCCGGCAAAGGTTCTGATGAAATCGTGGATGTGCCTTTTGTGATGGCGGCACACTGGATGATAAGCCGGGCCTGTTTGGAGGCTGTCGGGGGCTTTTCACCTGCTTTTACTCATTACGGCGAGGATGACAACTGGCTTCACAGGGCCATATATCATGGCTTCATGGTGGGATTTGTTCCGGGAGTGCCGGCGGTGCATGACCGCGAAATGCGTCCGATGTCCAAGGCTTCTGCAATGCGCCTGAAATGCGTTGCATCTGTCGTGAAGGTCAGCAATCCGTTGAACTTCCTTCCGTGGAGGCTCTTCATACAGCCTTTCGAACTGCTCGGAATCAGCATGTTCCGCCGCTCGTCAGATGTGCTTCGTCATATTCCCGGATTCATCCGCTCATACCCGTCCATGATCCGCTTCCGCCGGATATCCCGAACCACCCCTTGTGCCTTTTTATAGGCATCATATAGGATACATTTCATTTGTCACCAGTTCATAAAATGCCTTGACTGTTCCCTGTCCGTCAGGATGGTCTTTTCTCAGGAAAATGGAAATATTATTTGCTCCTTCCCGTCCAGATTGTCACATACCAATAAGCATTGCGCGCTGTTTTTCAGAAAAGAATCGTGTCAGTATGTCAATGACGGTAACTGCTATCCTGTTGTCGATATGATGTGGCTCATTACTTTCAGGCTCGATGTTGAAAGTATAGACTTCGTCAAAATGAGGGTGATATGATGAAATGTCGATAAAAGTAATTCCACTCGTCTTCAGCATGAAGATTATAAGGGAGTTGCAAATTTGATTCCACGCTCTTTCGCCACTTTTTCTATATTTCCGCCATTCTGAATACATTCACGAATAGCACGCTTGTCTTCCAGTATCTGCTGAAAGATGTTTTTCCTTATGTTTTTGTCAGTACTTTTCATAAATGTCATTTTTGCAAAAAATGATTATTTGCTGAATATGCAATAGTTTGTCAATGCTTTCCGCAAGAATCATGCTGTTTCAGATTCCGAGGCAGGGGAGAGGTGAAGCGGAGAGTCTTGCCGGTCCAGGGATGGATGAATTCGAGGGTTTTGGCGTGGAGGGCGAGGCGGCCGAACGGGTTGGTCTTTGCTCCGTATTTTCTGTCGCCGGCTATCGGGTGTCCTATCCACTGCGAATGCACACGTATCTGGTTCCTCCTGCCGGTTTCAAGTTCGAATTCCACCTTTGTATATGTCTGATTGTCAATCGTCAGCAGGCCTGTCGTGCGGCAATGGCTCGATGCATATGCCCAGCCTTTTCTCGGCGGCTTTTCCGGATTCTCATTCCTTCCGATCTCGTAGCAATGCACCAGCATGGATTTCGGATTCTCGTATAGCCATGTCTCGATCCAGCCTTCTTCATCCTCTATCCTGCCTTCAAGTATTGCTTCATACTTCCTCGAAAGCACAGCCTCGCTCCAGTTCTCCTGAAGAGCAAGCTTCGTTTCCTCGTCCTTCGCAAACACAAGAAGACCGGACGTGTCCCTGTCCAGACGGTGCACGATGAATACCCGGCTCTGAGTCCGCTGCTTTCCGGAACGTTGCCTTCTGCCGTCACCTTCACGTGCATAGTCCGTCAGCATTGAATACGCCGTCACCTCACCGGCCTTTCCTGTGGACATTGTAAGCATTCCGCATGGCTTGTCCACTACGATGAGCCAGTCGTCTTCGTAAACTATCTTGAGATTCTTTTCCATTTTGTGCAAACCTTTGGCAAAGGTACGCAAAAGACAAAGAAATTCAGAAAAATTCGTATTTTTGTAGGATTTTACAGCAGTTATGACCACAAAGCAGACGATATGGGATCCGCTCAGGAAGAAGGAGGTGGCGCTGACACCCGAAGAGAAGGTGCGTCAGTGGTGCATCGGTGTGCTTTCCGGACAGTTGGGCGTGCCTATGCACATGATGATGAGCGAGGCGGGTTTCAGGCTTGGAGGCAAGCAGTTCCGCTCGGACATTCTCGTTTATGACCGTCAGGCCAGACCGCTCGCAGTTGTGGAATGTAAACGTCCTGAAGTCGTTTTGAATCAGGTTGTTCTGGATCAGGCGATACGCTACAACATGGTACTGGACGTGAAATATATGATAATAACCAACGGGACAAGCACATATATCTGCCGCCGTACGGAAACAGACGGCCAGAGAAAGTATGTGTTCATGGATAAAGTCCCTACCTATAATGAAATGCTATGCCAACAATAACACAAGGTTTTCTGGATCATAGGATATTTGAAATCGTGTCGGAAGTGGCAGCCGAAAAAGGCGTGCGTGCGTTCGTCATCGGCGGCTATGTACGCGACTGCTTTCTCGGAAGGCCGAGCAAGGACATCGACATAGTGGTGGAAGGCAGCGGAATAGAGCTTGCCGAGGCAGTGGGGGAGCGTGTGCACAGCAATGTGTCCGTATTCAAGAATTTCGGTACGGCGATGCTCAGATATAAAGGTATAGAGGTGGAGTTTGTGGGTGCACGTAAGGAGTCCTACAGCAGGGATTCGCGTAAGCCTGTCGTTGAGGACGGCACACTCGAAGACGACCAGCTGAGGCGCGACTTCACCATCAATGCGATGGCCTTCAGCCTTCAGAAGGAGGATTTCGGAGCGCTCGTGGATCCGTTCGGAGGCATACGTGACCTTGCGGCCGGCATCATAAGGACGCCTCTGGATCCTGATACGACATATAGCGACGACCCTCTCCGCATGGTGCGTGCAATCCGTTTTGCTACCAAGCTTTCCACTGAGCAGCAACAGTTTACGATTGTGCCGGAGTCTTTGGAATCGATCCGGCGCATGAGGCAGAGGATGGAGATCCTGTCTAAGGAACGTATAGTGGAGGAGCTTAACAAGATTCTGGTGACTTCGAAGCCGTCAATAGGTTTCAGACTGCTTGATGAGACAGGTCTTCTGGAATATGTCCTGCCTCAGCTGGCCAAGCTGAAAGGTGTTGAGACCGTCGAAGGAAAAGGCCATAAGGAGAATTTCTCCCATACGCTCGAAGTGCTTGACAATGTGGCTGTTGCAGAGATGGAGGCCATCGCTGAAGGCACTCTCAGGGATTTCGTCTTTGAGGACGGCGTGGAGGTGGAGAAGATACGCACTGAACCGAACGTATGGCTTCGCTGGGCAGCTCTTCTGCATGATATCGCCAAACCGGCTACGAAAAGATATGATCCTGCTCTCGGCTGGACATTCCATGGGCATGAAGTGGTAGGCTCGCGCTGGATTCCTAAGATATTCAAGAGTCTGAAGATGCCGCTGAACGAGAAGATGAAATACGTACAGAAGCTTGTTGCCCTGCATCTCAGACCGATAGCCCTTGTCACTGAAGAGGTTACGGATTCCGCTGTTCGCCGTCTGCTTTTTGATGCAGGTAACGACATTGACGACCTGATGCTGCTCTGCAATGCGGACATCACGTCCAAGAACCCTCGCAAGGTGGCCCGTCTGAGAGCAAATTTCGAACTTGTGAAGGCAAAGCTGGTGGAAGTGGAGGCGAAGGATGCAATCCGCAACTTCAAGAACCCTATTACAGGCGATTACGTGATGCAGCTCTTCGGAATAGAGCCGTGCAACACGATCGGTCAGCTGAAGGAGGCCGTGAAGAATGCCATCCTTGACGGAGAAATAGAGAATACGTTTGAGGCAGCGGATGTCTATATGAGGGCAAAGGCGGCGGAAATCGGACTGTTCCCGGTCTCATGACAATCATCGATAAATATATAAGGTATATCCGTGACGTACGCCGGTATTCTCCGAGGACTGTTTCCATATATGAGGATGCCCTCAGGGGTTTTGTCGCCGAACGTTTTGACGGCCGTCAGGATGTGTCAGATGCCGAGATGGTCGAGGCTCTGAACAAGTCTGAAATCAGGAGCCACGAGGTGGCGCTTCTCGACCGTCGTGCTCTCCAGCCCAAGACCGTGAATCTGCATCTTTCGGCCTTGAGCAGCTTCTGCCGCTATCTTGTAAAGGAAGGCCTCATAAATGCGAATCCCGTGTCTCTCGTCCCGAAGCCCAAGGTGGAAAAACGTATCCCGACGTTTTATAAGGACGATGCCATGCAGGAATATTTCAGGAATACGGACGTGTATGCCTCACGTGAACTTCTCGACAGCTTCATCATTTGTCACGACACAAAGCATGGCCGTGAACTTTACGAAAAGCGCCTTGCCCGTCTGCTGATATCCACGATGTATTCTCTGGGAATACGTCGCTCCGAACTGCTTGGGCTTACGCTTGCAGACGTCGATTTTGGCCGCAAAGTTGTAAAAGTTCATGGAAAAGGCGATAAAATGCGAGAAATTCCGCTTGTGGTTTCGCTGTGTGAAGAAATTTTGCTATATTTGGAAGCAGTTGAGACGATGTGCGGAGGGAAAAGGTCTTTGAAAGAGCCGCTGTTCGTGACATACAAGGGTGCAAGACTGTATCCCGTGTACGTGGACAGGGTGGTGAAGAGCGAGCTTGGAAGCGCTGAAGGCATTACGGGACGCAGGTCTCCGCATGTCCTGCGGCATTCTCTTGCGACAGAGCTTCTGAATGAAGGAGCGGACCTGAATTCCATAAAGGAACTGCTCGGCCATTCATCTCTGGCTACGACTCAGATCTATACCCACAGCAGCATCGCCCGACTCAAGGATATTTATGAACAAGCCCATCCAAGGGCAAAAAACGGAGGTAAACATGGAGATTAGAGTTCAGAGCATCAAGTTCAATGCAGATCAGAAACTATTGGACTTTGTAGAGAAGAAACTCTCAAGACTGGAGAAGTTCTACGATGCGGTAACTGGAGTAGATGTGGCGCTTTCACTGCTCCCGGACCATGAGAACAAGAATGTGAAGATTCAGGTAGGTATCCCGGGCAGCACAATAGTTGTCGAGAAGAATGCCAAGACCTTCGAAGACGCTGTCGTGGACTGCGCGGACATCCTCAAGGAAAAACTCGTAAAGGAAAAGGAAAAAAGAGCATAAGGCAACAAATGACATTCAGGCGGCATCTCAGGGTGCTGCCTTTTTCTTTTGTAGTGATTTGCGGAAATATGCGTCTTATGAATGTCGGCGTATCAACTATAATTGCTATATTTGCAGGCTATGGCGAAAGGATTTACAGAAACGGATTCCCTTTGCAGGGAAATTGTCAGGGATGTGCGCAGCGGCATCTTCAGGCCGGTGTATCTGCTGATGGGGGACGAGCCTTATTATGTGGATATGGTCTGTGATGCCGTGATGGAGCATTGTCTTGACGAGAGCGAACGCGATTTCAATCAGGCGGTCTGCTACGGAGCTGATGTGGATGCGGATGCTGTGATTACGGCGGCACGACGTTATCCGATGTTTGCCGAAAGGCAGCTTGTGGTGGTGAAGGAGGCGCAGATGATGAAGACTCTGGAGGAACTGGCTGTATATTGTCAGAAGCCGTTGGAGTCCACTGTGCTGGTGATTGCGATGCACGGGGCGTCGGCCGACAAGCGCAAGTCGCTTTACAAGACCGTTTCCAAGATGGGCGTGGTGGTGGACTCGATGGCTCTGAAAGACTATGAGATGCCGAAATGGATATCGATGTTCTATCAGAACAAAGGTATGCGCATCGCTCCCGACGCTGCGGCCCTGCTTGCCGAACATGCCGGAACGGACCTGAACAAGATTGCGATAGAGACGGAGAAGATGCTGAAGAATCTGCCGGAAGGCACGGTGGAGGTGAGTGCGAAGGACATCGAGAGGAATGTGGGCATAAGCCGTCAGTTCAGCATTTTCGAGCTTACAAAGGAACTGTCGATGAAGAATGCCGCGAAGGCGCTGAGGATTGCTGCGTACATCGGTTCGTCGGCAAAGTTTGCGATGCCGATGGCTGTGAGCGCGCTGTATACGCATTTCTACAGAATTCTGAAATACGGTGCGCTGCTGATGAAGAATCCTCGTCCGATGAACGACCAGAAGGCCAAGGTGCTGGGGGTGAATCCGTATTTCTTCTCTGAATATGATACGGCGGTGCGCAACTACCCTGTGAAGAAGTGCATGGCTGTGATCGCCCTTCTGAAGGAATACGACTACAAGGGCAAGGGCGGTGATGCCGGCGAGGCCACACCGGCCGGACTCATGGTGGAACTGACCGCCAAGATATTGAATATGTAATGATTTAACAATATAGACAAGATGGGATTGATTCAATGCAAAGATGTCTGCAAGAGCTTCGGTGAAAAGGTGGCTCTTGACAAGGTTTCGGTAGACATCCCGAAAGGAAAGATCTTCGGCCTTCTCGGGCCTAACGGTGCAGGAAAGACCACCCTCATCCGTATCATAAACCGTATTACCATCCCGAATTCAGGAACCGTCCTTTTCGACGGCAGGCCTATAACTCAGGACGATGTGGAGAGGATCGGCTATCTTCCCGAGGAAAGGGGACTGTACCGCAAGATGAAGGTCGGAGACCAGGCCATGTACTTCGCCCAGCTCAAGGGAATGAGCTCGCGTGAGGCTGCTGCCGGACTGAAGAAGTGGTTCGTGCGTTTTGGAATCGAAAGCTGGTGGAACAAGAAGGTGGAGGAGCTTTCCAAGGGCATGGCCCAGAAGGTGCAGTTCATCACGACGGTCGTGCATAAGCCTTCGCTCCTTATCCTCGATGAGCCGTTTTCAGGCTTCGATCCAGTGAACGCCCAGATCATCCGTGAGGAAATCCTGCGTCTGAAGGCTGAGGGCGCGACGATAATCCTTTCAACCCACAACATGGAGTCTGTGGAGGAGCTTTGCGACAACATCGCCCTCATCAACAAGTCCCACGTGGTCATCACAGGAGGCGTTGACGAAATCCGTCATAAATACGGCAACAACAATGTAGAACTGATATATACGGAGAACCGTCCTGTAGAATCGGTGCCGGGACTTTATACCGTCCTGTCGGATCAGGACGATGCCGGAAGACATACGGCCGTGCTTTCTCTTGATGCGGAAAAGGATACGAATGCGGTTCTCAAGGAGCTTGTGGCTCAGAATATTACGGTCAATTCGTTCAAGGAGCTTGTGCCGAGAATGAATGACATATTCATCAAACTTGTAACGGAGGAGGAATAGTCATGAAACTTAGAAATATAGGAATCATCATATCACGTGAGTATCTTACCCGTGTAAAGAAGAAGTCGTTCCTTCTCACGACCTTCCTTGTGCCTGTGCTTTTTGCGGCAATGTGCATTCTTCCAAGCGTCATCATGTTTATGGCGAAGGACAAGGGAAAGCAGGTGGCTGTCATCGACCAGTCTGGCATTGTGATGCCGTATCTTGAAGATACTGAGGCTGTTGACTATACTGATTGTTCGACAGAACCGGTAGACAGCATGAAGGTGCGGTTCGAGTCCCTCGGGCTGGATGCCCTTGTGGTGATATCGCCGATAGACACTGCGCAGCGTACGGTTTCGGTTGTCTCATATTCGGTGAAGCCTTTGAGCATGGAACTCAAGGAGGGTGTGCAGTCTAAGGTGGATGATGCCGTAGAGGATTACAGGATAGCGCTTTACGAGGTTTCAGACCTCAAGCAGATAATGGCGGATGTGAAATCCGACGTATCTATGACGACATATACGCTTGATGAGTCGGGTGAGGAAAAGATCACGTCTTCCGAGGTGTATATGATCATATCGATGGTTCTGTCCATAATCATATATATGTTCATCGCGATGTTCTCCGGCATGGTCATGCAGAGCGTGATAGAGGAGAAGGCGAGCAGGGTTGTCGAGGTGCTGGTGTCTTCTGTGAAGGCGACGGAACTGATGTTCGGAAAGATCATCGGTGTGGCATGTGTGGCTCTGACGCAGTTCTTCCTGTGGATTCTCCTGACTCTTGTGCTTGTAGGCGGATTCTCTGCGGTGGCAGGATTCGATTCGCTCATGGGGGATTCTGCGCAGACTGAGCAGATGCTGGAGATGACAGGCTCGATGGGAGGTGTCTCTGTCGAGGAAATGGCAGCGATGACTCAGGACAGTGAGGGCATGGGTGCGGTTCTCAGTACGCTCAAGGACATCAACTGGGTGCAGATGATTCTGGCTTTCGTCATCTATTTTGCACTCGGATATCTGCTTTATGCTTCGTTCTTTGCTGCGATCGGTTCGGCTGTGGAGAATGAGGCGGACACGAACCAGCTTCAGATGCCTGTGACGATACCGCTTCTGCTGGCGTTCTTTGTGGCGCTTTATGCGTTCAATGCGCCTGACAGCCCGATTGTATGGTGGTGTTCTATGATTCCGTTCACGTCTCCGATTGTGATGCTTGCGCGTATTCCGTTCGGGGTTCCGGGATGGGAGCTGGCGCTTTCGGTTGTGCTTCTGGCGGCGACGTTTGCGGGATGTGCGTGGCTGTCGGCGAAGATATATAAGATCGGTATCCTGATGTTCGGCAAGAAGACGACCTTCAAGGATCTTTGGAAATGGCTCAAACAGAAATAGTGTCGTATTGACTGAAAATGCCGATTCCATGTTTCAGTCAATACGAATATATATTCATTTATGAAAAAAGTTGGAATTTTAGTAAGTTTTGCTGTATTGTGCTTCATGTCCTTTACGGCTGTGGGGCAGGAATACGGCTGGAAGACGGTTCCGATGGATGGAAGCAGGACTGGATGCAAGGCTCCGGCCAAGGACAATGTAGACGAAGCGCTGGGACGGTTCGATGGACGTAGATATGTCGCTCCAAACGGACGAGTGTTCGGCGGAAGGTCGGCGACTGCAAGGACTGCCCGTGTCGTGCTTGATGCTCAGCCGAAGATGGCTCGCGTCAAGGATGTCATCGGATATTCCACTGAGGCAATGTCCACTGCGTATCCCGAAAGCGCTCTTTCAAATTGGGCAGTGGATCTGCTGATGGACAAGACCGAACGTCTTGCAGGGAAAAAGGTGGATATCGGTGTGCTGAATTTCGGAGGCATACGTGTGGATATGCCTCAGGGTGACATCATCCTGGACGATATGCTTTCGATGTTCCCGTTCAAGAACCAGCTCGTGTATGTGGAGCAGACGGGCAGACAGATCAGGGCGATACTTGAGGGAATGGCTGCAGGACGCTTCCAGGTGCTGGGAGGCGTACGGGTAGTCGCAGAAGACGGCAAGCTGATTTCCGCTGAAATCGGAGGCGGACCTATAGATGACGACCGCATATACGGGCTTGCGACGATATCGTTCCTTCTTGGCGGAGGCGACGGACTTTCGCTTGATTATAATGCCGTGTCCATCACCACTTTCGATGATGTGGACGTGATTGATGCCGTCCTTGAATATGTCTATGCGGAGACGGCAGCTGGAAGGCCGATAGAGTACAAGGCGGACGGACGTGTAATTGTAAAGGATTTGAAGCGATGAAGAAACTGTTTCTGACTTTTGCGATGGCGCTGGCTGCTGTGGCTGTGGATGCCCAGCACCTGACCATACTTCATTTGAATGACACTCACAGCCACATAGATCCGCAGCGCAGCGGTGATTACAAGGGACGTGGGGGAGTGATCGAGCAGGCTGCCTACATCGACAGCGTGCGTTGTGCGGACGGAAAAAGGAATGTGCTCCTGCTTCATGCAGGGGATTACGGCCAGGGCACTTCATATTTTACGGAACTTGGCGGTGACATCGAGATCGATGTGATGAATGCCTTCGGATTCGATGTGGCGACGCTTGGAAACCATGAGTTCGACAATGGCGCGCAGGAACTGGCAAGACGTCTGCGTAATCTGAAGAATACCAAGGTGGTGTGCGCCAACTATGACTTTACGGGAAATCCGCTTGAAGGGCTTGTGAAGCCGTATGCAATTGTGAAGAAGGCGGGAATGAAGATCGGCATAATAGGCCTTCTGACGGACATCACGAGGGTTGTGGACAGGCATCTCATCGGTGGACTGAAGTATCAGGAGCCGGCGCCTTTGGTGAATGAATATGCTGAATATCTGCGCAATGAGAAGGGGTGTGACCTTGTGCTCTGCCTCAGCCATTTGGGATATGTGGAGGATAAGGAGCTGGCCTCGCAGATAAGGAATGTGGACCTGATAGTGGGTGGGCATTCACACACTCTGCTCCGTAAGATGCAGCATGTCACGGATCTCGACGGCAAGGACGTCATCGTGGTTCAGAACTGGAAATGGGGACTGAACCTCGGACACATCACTGTAGACAAATAATTTGTCGTCATTTCGAGCGTAGTCGAGAAATCCATAACATTTTATGCAATTTGCTGAATTACTTGTCATAGCGGTAGGCGTCTCAATGGACGCCTTTGCCGTATCCATATGCAAGGGCCTCTCTGTGCAGACACTCAGGCCGAAACATGCCATTTCCGCCGCTCTCTGGTTCGGCGGCTTCCAGGCCCTGATGCCGCTTATAGGTTATTTCATCGGCATACATTTCGCCGGCTTTGTCGAGAGCGTAGACCATTGGATCGCCTTCATTCTTCTTGGCATCATCGGAGGCAACATGATCAAGGAGTCATTCCATAAGGACGATGACTGCGGATGCTGCAAGCCCGAACCCGACTTCTCGTTCAGGACGATGCTTGCGATGGCAGTGGCTACAAGCATCGATGCCCTTGCAATCGGCGTTTCGTTCGCCTTCCTGGACGTGAACATCTGGCAGGCGGTTCTGATGATAGGCGTGACAACGGCAGTCTTTTCTGCAGCAGGAGTCTGCATCGGCAATATGTTCGGCAGCCGCTATAAATCCAAAGCCGAATTCGCCGGCGGCTTCATACTTATAGTAATGGGCCTGAAGATTCTTCTTGAGCACATCTGCGCGTAATAAGGAGCAGGTTGCCTTCAGTGTCGGATTTCAGAGCGAAGATGTGGACCGGCTGCTCAGAGGACCGGGAGGCTTTCCGAGCCGTTTTCTGTCCTAATTTCTTGCGGAGCGTGTCGGTCTCCATAGGGATATTCCGGGCCGTCACGTCGGCATACGGGAATTCTTCGCCGGCCGCCTTGATCGTGCGCTTGTCCAACGGCTCGCAGCGTATTATGCTGTAGACCTTTCCTGTTCTTTTCAGTTCAGACATTATTTCCGATGTCTGATCGGCTGGGACAATGTAATAATGTGTGGACTTTCCTAATTTGCTGATACCCAGACGCTGGGATATGATATTGAACGCTCCGGCCTTCATGAGTGCCTTGCCTGGTTCGAACAGGAATGCCGTCTTGCCGCCCGGTACATAGTATGGCCTGCAGCACGGAATGCCTGCCGCCTCCTTTTCTTCTGACGGCTTGAAGATGAATGTACCGCATGTGCCGTCGTTGTGCATCTCGACAGCCGTTATTCCGTATTCCCCCTGCCATTCCCTGTCCATCCAGATGAGCAGCTCCTTGCATTCGCCTCCGGATGCCACGACGTGCACCTCACGACATGTCTTCCCCAGACGGCTGCATACCATGCTGATGTCGGCCATCGGAGAAAGTTTCAGAAGTATGTGACGGGAATATACGGATATCTCGTCCTTCAGCGTGAGCACATCCGGGGCGCATTCCTCGATAAGGAAGACCTTGCGTCCGCCTTCGCCTCTGCGTGCGGGATCCATATACACGATGTCCGGACGGAAATCCGCCAGCAGCTCACGCGGGGAGGCTGATGATGCGTCGCCTTCATGTCTGACTGCACAATTGCTGATGGTTATGTTTGATGCTTTCAGAACGGAGAAATTGTGCCTTGCAGCATCGCACAGCGGTTTCTGCATCTCGTTGTATAGGACAGCTGCCGCCTTCTGCGAGAAGAACCATGAGTCCACGCCGAGTCCTCCTGTGAGGTCTGCAATCCGGCAGCCTGCCCCGGCGATGCGTCCGGCCAGTTCCGCCTTGTACCGTCCTGTCGCGCTGCTGCTGCACTGCTCTGCCGACAGTTTCACAGGAAAGACAAGCCTCGGCTCGTCGTACCACTCCTGCACCTTTCCCTTCAGCTTCCGTCGGCTTTCGATGCACGAAACGGCCATATCCATGTCGATATCAGGCCATTTCGCCCTGCCGAGAAGCAGCCGTGAAGTGTCTTCCCCTATGTGCTGAGCAACAAATTCTGCAAGTTTTTCCATGTCCGGTGAAAATCTGTCGCAAAAATAATCTTTTATCCGATAATTCTGTTTATATTTGCTTGGATATCTGAAAAGATATCACTTTTAATCATTCGCAAGATAATCTTAAACAACTGAACTGATATGGAAAAAGATTTCAGACAAGTGGTCCAGAGCTGGCTGGACGGCAATTTCGACGAGGCTACAAAGGCTCAGATCCGTGCACTTCAGGAGAACGACCTGACGGAGCTTGAAGATGCGTTCTACAAGAACCTCGAGTTCGGTACAGGCGGTCTTCGCGGCATCATGGGTGTCGGTACGAACCGTATGAACAAGTATACGGTGGGAATGGCGACTCAGGGCCTCGCAAACTACATGAAGGCAAACTGCGAGGGCCCGCTCAACGTATGCATCTCGTTCGACAGCCGCAACAACAGTCCGGAGTTCGCTCAGATTGCCGCCAATGTCCTTTCAGCCAACGGAATACATGTGTATATCTTTGACAAGCTCCATCCTATCGCCCTCATGAGCTACTCGGTGAGGACAAAGAAGGCTACGGCCGGCATCATGATAACGGCTTCTCACAATCCTAAGGAGTACAACGGCTACAAGGTGTTCTGGTCGGACGGTGCTCAGGTGACTTCGCCAGTAGACAAGGACATCGTGGCAGAAGTCGCAAAGATCACAGACCCTTCTATGGTGAAGTTCGAGCCGGGCGAAGGTGCAGCTCCGATCGAGGTGATGAGCCATGAGATGGACGAGGCGTACCTCAATTCCGTGATGGGCCTTATGCTCTCGCCGGAAGCACGTGCAAACCACAAGGACATAAAGATCGTATATACCCCTATCCACGGTTCAGGCGTAGAAATCGTTCCTGAGTTCCTTGCGAAGCTCGGTTTTGAGAACATATATCATGTTCCTGCACAGGATGTTGTGGACGGAAACTTCCCGACAGTGATGTCTCCGAACCCTGAGGAACCATCGGCTCTCGCCATGGCTGTTGAAGTGGCGGACAGCGAGGGCGCAGATCTTGTGATGGCGACAGACCCTGATGCCGACCGCCTCGGAATCGCAGTGCGCGACAATGATGGCAAGATGGTTCTGCTCAACGGAAACCAGACAGCGTCAATCCTTACATATTATATTCTCCGCCGCTGGTCTGAGCTCGGAAAGCTCAACGGAAAGCAGTATGTCGTGAAGACCATCGTGACGACAGAGCTCATCCGTGCGATAGCGGAAAAGTACGGCGTGAAGGTATACAACGTACTTACAGGCTTCAAGTGGATTGCGGACATCGTGAAGAAGAACGAGGGACAGACTGAGTTCATCTGTGGCGGCGAGGAAAGCTACGGTTTCAACGTAGGCGAGTTCGTACGTGACAAGGACGCTCCTATCTCATGCGCAATGGTGGCTGAATGCGCTGCCTGGGCTGCAGAGCAGGGAAAGACTCTCTACCAGCTTCTCCAGGACATCTACGCAGAGTTCGGATACTACAAGGAGTCGCTCATCTCGCTCACACGCAAGGGAAAGGCTGGTCTTGAGGAAATCGCCGCCATCATGGTCGAGTACCGCAACAATCCTCCTAAGGAGATGGCCGGTTCGCCGGTTGTGAAGGTGGTTGATTACAACAAGCCTGAGGAAACAGGTCTTCCTGCATCGAACGTGCTTCAGTTCTACAACGAGGCCGGCGATGTGGTGACTGTCCGTCCGTCAGGTACGGAGCCTAAGATCAAGTTCTATTTCGGAATCAAGGGCTCGGATGCCGATGCAAAGAACGAAGTGCTCCGCGCACAGTTCAACCGATAGATTACTGTCAATATATGAAAACGGTCTGCAAGTTTCCGCTTGCAGACCGTTTTTGTGATTCTTTGAAAATGTCTTATTTCCTCTTCAGCCACTTTTCCGTGAGCCACTTGCGGACCGGAAGGTCGTAGAGCTTCAGGCAGGCGTATGCCAGGCCGATTGACAGGAGGAAGCAGCTTACGCTCACCATGACGTGGGCATATGCCGGAGCGTCAGGATTTGTCCACGCCCAGTTCATCTGCATATACATGATAGGGTAGTGGGTGATGTAGAGCGGATACGAAAGTTCTCCGAGGAAGGTGCATATCTTCGTGCTCTTTTCTCCCTTGAGCTGGCTTCCTGCTCCCATCATCACGACGATAGGGAAGAGAAGAAGAATGCAGATTGCGTTGTAGACACCGTTCAGGATGTTTCCGGCGCCGCCTACGCAAGGGATGCTGAACAGCACCACGAGGATGAGCGAGCACCACCAGAAACCGCCTTTCACTTTGATGAACTTACCGATACGCGAGATGAGCAGACCGCTGAGGAACGGGTAGAAGAGGCGTGTGAGGCCGATGTACACCTGTTCTGCTGTAAGGCTCCATCCTCCGATGACGGTGTATGCATTTGCAATGCGGTCTTCTCCGAGAAGGCCGAACACGTTCCAGTTCAGGCAGATGTCAAGCGTACAGAATGCCGCCGCCGCTGTGAGCACTCCGAGGACCGCTTTAGGAAGGAAACGGAACACAAGAGCGTAAAGGATGTTGGCGACGTATTCCCATGTAAGCGACCAGTTCGGGCCGTTGAATGAGTTCATCTCCCCCCATCCGCGGATGTCCATCTTCATTCCGCAAGGAATCATGAGGCAGCCCATCACAAATGCAAGCAGGACTTTCCAGCCCGGAACATTGCCGATGAGACCGAATCCCGAACCCTGGCCGAAGAAATAGAAGCATGCGCCTATCACGGTTCCCATGATGACCATTGGCTGCAGACGCACGAGACGCCTCTTGAAGAAACCCCATACGGTCATCTTGTTCCATCTGTCGTCATAGGCATATCCTATCACGAAGCCGGAAAGCACGAAGAAGAAGTCTACGGCAAGGTAGCCGTGATTGATGATCTGTGTCGCCTGTCCTCCTGAATATGTCTCCAGCAGGTGGAACAGCACGACAAGGACGGAAGCCACTCCCCGCAGTCCGTCCAGAATTTCATACCTAGGTTTCGAGGCCAGATACACGTTTTTGTCAGTCATATCGTTAACAGGTTTATCTTTGTGGTGTGCAAAGATATTGAAGGTTCGGATACTCCGGTTGTCTTATCGTAACCGATTGTTGACCTATATTCGTCCGAAGTGTCGCTCCTGCTCCGTCCTATTTCTGACGGAACCAGTCCATGGTCCTGCCGATGAGTCCTTTCTTGTCGAGCGAGCCGCGTACCTTGAGCACATCGCCCTGCACTGTCATCGAGCAGTTGTATGTCTTTCCGTTGCCCGGATCGTAGATCTTGCCGCCTGAATATTCGTTCTTTCCGGTCGCTTTGAGGCCGCTGAGCATGTTCAGACCGATAAGCTGCCTGCTTCTCAATGCCTTGTCCGGATTGTTGTTGTCTACAGCAGGCGAACCGTCTGCCTCTGTAGGCTCTGCCAGCCATACGATCTTTCCGTTGTAAGCGTCTCCGCTCTTGTACACCTCCACGACAGCCGAACCGTCGTCAAGCTTCCATTTGCCGATCACATCCTGCGCAAACGCCGCCGCCAGCGGCATCATAAGGAAAATCAGACTTAAAATAACTTTTTTCATCTCTTTATAGGTTTTATAAGTACACCGACAAAGGTAAGACAATTTTTTGAAATCAACTACGTGAAATACAATCCTTTGTCTTTCAGCTCCTTACGTTGGATGCGTGCTCCCCTTTGGCGGCACGTACTTTCTGCAAGAGCTTGATGCTCAGTGGGTTGTGTTTTGCGATGCTTTGCCATAGGAAACGCTGAAAACATATATGCTCTTCGATGTGTAAGGATTCATCTTCAATTCGTTCCTGACTATACCTATCATGCTGTCTATGCTTTAAAGCAAATGCGTAATTGACTGTCGTTTCGTTTTCCATCGTTGCCTACTTTTTCAAATGTACGCGTCCACAATTTTGCGAGCTAGCGCTTAGTCTCTGATTTTCAGAGCCTTCTTCAGACCTTGAAGCAGCAGGGGCTGATACCGGTCTACCTGTATCCCGGCCATCCGGCAGCTCTCGATCACGGAGTACCCCAAGGCGTAACATACCGCCTTTCCTAAGCTTCTCGCCGCATTCCGCATAGCCGGATTCACGTATTAAGTCTGGTACTGTTTGCGATTATCATTCCTATTCATTACATTTGCGACGTTGGCTCAATAATGAGTATGTAGTATATGATGCTTGATGATAACATAACGATTGGATCCGGCTCTTGTGATACAGGACTTGAGCAGACGTTTGTATATACAAAAGGAGAAGAAGCCGCACTAGTCGGTATCGTAGGACATCCTAAGACCGATGTGAAAATCTTCACCGGAGTGTGTTTAGGTGACGGATTTGTCCGACGAATGACCGGGGAGAGCTCGCAGGTGATAATAGACACTCTTGTTCAGGCCATAAATAACAGAACCAAAGAACGTAACTATTTCCGTCTGCTTTCCAAACTATATAGCGGGGAAACCACAGAAGATGAATTTGAAAGTACCATCAATGACAATGAGGGTGAGTTTGTGGTAAAAATGGACAAGAAACCATCTATGGAAGAACTTCAAGTGGCTTTCTCCGCATCCAAAGACATTATGGATGTAGAGACAACGGATGATTTATGCTCTTTATTCTCCTTCAGCCCTTATGAGTTCCAGAAGGTGATACCAACAGCAAAACAATAATGGCAATATATACAGATTTTAACGAGACAATTGAAGGGGGCTCGGTTGAACTGATAACGAGAAAACCTGTTCTACCCGGTACAATTGTCGAGCATCCTCTGACCAAAGAGAAGATGCTACGCTTTAAAATGGACAGGAATTCCTATGCAGAGGTAAAGTCCATGTATGAACCTCAAAACGATGAGATGAAGGAGAAGACAAGTACATTTCACAGGAATGCCGGAGATGCATTGGAAGCAGACAGCATCATAGTCTATGTCAATGGCATAATTCCTGTAAAATTTAAAGTCAAAGAGGGAGTAACACATCGGCATGGAGCCAATATTGCGACAACGAGGAAACATACGATAGCGACAATATGTACACCTCTTGCAGTTCATTTAAAGAGATTAGGGTATACCGCAAACAAGATAACAGCAGAATAAGGATATGAAATTATCAATATTTACATTGTGCGATTATGCGCAGAGTAATAATGGCAAAATCACTTTAGTGGGTGCATTCAATCGGATTTTTTCTAATAATTTTCCTTTTACATATCAACAAGGATTTGCTCTGGTTGCCAGAATATTATTCACAGAACCAGTGTCCGACTCATTGACAGTAAGTATTACGGACTCGAACGGGAACAACATAGTTGAGCCAATTCATGCCCCTCTGACGTTGAAGCCCTCGGAAATCGGACGAGACTGCTTTTTCGACTGCAATCTGACTTTCAATCAGGTGCTTTTCACTCAACCAGGCATCTATCAGGTGAGATTGAAATTCGCCGACTTGGAAGACTGCATGAATCTATATGTCGAAGAGGCACGTTAGGAACTATGTATACAAAACTCCGTCCCGCAGGCTTGGGCTTGGGGACGGAGTCGTAAATTCGAAGAGCGGTGGCTATTCAGATTTGAAGACGATTTGGTCAGTTCTCGGATGGACAAACTCGAACTCCAAAGTTCGTGACAGTCCTTCTTTGAGTCTTTTAGAACTTCATATTGCAACTTCTTGATCCAACAAATTAAACAGATAGATATCGCCCTCTTCCAACAGACAGGGATTCTCCAATAGACGAGCATACAAGCGACTATTAAGCACTAGTTCCAAAGAGGAATCATAACTACTTCTATATTTTAGCATAAGCTTTTCAACCAATGCTTTTATGGTATAATCCAATGCATCGTAATTCAAGGCCATAACACTAATCTATATAATTCAACATACTGATGGCATAATCCGAACAGAAACACACTTGCATTGAACGAAACCTGTCATAATGAATCAATGGTGCTATCTCTTCAAATGTCTTACCCTCTGTTCTCATTTTCATAAATTGCTCCTTCAGGCCCCTATCTGCCATCGGGCCAATAATTACATCATACTTTGGGCGCTTGAAGTTGGTATTATACCGATTGCTCCAAACAAATTCCGCCCATTGAGCATCAGCTTTAAAATGCTTTATCTTAAGACTTCCATCTGTCAATTGCTCCAAATCAATGGCATATCGATTCACAATTGATTTTTCCTTGAAGTTCTTCTTTGCCCAATCCTTAGCAGTCCTGCGGTCATAAGTCATATAGAAGCACTTCCCGAAATCACGCCCTTCATAACCCAGATTCCATTGTGGTTTGTCAATTCTTTGGTCTGAGCTGATTGCAGCGGATTAAATGTACCGCCCATATCACTTTCAAATGTACCGGGTATATCAGAATGATTTGTACCGTCCGTATCAGTTTGAAATGTACCGCCTGTAGCGGAATGAAATGTACCACCCCTCTTTAACCAGTGCCAGCATGGTCGGGG